>JBFXBK010000191.1:0-16567 GCA_050183255.1 Polyangiaceae bacterium | reverse complement strand
AGCCTTCCGTGTCGGAGTCTGGCCAGAGCCCACAACCGCCATCGCTGTTTTGATGCTCCAACACGTGAGCGATCGCTGCGTCCATGCGGCGGTGGTGCGCCGCGCCAGAGAGCCGTGAGTCTCCGGAGCGACGCATCAGCTCTTCGAGCATGACCAGCGGGATGAGTCGCGACGTGGTCTGCTCGACGCAGCCGTGGGGATACTCGAGGAGCGAATCGATGCCGCCTTGTAGTGACGCCAGCACCGAAGAAGACAGCGAGAGCTCCAAGCTTCCCACGCCCGCCTGCGCCGTATCCGGGAGCTTGAGCGCCACGCTCGCCGACTTGTTGATGCGGCCGTCGCCGACCATGCGCTTCGTGTAGGGGAGCTTCGGGTGGACGGGCAGTGTGAGCTTGACCGCGTCGCGGTCGCTGCCCGCTTCCAGCTTGGCTTTCACCACCAGCTCGCCCGGCTCCTCGGCTTTGACGCGGAACTTGAGTGCCATCTGGCCGTCGGGGGTCAGATCGAAATCGCGGTCTGCGTCGCCATCGATGCGCGCTGGTTGCTTGCCCTTGGCAGTTGACTCTAGGCTGACGTGCAGCTTCGCGTGGCGCCCCTTGCCCGTTTGTTCGTGCACGACGAAGCCGAGGTCGACCGTATCTCCTGCCGTGAGGAAACGAGGTAGGGCGGGAACGACTTGTACGGGCTTCTTTGTGGTGATGCTGGCTTCGCCCCGGCCGAAGCGCTGACCAGCGTCAGCGACAGCGGCCATCAGCCTCCAGCGAGTCAGGTTGTCCGGCAGCGGAAGCTTGACTTGTGCCTTACCGCTCCGATCCGTGACGACGCCGTGCTTCGAGAAGAACGCGGTGCCCAGGAAGCGTGAGCGAAATGCGCTCTCTTCTCCGGGTGCCGAGTCCCCTCCGGTGGCATCCCAGTACACCGGGTCCGGTGACACGAAGCGCATCAGGCTGCTCGAGGTGCTGACGTCGATCACGTGCTTTGCGTAAAGAGGTGCGAACGGGTCTGGTGTTTCGTAGCCGGTGAGCATCAGCACGCCTTCGTCAGCCGCCCATAGCGTCACCTCGGCAGCCGCTGGGCGACCGGATTGATCTTTGACCAGGACATCCACCAGGGCCTCTTGCCCCGGTTCATAGGTCTGTTTCGCCGGGCGGAGCTCCACCTTGAGGCGGCGCTCCGCAGGGCTCACCTCGAGGTTGGTATATCCCATGCGGAAAGGTGTGCCCGCCGAAGGGCCGCCCCGGTCCAGTCCGCTTGGCACCGTCGCGACCGAGACGAACACGTTTGGTAGGTGAGCGTCCGTGAGCGGCACCTCTACAGGGCGTTCGGCGCCATCGAGCTCAGTGGTGTATGCGCTGAGGATCCCCTCGCGCTCGAGGGTCACGAGCGCGGTGGACTTGGCATACGGGGAGGCCACGAAGAGCTTCGCCGTGTCCCCCGGGTCGTAGCTCTGTTTGTCCGCGCGGAGGTCCATGCGCGGGTTGTTGTCAGCGGCGCCGTATGCGCCTCCTCCGTAAGCCCAAACCCTCGCTTCAGAGTAGGCCTGCTCACCTTCGACTCGCGCTTCGATGCGGTATTCGCCTCCAGAAGGCAGGGCGAAGTGGACGCGCGATCCGCCCACCTGGGTGCTGACGCGCTTGGTCTCCACCTCGTCCTCTTCCCACCCGCCGCGGTAGCGGCTGCCGTAGCTTGTCTCTTCCGTGTAGCTCTTCCAGTAGCGACGGTGCAGCACGAGGTCGACGTTCCGGACGGCAGGCTTTCCGTCGGGGAGCTCCGCCATCACGTCGATGTCCCAGCCGCGACCGGGATCGACGGCCCAGCTCGTGTTGCGCAGTCCGACTGCTGCGCTCGTCGTCGAGCGCGGCACCGCCGCCTGGGTGCTGATGCTATCGCCTCCGATGTCACTGACGTCTACGTTGACCATCAGGTCGATGGTTTGAGAACTCTGTTCCCCACGGATGAGGTCGGCAGTGACCTGGATCTTACCGTTGCCGTGTTCGTCGAGTTCGAGATCCGAGTCGATGCGATCGTAGGAGCTCGTGCCGCGGCTGTTCCCAAAGTCGAAGCCTGCGTCGTTGTACGCGCGGTGTGCCCGGGTGCTCACGGAGTAGTGCACTTTGCCGTTCTTGACCGGCGCGCCCCACAGGTAGTTGGCGCTGACCGGGATCACCAGGCCGCCGCCCTCTCCCTCCGTTACCGCGCTACCGAGCTTCACCTCGAAGCGCGAAGCGCGGTACTTGCCGACCTCGAAGCTGCTGCTCAAGTCGCCTTTTCCGGAGGCGAGGCGCACCTGATAGCTCCCGAGGCGGGAGCTGGTGGGCAGCTTGAGGTTGGAGCGCAGCGTTCCAAAACGCGTCGGCTGGAGCTTTTGGTTGAGCACTTCGTTTCCGTCAGGATCGCGAACGCTGAGTTGATAGCTGCCGCGAGCCACCTGAAGTTTGCCTTTTGCGTCGCGCTGACGGAGCACGCCGAGCAGATTCACGGTCTCACCGGGGCGGAAGATGCCGCGCTCCGCCGTGACGATGCCGCGCAGCCCATCTGCTGACTCGTAGTACGCGCTCGGCAGACCGTAGCTCCAGCTGTCGACGCCATCGTTCCAGCGCTCTGTCTGTAGAACCAAAGCACTGGCCGTTTCCGCGCGGAGTATCAAGGGCTCTTCCGAGTCCTTCGAGGCGCTGGGCAGATACAGCTTCGAGCGCCCAGGTAGCTTCAGAATGCCTGAAGCGTCGGTGGTTCCGGAGAATCGCACGGCCGCACCTTGGGTCAACGTGACGCGCGCCGCCGCTTGAGGCTTGCCGTCGGTGGTCCGGGTGACCCAGGCGATGCCGCTCTCGGCACCCAGCTTGAGCAAACTCGCCAAACCCCCGCGTTGAATCACGCTGGCGCGGCTGTACGTTCCAGGGGTGTCGAGCACCACGAACAAGAGCTCGGGGCGTTTCCCGCCCGCCTGTTTGAGCGCGACGAACGGGTCGAGCTCGATACGGCTCTCGGTTGCCGGGTCCTCGGGCGCGACGAAGCGTGTGGTAGCGCGCCCAGCGAAGCCATGCCCGACCTGCTCCAACACATCCTCGTCGGGGGGATGATAGCCCGCGTGCTTGCTGGCGAGCGCGAACTCAGCGGGAGTGATGGGGACCACCCTGAGGCGCGCGCTCTCCACGCCTTTGACCAGGATTGGAAGCTTGCCGGCAGGGCCGAGCACGACCTGACCGGTGGGCATGTTGATGCTCGGCGGCGGCAGCTTTTGCTCCAGATTCGTGCCCGGTAAGAGCTCGCTCTCTGCGGTGCTGAGCAGATCCTGGGAGGGCTGGCTTTCGCAGCCGAGGAAACAGAGCGCGAGGCTCAGGGACAACAATCGATGCGTTCTCATGCTCATGTTCCTTCCACGTGGAAATCATGGTCCTGGGAGCTTTCGACGATCCGTCCTCGATCGTCGAGCAACTCGACGCGAGCAACGTGATGGCCGGGAGTTAGTGGCCAGCTGGCGCGATAGCGGTCACCAGCGAGCGGCCTACCGTCGACCTGGAAGCGCGCCCTGAGGCCAGGCAGAGGGGTGGCTCTCAGCTCGAGCGCGAGGGCGGTGCGGGGGAGCAGCGGATCGATGCGAAAGCGCGCGCCTTGGCTGGGTTGCTCGAGTAAAGGGCGATGCGCGAGTGCTGACCAGGTCGACGGCTTGATCGGGGGCGCCTCACGCCACCGCGGCTCCCCCCCGCCGGGCAAACTGAGCGCGATCGCGCGCGCGAGGGGGGCAGCGCCGTGCATCGCCAGCAGTCCGTGCAGCGGCTCGCCGTCGAAGTTGCCAACCCAGACACCCACGCTGAAGCGCGGAGTCACGATGACCGTCCAGTTGTCGCAAAACGACTGCGAGGTTCCCGTCTTACCAGCTAGCGGCACGTCGCTGCCGTCGTTCCCGAGGGGTGTGTCGACGCCAAACTCGAGCTCGCGAGTCTTGGCGTCGGAGAGCATCCCGAGCACGTTTCGCGCGTCTACGGCGGAGAACACTCGTCGCGTTACGCTGGCGCCCTCACCGCGCAGCAAGGTCCAACGCTGGTGTTCGCCGTCTCGCGCCAGGGTAGCGTAGGCGTTGGTCAGGTCGATTAGTCGCACGCTCGAACCACCGAGTGCGAGCGCCAGATTCGGCTCCGTATCCTCCGGGATCAAGTCCAGGGCAACCAGGCGTTGCTTGAGGCGATCGGCCCCCACGCGCTCCGCCACCAGCACCGCTGGCGTATTCAGCGAACTGCCAAGTGCCTGGTCTAGCCGCACCCAGCCGTGGTGGGTCCCGGAGGCGCTGCGCGGCGCGTAGCCTTCGAAGTTCAGGGGAGCGTCGAGGAGCAACGTGTCTCGGCTCGCGCCACCCTCGAGCGCTAGGGCGTACACGAACGGCTTGAGCGTCGATCCGGGGGGGCGTGGGCTGAGCGCTCCGTTGACCGCCCCCGCGAGCTCCCGCTGCTCGTACTCGCGCGACCCGACCAGCGCTAGCACGTGGCGCGTCGCGTTCTCGATCACCACCACTGCGCCCTGGGTCGCTCCATCCGCCTCGAGGCGTTCCAGGTGTTGGCGGAGGTGCGTGAGGCTCCGTGCCTGAAGTTCCAAGTCCACGGTGGTCTCGACCTCGTGCTGCTTCGCGGAGGTGCGCTGACTCAGGTAGTCGAGGGCGTGGGGCGCGTGGCGTTCTTTGCCTCGTGGAATTATTCGGAGCGGCTGACTGGCAGCGAGTTCGGCGCTTGCGCGGCTGATCCAGCCACGAGCCGCCATGCTCGACAGGACATACCGGCGTCGCTCGAGGGCGTGGCCGGGATGTCTGTCAGGGTCGTAGTAGCTCGGTGCTCGTGGCAACACCGCGAGCAGCGCCGCTTCGTCCAACGTCAGAGCCTTTGCGGCTTTGCCGAAGAACTGATTGGCCGCCGCTTCCGCGCCATAAGCGAGGCGCCCGTAATAGGCCCGGTTCAGGTACTGCTCGAGGATTTCTCCCTTCGAGAGCCGGAGCTCCAGCCCAAAAGCGTCGAGCGCTTCCGCGGCCTTGCCCGAGAACGTGCGAGGGCGCGGCTCGAGCAACCCCGCGAGCTGCTGAGTGATCGTGGACCCACCGAAGGCCACGCGTCCTCGCTCTACGTTGAGCCAGGCGGCTCGCGCGACCGCGATTGGGTCGACGCCCGGATGGCTCCAAAAGTAGCGATCCTCGCTCGAGATGGTCGCCGAGACCAGGTACGCCGACACCGCTTGAAGCGGCACCGGGCGCTGGTAGCCGCCGCGCTCCGAGCGAGCTTCGTAGAGCAGCTGGCCGTCGCTCGCTAGGTAGCGGGTCGACTCGAGCGCGCCGTAGTCGAGCCTTTCACCGGGGTAGTTGAGGCGTTGGACGAGGAGCCAAGCAACCAGGCCCAGGAAACAGCAGCGGACGCTCCAGCGCCAGACTCCATTCCCAGGCTTTTCACTTCCCCCAAGTGATGCGTTCAACCCGCGTAGCACGCGGCCACTTAAACAAGGCGTGTGCCAGGTCAGATCCGCGCTGAAACGCGCGGGTCTGCCTGCTGGGCGTGGTGCTCACACCCACAGCGCGTGTTACGGCAGACACGCCAGGGGCGCCAAACAAAGGTCGCTCAGAACGGCAGCTTGAGTTGCTCCGCTTTGCGCTGGGCCGTGGGTAGCGTGACCGCGGCTTCTTCCGGGAGCTCGAACCCCCACAACATCTCCGAGAGGCCTGAGGCACGGCGGATGCGCTGGGAGGCGCCGGCCTCGAGGATCGCCCGCTGGCCTACCAATGTGACCTCGCGCTTGGCGCGAGTGACTGCGGTGTAGATCAGCTCGCGGGTCAGGATGGGCGAGGGTTTGGGGGGGAGGACCAGCGCCACTTGATCAAACTCAGACCCCTGACTCTTGTGCACGGTCATTGCGTACACTGTCTCGTGCGGCGGTAGGCGTGCTGGCAAGATCCCGCGCAAGCTCGGCGTCTCACCACTGGCGGCGCTCAAGAACCACGCGCGCAGGCGGCCGTCTTCACTGCGGGTGACGACCCCGATGTCGCCGTTGAAGAGCCCGAGCTGGTAGTCGTTTTGCGTGACCAGAATCGGCTGCCCGGGGTACCAGTTCGCGCGTTGTTCGAAGCCCGAGAACAGCCGAATCAGCCCAGCATCGGCGAGGGCACGCTCACACAGCTGGTTCAGCTGCTCAACACCGAGGCGGCCGCGACGGTGTGCGGTGAGCATGCGAAAGCGGGAGAGCTCTTCCAATTTGCGTGCGGGATCGGTGGCTGCGAGATAGCCACGGTAGCCCTCGACAGCGAGCTGTCCCAGCTTGGGCTCCAGCTCGGCCGGTTCGCCCGTGATGAAGCTCACCCCGGATCTGCCCTGACAACTATCCCAGGCCGCCCGCGCATCACCGGCGTTGATGGCACGCGCGAGGGCGCCGATCCCGCCCTGACTCGAGTAGCGGTAGCTCTTCGTTAGATGCACCATGCAGTCGGCGAGCCCGGCGCGCCCCCCGGCACGCGCCCCCCTCGGCTTCGGCAGGCGATCCCCGCTGAGGCTTGCTACGCGGGTCACGAACTCTGGGGAGTACCCGGCGAGGGTCGACGGATTGAACACGTCACCTAGGATCGCCCCAGTCTCGACGCTGGAGAGCTGATCTTTGTCCCCGATCAAGATCAGCTGAGCGTGTCTGGGTACGGCTTCGACGAGCTTGGTCAGCAATGCCAAGTCGACCATGCTGCTCTCGTCGATCAGCACGCAGTCCGCGGAGAGCGGCTCACCAGCGCCGTAGCGAAAGCGTGTCGGGGAGTGTGGCTGATAGCCCAGGGCTCGATGAATCGTGAGCGCTTCCGTAGGGATCGCCTCGCTCACCCAGTCGTCACAGGCTAGCTTGGACTTCTGCGCGGTGATCGCTTCCGCGAGGCGCTGTGACGCCTTTCCGGTGGGCGCTAGCAGCAGGATACGTGGGGGATCTTTTCCGAGTGCGCGCGATTGCTCGATCAGGGTGGCGAGGATGCGCACGACGGTCGTGGTCTTGCCCGTGCCAGGGCCGCCGCTGATCAGCGAGAACGCCGAACATGCCGCTACTAGCGCTGCGACCCGCTGCAAGTCGGGGTCCTCTCGACTGTCCGCGAAGAGCCGGGAGACACTGCGCGCCAGCACCTGCTCGTCCACCGCTACGTCACGGCCCAGTCGCTCGAGGAGATTGGTGGCGAGCCGAGTTTGATAGTCGTAGTAGCGCCAGAGGTAGACACGACCTCGAGCATCAAGCACCAACGGGCGGTGGCCTGCAGCGGTGGGCTCGAGACACGTGGCTGGGGTCGCCACCAGCGCGCTGTGGCTGAGTTCACGCAGCCAGCCACGCAGGTTAGGGAGTTCGACTTCGACAGGCTGCTCGTCCTGGTCGAGGAGTACGCGCTTTTCGAGTCCTCTCAGGTCTAGGCACACGTGGCCGCGCTGCACGGCTCGGCTAGCCAGAGCCGCGGCCAGCAGCACATTCGGAGCGCTCGGCTGGATTCGTTCCAGCACGCGGGCGAACTCTACGTCGAGGGCGCCGAGCACCCCGGCGGCGTGGAGATCCAGGACCGCCTGCGGTAGCGTGGCCATCAGGGGTTGACTCCGAGGGGCGGCGCCGAGCCATCAAGCGGTGGCTTTGATTGACGCGAGCCCTCCATCACGAGAGACAGCGCTTGGATCCGCGAGAGCGGCGGCTTCTCGAAGAAGACCCCGCTCATGTTTCCGAGTTCGGGAGCCATTCCGCGGAGAAACAGGTAGAGCACCCCACCGAAATCTGACTCATACCGGTAGCCGGGCATGCGCGACGAGAGGTAGCGATGCAGCGCCAGCGTATACAGGTGATACTGCAGGTAGTAGTGCCCGTGACTCATCGCGTCTTGGAGGCGCCGAGGGCCGTAGTGAACCGGCGAGTCCCCCAGAAAGTTCGTCTTGTAGTCCACCAGGTAGAAGCGCCGCGTGCCCTCGCTGTTCGGGTTCGGGCTGCGGAAGATCAGATCGACGTACCCCTTGAGGAAGCCGGTCAGCGGGGCAAATCCCAGCTGCTGAATGCGATCGGCGTAGCCGCTCGCGAGCGCGGGACTCGGATGTTCGCGGAAGGCGGCCGCTAGCCGACCCGAGTGCAGTCGCTCGGAGCCCGGTGTCATTGCTACGGGGAAATGAAACTCGAGCTCGTCCAGGCGGTCCTTGCGACCGAGGTGCATCAGGCAAAGATCGACGTCCGGACCCGCCTCGACGCTCGGAGCCGGCGCGCGGCTGCGCCCTTCAGGGACGCGGAACAGAGGCGTGGCAAGCGCCCGCTGGATACCGCTCGTGGCGCCATCGCTCAGATCCGCAGCGTATCCGTGGGTCGCGAGCTTGCGCTTCACCAGCTCCTTCAAAGCGGCTTCGTCCCGAGTGAAGTCGTGATGCTCGAGTACGTCGTGAAAGAAGTTTCCCGCCTTCGAACCACGAGGGAAGGGCACGAGCTCGAGCTGTGGCGTCAAGAAGTCCACCTCGGCATCGCTGAGGTCCCCGCCTTGATCGCGGTCGCGGCCTTCGTCGGGATCTAGCTCGAGCTTCTCCGCTTGGGCTGCGAGCCCCGAGAAGCTTGCCGTGCGGAAATATTGATCGATGGTGCGTTCGCGCCCCCGCGCGACCAGGGGGTGTTCACGCTCATTCCCGAGCACTGGTGCCCCAGGCATGGACTCATCCAGCCGACGCAAGCTGAGACCGGGGATATTGAGCGCTAGGTCCGCTACTTCGCGCAGCAAGTCGTCGCCCGTCTTGTCCTTGAAGTGGGCCTTGAGCCGATCGACATCACACGCCATGCGCCCCTGGTCGGGCGGATGGAGAAGATAGCCAAGCGCGGAGTAGGCATAGGGCTTCTGGTGCTTGTGACCAATCGCCCCCCAAAACACATGGGTCAGGTGCTTGCCGCGGGTCAAAGCCACGTACAAGAGCCTCAGAGCCTCTTCCAGGCTCTCGTTTACCGCTCGCTGCTTGTGGGGGTGCTTCGGGTCGTTTTCGAACAGCAGCGAAAGGGTGAGCTGACCGTCGTCATCGTGAAACACCGGCTGTCGGCTGTCATCTGGATGGAGCCCGGAGCCCGCGTGAGCGTACGGACAGAAGACCACGGGATACTCGAGGCCTTTACTCTTGTGCACCGTGGTGATCTTGACAGCGCGCTCGTCACTCTCGAGGCGGACCTGTACGTTCTCTACCCGCTGACTGTTGTCGAGCCGCTGCACGCTGAGCCAGGACAGGATCCCAGCGGGACCCAGGTGCAGACCACGCGCTGCCGCGTGGATCAGCTCGATCAGGTGCAGCACGTTAGTGAGCCGGCGCTCACCGTCGGTGAGAGCCAGCAGGTGTTCGAAGCTCCCCAGTTCTGCCAGCACTCGCTGCACCATTTGCACGAAGCCACGCTGCATCCAGAGCTGGTTCCAGGCTCGGAAGCGCGCGGTCCAGACGTCCCACTCGCGGTCGTCGCGCTCGAGCGCATCGAGGCCGTTGGCGCTGACGCCGACTAGCTCGGTGGTGAGCGCGGCCTTGACGGCGCGCACCTGAGTGGGCTCCGCGACCGCGCTCAAGAGTTGCCCCAGCTCGCGCGCTTCTGTCGAGAGGAACACACTTTGATCACCCAGCACGACGCTTGGGATGCCGTGGCCGTTCAAGGCGTGTTGCACCTCGAACGCTTGAGCGTTGGTACGCGTCAATACCGCGATGTCCCCAGCAGTCAGTGCCTGATCGCCGATGCGCAGCGCCGACGCGAGGGTGTGGCGCACTTCACGGGCGCAGAGCTCGGCGACGCCGAGTGCCTGGCTCAACTCCGCGTCGACGAAACCGAGGGTCAGGCCGCCACGGGGCTCCCCGCTCGAGGTGCACAAGCGTTCGCTCGCTCCCGGCTTTGGCGACACTCGTGGAAAGGCGATCCCGGAGACGAGGAAGGGCACCTGGAGTCGCTGAGCGTCATACAGGCCGTTGAGCGCGCTCAGCAGTGCAGGGTCGGTTCGCCAGTTGGTGCCCATGGTGTAACGGCGCGCTTCGGCGGTGCCCTGGGCGGCGCGTAGGTAGACACCAAGGTCTGCGCCGCGAAAGCTGTAGATGGCTTGCTTCGGATCGCCGATCACGAAGAGTGGACCCACTCCGTCAGCGGAGTCAGTCGTCGGCAGAGACGCTGGCTCCACGTAGAGGCGCTGGAAGATGCGCCACTGGATGCTGTCCGTGTCTTGGAACTCGTCAATTAGTGCCGCAGGGAAACGCTTGCGGATGCGGTCGGCGAGCTGCGGTCCACGGGGGCTCTTCAAGGCGGCATCCAGCTGCTGCAGCAAGTCGTCAAAGGAAATCAGTCCGCGCTCGAGCTTCCGCTTCGGGATCTCTCGCCGCGCGTAGGCGACCAGCCCAGTGACGAATGCTGCCAAGCGCCCCCGCCACGCGTCTGTCAGCGCAGCGTGTTCCTCGACCACCGTCTCCCAGCGCTCGAAGAACGCGTGGCGGGGGATCGGCTGTCCCTTGTTCATGGGGAAGCGTGACTGCGCCAGGTGGATCGAGCGCTCCGGCAGCGTGTCGGCTAGGGCGCCGCTTCGCCGCTCCCTCACCCCCAAAAAATCCTCGAGGTCGTCGAGCAGCTGATGCATGTAGCTCAGCTTGAGCTTCACCTGGTTTACGCCTTTGCGCTGCAAGATGCGGTCAATCTCGCCGCGATCGTAGACCTCCCGCGCGCGGTCCACGGCTCGCTCGAGCGCCTTCCGGTCGGGCATCGGCGCGTCCGCGGCTCGGGGCAACACGACGAGCTCGGGGTTGGAAACCACGCGATCCGCCAGGCGCTGGCAGGCCTTCAAGTCGAGCTTGTGCGCCGCCAGCTGCTGCAGGAACTCCGCCGGCGCGGCGTGGGTCTCGAGCGTCCAGTAGTCGCGCACCACCTCGTCGCGCAGGACGCTCAAATCTGGAACCAGCTCCGACTCGAACAGACCGCCGCTCTCGAAGGCAATTTCCGTGAGGCACCGATGGCAGAAGCCGTGGATGGTCGAGATGGCAGCCTCGTCGAAGCGCCCCAGCGCGAGCTCGAGGCGTGACTTCAGCGCTGCGTCTGGCAGCAGCGACCGCATGCGCGCGAGCAGGTCGGTGTCCGCCTGATCGAGCTGCGGGACCCGCATCTCGAGGCTGCGCAAGAGCCGGCTCAGCCGTGCGCGCACGCGATCGCGTAGCTCTGCAGCGGCCGCCTCCGTGAAGGTCACCACCAGGATGCGCTCGATGCCCAGATCCCGCTCGCAGACCAAGCGCGTCACGAGGCTGGTGATGGCGTGGGTCTTCCCGGTGCCCGCGCTCGCTTCCACCAGGTTGAAGCCTGCGAGCTCAACGTTGCTGGCGTCGAAAGCTCGCATCACGTCTCCTCCAGGTGCTGGAGCAGCGGCAGCCAGATGGTTTGGGCCAGCTCGTCAAAGCCCGGCGCGCGGCCATCGGGGATGCTTGGCAGAGCGCGCACGTCGACGCTGCCTGCGACGACTCGGCTGGCGTATGGATCGAAGCGGGTGTCGTCGGCGAGGGCGACGTTTGCGGCGCCATGGGGGTGATCCTTGCCGCTTGCGAGCGCGTCGACGAACGCACGCGATGCCTCGGGGAAAAAGTACAACGGCTCATCGAGCCCGAGCAGCATGAGCTGACACAACACGTCGAGCTCGCGCGTCGCGTCGTCGGGCGCCGCAAGCTCATAGCGCGTGATGCGAGACTTGCCCGGCTGCGGACGCAGAAAGACGTAGGACTTCGCCACCTCGCGCGGGAGCTCGTTGACCTTCCTGAGGCGTGAGCTGTCGGGAGCGCTCGCGCGTTGCTCTACGTGCGCACACCAAATCAGGTGCTCGGCCCAGGCGCGCAGTTGGCGCTTTGGGCGTGGCCGCATGAAGTTGGCGCGGATCATTCTGCCGCCGTAGACGTCGTCGAGGTTGCCCTCCAGGTGTACCCCGCAGGGCATCCGTAAGGAAACGTGATGGCTTTGGGCGGGGTGGCCAGCCATCGCGCCGAGCAGCGCTTGCTTCATCGCGTCGGTCTCTGCCTGGAGCACGTCTCGCGTCACCGAACCGCTGGTGCCGAAGGGCAACTTCCCGCTCGCCCGCAGCACCATGAGGCTCTCGTCGTCGTCAACTCCTTCGAGGCCGAGCTGAAGCAACACGTTGCCCACCGAGTATTTCTCCAGCGCAGAGAGCTCGATCGGTTCGCGGTCCAGGAGCTCGGCGTTCTCTTCCCGGAGGAAAAGCCCTAGGCGCCGCTCGAACAAATACTGCTGGGGAGCCGACACGAAGAGCAATAGGTCGCGCAGGCCAAAGCGGGGCGGACCCTCGGCCGCGGGCAGGCGCCGCTCGAAGATGGGCGTGGGCTGGCGGCGCGCGCTGCGCGCGGTCACGGCTCCTCGGCAGAGCTCCTCACGAAAGCTGAACAGGCGCGGCTCGCTGCTGTCGAAATAACGCTGGCTGAAGGGCTGCAGGGGATGCTCCGTGATCAGGCGCTCGCGCACATCGTTCACCTCGACAGCGCCATCTTTTGGCTCAGCTGCGCTTTGACGCTGCAGGTGATCGAGCAGCTCTTCGACGACGACGCTTGGCGGGCGCTTCGAGTTGTCGTGGATGCTCTGTCCGTTGAACGTCACGATCAGGCGGTCTCGCGCCGAGAGCAGCGCCTCGAGGAACAGGTAGCGATCGTCTTGGCTGCGCGAACGATCACCCGGGCGCGGCAAGGCGCTGGTGAGGTCGAAGTCAACGACGTTGTCCCGGCGTGGGAAGGCATCCTCGTCCATGCCCATCAGGCAGACCACGCGGAAAGGGATTGAGCGCATGGGGACCATCGCGCAAAACGTCACACCGCCGGTGAGGAAGCTCTTCGCTGGCTGCGACTCGTCGAGCTGCTCGGCGAGCAGCGGCATCAAGACCTTGAGTCCGATCCTGGCGCTGAAACCCACGCTCTCAGCAGCACTGCGGATCTGCTCGAGGGCACTGAGCACCCGCTGATGCTGCCAGGCGTAGTCGCCTTCGGTCGCGAACAGGAGGCTCACCATGCGCGCGAGCGCCGCCTGCCACTCCGGTAGGCTCTTCGCTTCATCCAGGCTGTCCAAGCTCCTGAACAGCGTTTCCGCGAACGCTGCTAGCTTTCCCGCCAGCTCTGCAGCTTGGCCCTCGACCTCGTCGTAGGGTAGGCAGCCCTGGAAGCGATGTCGGTCTTGGCCCGGCAGCGCGTAGCCAACCAGCAAGCGATCCAGTCCAAAACGCCAGGTGTTCTGGCGGATCGCGGGCTGGCCGTGGCGGGCACGGTCCTGCTCGTCAATGGCCCAGCGGATCCCCGTCTCCCGCACCCACTCGGAGATCTCATCCAGCTCGGCGACTTGAATCTGGAAACGCTCAGCGATCGGCGCCAGGTTCAGCAGGTCGAGCAGCTGGCTTGCGCTGTGGCGCCCACCAACCAGTGCGAGCACGCGGAATAGGCCTTCCAGCACGGGCGCGTCGTGGCGCACGGAGCGATCGGCGATGCGGTAGGGGATGCCACCGCGACGCTCCCTTCGCCCCGCCGTCACTGTTTGCCGTGGGGATACGTCCGAGGGTCGATCGAAGACCGCCTCAATCAGGGGGGCATAGCGCTCGATGTCAGGCGCCATCACGACGATGTCTTGAGGGGCGAGGGTCGGATCGCGTTCGAGCAGGTCGAGAATGAGATCGTGCAACACCTCGACTTCGCGCATCGGGCCATGGCACGAATGCACCGCGATGGACTGATCGTCGTCCGGCAGGCTCGGGTCCAGCCCTTCGTCCAGTTCGAGCAGGCTCCTTTGCAGCCGTGCTAGCACGCTTGGCTGTGCTGCTCCTGCAGTAGGGTCGCGGTAGAGTTCCAGTGGCTCTTGGTAGCCAACCCCGATTTCTTCGAGCAGTTGCTGGAAGTGCGCCCCAGCGCCTCCGAGTGCGGCCAGGAGTTCATGAGGCTGTTCATACGCTTGCCCTTGCTCGAGCAGCTTGGCTCGCTGCCGCGGAGCGGCCTGATCGGCGAACCAACCTCGCGAGGGCGAGAGCACGAACAGGTGGACGTCGATCAAATCGGCCAGGCGCGCCACGCTGCGCAGGTACAGCGGCGGGAGGCTCGAGAGCCCGAACAGACACACGCGCTCCGGCAGCTGGTGTTGCGCTGCGGCGACGTCCGCTGGCAGCCCTGCCAGTTCGCTCATGCGTTGGTCGAACTCACGCTCAAGGTACGCGAGGTGATGTTTCCGCAGCGCCTCGGGTAGGCGTCGCCACAACGCCGCTTGCCATGCGGCTGGGCCCAGCAGGCGTGTGGGGACATCACCGGTTTGCCCAGCTTCCCATGCGGCAATCAGTTCGGGCCGGAAGACCAGGTACCCATCGAAGGCTCGCGTCACCCTGGCAGCCAGCTGTTGCGTCTTGAGGTCGAGCGCGCCGCCCGTGAGGTAGCCCAGAACGCTCTCCAAGGCTTTGCGATCGGCGTTTGGCTCGAGCCCGGCGAACTCTTCGGGTAGCGATGCGAGGCTGGAGTAAAGACCCCAGAACAGCCCTTCCCGGGAGTGGCTCGAGAGGTCAGGACGCGAGAACGTTTCCGCGAAGATCTGCGCCACGAAGTTCCGCGGGTAGAGAAACTCCCCGTTCGTGAACACTCCGAGCGCCAGGGCCAGCTCCTGACTCAACCAGGTCGCCATGCCTCGGCCTTGCACGACCACCCGCTCGGCCCGCATGGGATCGGAGACGGGCACCCGCAACACGTCTGCCAGGCTCTTGACGAGCTGCTCCGCTTGATTGCTGCGGTAGACGTAGAGGCGGCGGGGCATGTGCGGGTCAGGTCGGCTTTTGGGGTGAGGAGCGGGGTGAGGGAGCGCTTAAACTACTGCGCGGGGAAAGCCCAGGTAGGACGAACAATAACACGGAAAAAGTGTTCAGTATTCGGCTCCGAGTCAGGGAGGTTATCGTCCGCCCATGTCTGATCGTTGGACCTGGCGAGTGGCGGAGCTTCCCTACCAGTACGCGGTGGAGATCCGCGGGGACCAGTTGGTGTGGATCTGGGACAGCGGACCTGGAATTCCTCCCACGGAGGAAGCTCAACCCCTGCAGGCATTGCTCCAGCAGGGGCGCGCGGCCGTGCCCTCCGCATGGCAGCAGATCCCGCCCCCGATCCTGGATCAGGTGCGCGCGCGCCTCGGTCAACTGAGTGGCGGATCGCCCGCTAGCGACGCGACGGGGCCGACACAGTTCGCTCCCGCAATCACCGCTCAGGTCGCTTCTCAGTCAGCCGGCGTTGCTGCTCCTGCCGCGAATCCTCAGGGAAACGCGCCCGCGGCGCCTGTGGGCTGGGCACCACCCGCAAGTGGCGGCCAAGCTCCACCCCCCGGCTGGGGACCGCCGCAAGCGGCGCCAAGCGCGCCGCAGCCTGGCGGCGCTCCATCCCAAGGGCCTCAAGCCGGCTTTGGTCCCCCTCAGGGGCCGCCGCCCGCTGCGCCGGTTTCAGCCAGTCCCAGCTCAGCGGTGCCCACGACTCCCGGCGGCACCGCTCCCGGCCCAGGCGCGTTCCCGACGAGCGCCTCGCTGCCGACTGCCGCCCCGGTTGGCATGGCGCCGCCCTCGGGTGATCCCAAAGCCCAGGTGCTCGCCATGCTGCGCGCCGGGGACAAACCGCGCGCCATTGAGCTGTACCGACAGCACTTCAAGGTGAACGCGATGCTCGCCAAGGAAGAGGTCGAGTACCTCGCCCAGACTCTGAAAGACGAGTGAACGGAGGACGCTAGGGCGCCACCGGTTGCGCCCCAGGCGCGCCGGCGTTGGGAGCTGGCGCAGGCGCGCTCGGCTTTGGACTCTTCGCTGTGGCTTAGGGGGCTGCGGAAGCTCTGGGGGCTGCGGAAGCTTTGGGGGCTGCGGAGGCTTTGGGCGAGCTCGGCTTAGCGGTCCCCGTGGGAGCCGGAACGTCCGGCGTTCCGGTCGCCGTCGGCTCAGCTGCGGCCTGGTCCGGACCGGGCTCCTTGCCGTCTTCGTCGGGCTCAGGCTGCTTGGCATCCTCCGCGGTCACCGGGTCATCCGTCTCGTCCTCGGCGTCCGTGTCGGCTTCGCTGTCCGTGTCCTCAGCCTGGGGTGTTCCGAGCTTCGGCGCCGGAGTGTTCTCCACGGAACGGTCCAGCGGCGGAGTTTTCCACGTGGATTCTAGAAGGTAGAGCGCCTCGGTGATGTGGGAGATATGTGAGCAGTGGGCGTACTCGCGGTGTCCGGCGTACGACAACACGTGCAGGTTGCCCGAGTGCACCTCCCCCAACAATCCAAACTCCGAGTCGCCAGCGTCCCGCTTCTCGAGGCTCAATCCGAGCTGCTCCAGCAGCAGCGCCGTCGTGAGGCGCACCGACGGGTATCCGCCCTCTGGCTCGACCTGAGAGTGGGTTAGGTAGAAGATGCCGTGCCCCTCTTTTGCCCGCTTCGCGTAGTCGAAGATGGGCTGAATGAACGCCGGATCGACGTCGCTCGGCTTGCTGTGGTGGGCGGCGCCCGGCTTCCAACCGCCGTGCAGGCCATCTAGCAACACCACAGCATCCACCCTGTCGGCGCTGTGCTTGAGGATGCGGTTGACCGCGCCGTACCCAG
>JBFXBK010000190.1:0-16598 GCA_050183255.1 Polyangiaceae bacterium | reverse complement strand
AGTCTTTACCGCCATTCGCAAGCAACTCCCCGACGCCGTGGTGATCCTGATGAGCGGCTACAACCACGTCGACACGGTGCGCGAAGCCTTCAGCAACGGGCTCGCGGGTTTCCTGCAGAAGCCGTTCTTGCTCGACAGCTTCACCGAGATCTTGGAAGTCGCTCGCGGCAAGCGCGGCTGACCCTCCCCCCAAGAGAAGCACCGACAAGCACCGTCAGTGGTGAGTGGCGGTGACCAGCAATGAAGGCGCCCAAATCTCGTAGTGGCCCGAGTCATCCTCGTTGGATGCGTAGATGTGGGACACACGCAACAACCCGCCGAGTCCCCACTCCCGCCCGGTCCAAATCTCGAATCCAGTGCCGAGCCCGAACATCAGGCCGCTGCGTGTGCGCGGACTCAAAGTACAGATGTTGCCGCCTTGATCGATGTTGCAGTGAGCGTCGTTGACCACCACGCCCCCCGAAGCAATTGCCGCTTGGAAATGCAGACCACGCTGCGGCCAAGGGTACCAGTCGACGAACGGCCCCAGGCCCCCGATGGCTGGCTCGAACCTCTCGCGGCGCGATGATTTGCCTCGCGTGTAGTCCTCATACTGGATCTCGGCATCCAGCGTTCCTTGCTCGCCCCACAGCGCACCCCCCAAGACGAGACCGGGCAGCGGCGTACCTCCCAAGGCGAACTCGAGCGCGAGTCCGGGCGCTACCCCGGAGTACTCTGCGACTCCCGCCGGCCACTCGTTGCGTGAAGCGACATGCATGAGGGAGGCGCCGAGACCCATGCGCACGTACCAACCGTCGTGGGTCCGTGGCTCCGAAGCCGATGCGTCGAACGCAAAGCTCGACACCACAAGCACCAACACGCTGCCCACCGTCGCTCGCCGCATCGCCCAACCATACCAAGCCTCTACGACCAACCCAAGGCGCGGGCCGGAGACCGCGCGGCAACAGATGATTTGGGTCTCTCCCGCGAATGGATCTCGGCGAACGCGCGCGGTTCAAACGATCAGGCGCACGCCGCCTAGATCCGCGAGGTTGTGCGGGAAACGGTCCCCCGGACAGCCGATGAACATGTAGTTCTTGGGGACGTTCAGGTAGCCGGACAGCCCCTCAATCAAGTCCGGGCCGAACTTGCCCTTGATCGCGATGAAGTCGATGCGGATCTCCGGATAGATTTCGTCCAGCGCTTTGAGTTGCTCGGCGAGCCGCGGCGGGATCTGCGCTTCGTCCTGGTAGACGTGCACCACCTTGAGGTTGTTCGTGTGCTCGTTGTCGAGCACGTACTCGATCGCGCGACGCAAGTTCGCGGGGCCATCACCGCGGGTGAAGAAGACCATCGCCTGGCTGTTGATGGTCTGAATGTTGCGCGTCGTCCAGCGCGCGATGCCGTCGTTCAAGCGCTGAACCTGAGCATGGAACGCCTCACCGATGTAGAGGAACACCCGCAAGATGCGCACGCGCAAGAACATGATGCCGACGATCACGAAGGCGACCCCGAAGTAGGCAGCAAAGATCAGCGCTTGCCGCGGGGATTTGATCAGGTTGCCGGCGAGCCCCACGGCGACCGCCGAAGCAGCGATGATCACGGCGGGCCAGCTTGCGTGAGCGGCGCGAGGCAGCCTCCCACGCTTGATCGCCAACAGGCGATTGCCGAGAGCAAACAGCAGCATCACGCCCAGGAACGAGATGGTGTAGACGCCGGCCAGTGTGCCTACGTCGCCCTTGGTGATGAACAAGATCGAGCAGCACAGCAGGAAGAACGAGATGATGATCCAGTGCGGGGTGCGGAAGCGCTTGTTCTCGATCAACAGGCCCTGAGGCAAGCAGCGATCAAGCGCCATGCGCCGCACCAGGCCGGTCACGCCGACGTAGCTCGTCAGCACCGCACCGGAGAGCACCAGCACGGCGTCGATGCTGACCCACGTCGCGAGCCACTTGCCGACCGAGCGCGTGCCCATTTCGCTGAGCAGCGCGGTGTCGTACTGGCCGAAGGAGTCCGTCGGCAGCATCGACAACGCTAGCAAGCAAATCAGCGGATTGAACACGAAGACCGCGATCCACATGTTGCGCAGCGTCTTGACGAAGACGCCCGGGGCTTGCTCCTCGATGAAGTTGGCCGAGCTCTCGAAGCCGCTGATCCCGAGCATGCCCGCCGCGAAGCCAAAAAAGAGCGCTTTCGCCAGGCCCTGGGGTGGTGGGTGGCGCCAGTTCTCAATCAGCTGGCTGAAGCCGTCCACGTAGGCGTACCGCGCGGCAGCGACGGTCAGGAAGATCAGCGTCCCGATGTGCAGCACGAAGATCACCAGCGCGACCACGGCGCTCTCCGTGATGCCGATGATGTTCAGCAGCGCGAAGAGGGCGAGCAAGACCACGGTCGCAGCCATGATGGGCACGCCGTGATACACGTGGTGGGCGTAGTGGATCGCCTCGTTTGCGCTGATCACCGCCGTCGCGACATAAGACAGCAGTGTGAGGCAGGCAGCGATGCTCGCCTTGCCCTTGCTCGTGGTGTTGAGCAAGACGTTGTACGCGCCACCGTTGAGAGGCAGCGCAGAGCCGACTTCCGCGTAGATGCGCCGAAACAAGAACAACACCAGACCGACCGTCGCCAGAGCGATGGGCGCGTAGACGCCGGCGGCCAGGGTGCAGAGCGCAGCGACGTACAGCACACTCGACGTGATGTCGTTTCCGCAGATCGCGGTGGCGCGCCACTGTCCGAGCTTGTGCCCCACGTGGTGCTGCGCGTAGCCAACCGAGGGGATAGCAGCGTCTAGGTCCGTGATGTTGGTCGCGTTGCCCCAACCGGCGAAGATCCACGGCGGCGCCGAAGAGTCGGGCGCGCTCCTCGGCTTCGCAGCCTCGGACGCTTCAGACGCTTCGGGAGGTGTCGGGGAAGGCGCGCTCGAGCCGCGCGGGCTCGAGTCGGGTTGCTCATCAGCCATACCGGGGCCACACCCTAGCCACGCCGGACGCACCTAGCCACCCCCGAATTTGCGCTGCTTACGCGGGCTAAAGCGCAAAAACCGTGGGAAGCGCTCCAGAACAGCGCTTACAGGAGCCTGCTAGCGGTCGTCGAAGCCGAAGCGACCAGGGCCGAGGGGCACAATCAGGGCGGGAGGCCAAAAGTCGATCCCCCAGGCCATCTGAAACAAATGCACTTCGATGCCTTCGGTCAGTCCGACTTTCGCGCCAACGATCGCCGTCTCGACCTGGATCCCCGTGCCGCCAGAAGTGAGGGACGCACCGAACACCAAGCCCCGGTAGTCCTTGCCGATGGCTGGCGACGGCAGGTCCGCGTGGAGGCCGCACTCACGTAACATGTAGTCGACGAAGGTGTTGCTGTTGGGCCCCGGCCACGCGCGGTAGATATTTCTGTCTGGGTAACGAGGCACCTCACGGCGCAGGCAGCCGATCGCTTCCGTGGCGGCGTTTCCGTGCCAGCTCCCATGCACGCGAACATCGCCGCCGCCGCCCGCGAAGTCTCGCAAGGGATCCATGCGATTATAGCGAATCGTGCCGAGCGGAGGTCGCGGGTCCGAAGACGCGACCTCGTAGCGCTCCCACTCCCCTGCATGAGCGCCGCGCTCACGGAACGCAAGCCAGGGGTGACGCGCGACTTCGGACACCGGCTTGGGCAAGGCCGCGCTCAGCAGCAGCACGTGAGCGTCTGCATCTCGAGGGACCTCTACGGGTTGCTGAGCGACGACGCAACCGCTGCCGAGGGAGCCAGCGACTAGCGCCAGCGCGGGGCTCAAGCGCCGCACCTCCCCCCAAACCCCTGCTGAGCGCGGTGCTGCTGAGGACCGCGTTGTCACTAGAACTCGGCCCCGAACGAGTTCAAGCCAAACCCGAACACCAGCCCAGCTCCACGGGCATCACCGCGCTCGAAGTACTGCGCGCCAACGAACAACCCCGCGCCGCCGCGGCCGAACGGGGTCCGCTCCAGCTCACCAAACCGCACGGCAACGCCGGAGCTGAGTTCATCGATGAACTCCAAGCTGAACGAGCCGCCGCGGCGCGCCCTGTTCCCCTCCCAGCTGGGTGCGAGCCAAACGGACAGCACCAGGCTGCTGCCGATGGCGCTCTCCGAGCGGAACTCGCTCATGAACGCACCTGAAGGCGGGACGCTCGCGGTGATCCCGCTGAAACGAACACCGGAGAGCACGCCTATCAGGCCGGAGTCGCCCAAGTTGACGCCAAAACCCAGTGGCAACAGGTGCATGTCGTAGACGAAGCCGAGCTCCCTCCCCACGCCCAGCTGATAGCCGAGTCCAGAGAGGTAGGTGATCTCGGACTCCGTGGAACCCAACGCGCCGCGCACCTCTAGCCCCACCGTGAGCTGCTGCTTGGCGTCGAAGTGTTGGTCGGATTCGAAGCCTGCGAACCGGCTATCGAAGTGCGCGACGAGGCCAGTCTGCGTTTCCGCGAGGCTCTGCGCGGAAACGCTCATGCCGACAGCGAAGGCGAAACAAGCCAGGCCCCCGCCGCGAGCCGTGACTGGAAGCTTGGACCGGCTCACGGCTCCCCCTGCCCGGCCGCGGAGAGCACCCGGCGATCCGTGTCGGTTTGCGGCTCGTCCAGCCAGGCCAGGAGCTGGGAGTACACGCGAGGCTCATTCACCAAGCCCAGATGGGTGACGCCACCCAGCGTGACGCGGTGGGCAGCAGGCAGCGGAATGGCTCTCTCTCGCGCTGCGTGTTCACCCTGAGCACTCCCGCGGCGCACCATGAGATCCCCCAGCGCCTGCCCAACTGGGTGCTCCGGATCGTTGCTCACGCTCGCGGCGATGAAGTGATATTTCACATGGGAAAGCGGCAACACCGGCCGCCGCCGGTCGTCGAGCAAGGCGTCCACGTGGGAGCCTCCCCAGTCGTCTTCCAACAGCGCGCCAAAGCGCAAGTCCTTGATGCCGGCGCTGCGCGCGTTGATCACCTTCGCCGGTACCTGGGTGCCGGGCGTGTCAAACGCCAACAAAACGTTGGTCAGCAAGTTGCCCGCCTTCTCCAGGGGTGCGCCGTGATGGGGTGAACCGAGGCAGATGAGGTGCTTGAGCCGCGCAGGCCACACGAGTCCGGCTTCGTGGGCATGATGTGCGGCGCTGCGGCTGACCAGGCCGCCCATGCTGTGACCAATCAGCACCAACTCCTCGAGCGGCGCTGGGTAAGCCCTCACGAGGGCCTCGAGCAGCTCTGCTAGTCCGCGGCCGTTGGTCGCGATGCGCCGGCCAGAGTTGTAGCGCACGAAGAGCACGCTGTAGCCATGCTCCGACTCGAGCAGGCTCCCGTAGTTGAGCTCAGGATCGCCCCACGCGTCCTCGGCGTAGGCGCTCCACGACCACTCGGTGCAGGCCAGGCCGTGGACGAAGACACACAACCTTGGCTTTGCATCGGGCAACGCCTGGCGCAAAGCCGTAGTTTCCGCAGGGATTTCCACGCCGTTACGCCGCAGGGACATGGGGGTGCTAAGCCCGTTCTCCCTCGACTCGAGAAAGTCTCCCACCACGCCGTTCAGCACACCGAGCGCGGCGTCGCGCGTCCAAGCGGCGCTACCCACGGCGCGCGAGCTCATGGGCGTGGCCGTTTCAGCTTGGGAGCCACCATCCAGCGCGTGGTTCGCGACGTTGAGACTGACGCCCACGAGTCGGCTCGCCAGCTCGGTACCGATCCGCACACCCGTGTACGCGACCCCGGCGCTCGCGCGCTCCACGTTCTCGACGAGCTCTACCGGCTCCCGCAGTGGCTCGACCAGCTTGGCATAGCCAAAGACTCGCTGACTCACGGACTGGTGCGTCTCCTGCACCAAGTCCGTGGTCTTCAAGGTTGCGTCAACCAGCAGATCCTTGAGCGCGAGCCAGCGCTTCATGTCACATGCCGGTGCGGGTCTTGAGTGTCGGGCCGTCGGTGCCCTTGGGCCACTCGACGGTGATCGCTTTCTTCGGGCCACCGCTGCTGAAGCTGATCAGCGCCGACACGTTGATGTCCTCACGCAGGGGCAAGATCACGTTGCCTTCGTTGCCTTTGACGGCGGTCTTCATTTCCGCAGTCTTGCCCGAGACGACCTCCGACTTCTCCGGCTTGAACTTGGGCTTCTTTGGGTCGTCGCCGCCGAACGCCTTGCACGTGATGCTGAGCCACTCGCGCACCACCTTCACCTCACAAGCGGTGGGGCCCACGTTTCCGGGGACACTCTCCAGCGCCTTCGCGCCGTCCCACTCTTCGCTCGTGGGCTCCTTGGATTTTTCCGTAGGGATCCCCAAGACGGTGTCGCTGTCCATGCGTGGCCCCTTGGGCTTCTCCGGCTCGGCTTCCTTCGGGGCAGCGCTGGGTTCCGCCTCGGCCTTCGGCGCGTCGGCGGTTGCAGAGGCAGCCGCCTTCTCCTGTGCCGGTTTCTCCTCATCGCATCCTGCGCTCACGACGCTCAGGAGCGTCAAGGCCAGCCATCGTTTCATCACAATCAACCTCCAAGACGGGCGGCGGTGGGCACACCCGAAGCGAGGACGATAGTCGAGTCATCTCCGCTCACCAAGCATGGAGCCAACCCCCTGACGTCGCGCGCCCCCGCGCCAACCCCTTGACGGTCCCAGGCGGACACGCGGGCCAGTCTTCACGCCCGAACAAGCGCCCAGTGGATTGCTGCAGGCAAAGCATTCCACTGTAGAAGCTTTCAGCTGATCTGGGGCCGACGCCGCCGCGGCACGCGCCTTGCCTCAGCGCGTCTCATGAGCGCCGACTGCGACACCGACACCGTCTACATTCCTCCCTCCACCGAGCACGTGTCGTGCGTGGTATGCGGAGGCGACGAGGCGATCCCCGTTGGCACCAAGGGCCGCTTCAACATGGATGTGAGCAGCGTGGCCTGCGCACGCTGTGGCCTCGTGTACATCACGCCTCGACCCAGCATGGAGGACATGGCGCGCTACTACGCGACCAGCTACCGCGTGCACTACGGAAGCGTGGGCGCGCTGCGTGAAGATGGCTCTCGGATCACTCCCGAGTCTGCCGATTGGGAGGCGTACACCGACGGTCGCTATCAACACCAGGCCAAGCTCATCGCACCGCTCATCAAGCCGGGTGCCAAGGTACTCGAGATGGGTTGCCGCTATGGGCGCACCTTGAGCCTACTCGCCCAGCAGCACGGAGTAGTTCCGTACGGTATCGAACCTGGGGAGGCAGACGCTGAAAAGGCCCGCCAGGCCGGAGTCGAGTGTTTCACCGGCACAGTCGAGAACTACGACCCAGGTGAGACGCGCTTCGATCTGATTCAGTCGTTCCATGTGCTCGAGCACGTCCACGACCCCCTCGCTGTCTTGCTGCGCCTGCGCAGCTGGCTCGCGCCGGGTGGCAAGCTTCTGGTCGAGGTGCCAAACGTGCATCAACCCTACGGCTTGCTCGAAGGTAACTTCTTCCAGAACGTTCACCTGTTCAACTTCGGGCCACACACGCTCAGCGTGTTGTTCAAGCGGGCTGGCCTCGGGGATCTTCGGGTGATCGACGATTCGACGTTGTTTGTCATGGGAGAAGCCACTGGAGCAAACGCGGAGACGCTACCTCTACCCTACGCACCCGCGTTGCACCCGAACCCCAGCGAGGCCGGTGAGTGGATGTCCCTGCGCCTGCGTGCCTATGCCGACTTAGAAATCGCGCGCCAGCTGCTGCTTAGCAATGATTTGCGCGTGGAAATTTTACAGGCGACGGCTCACCTGCTACGCGGCCCTTGCTTCTCACCACACATGGCCAGCGTCGTGGGTGACCTGGTGGAGCATTTCAATCGCCTAGGCTCCCCGAAGATCGCACTCATCCTGGTGCGAGCCGCCCTGGCGGGGCCGCACCCATCAGATCTCAAGCAAGGGCTCGCGCGGCTCGAGCAGCAGCTCTCGGCGGTCGACGCAGAGCTTGCCGTCGCCATGGCGCCCTAGCGCGCGCGCTTCAGCGGTCGTGCCCGATGCGCCCGAGGTGCGTGTCGCGGAAGCCGCTGGTCTGCTTCAGGCCGTAGCCGAGCAGCCGGTCGAAGCCGATGTGAGCGGTCCAGATCAACGCCAGCAGCAAGCACAGTGGGGCGCCAAACAGGTAGCTGCAGGCGGCGAGCAGCAGCGGGAGCAGCGTGCTGTGCCCTGCGTTGTAGGCCCACGCGCCGAAGCGCGCCCCCCGCAGGTACCCGAGCAACGAGACGTCCGGTACCAGGAACAGCGCCGCGAACAGCACCCAGTTCCCGCCGAGGTGCCGGTACGCGATGGCGCTGACGAGCAGCAGCGCACAGCCCTCGAGGCGCAGGAATCGCGTGGCAAACGCCGCGGAAGGGCCGCTAGCGGAGACGGCGGCGACGTTGGAGTTTGAAGCAGGGCTGAGTGCGTTGACGTGGTCCATGACCCGAATCTGCACCCAAACCCCACCCAGCAACATTGTCCAAATAGGTTCACCCGCCTATACGTATTTGATGAGCAGCGGTGAGCCGTCCTGGGACCTCTACGGCGCCTTCTTGGCGGTGATGCAGCAGGGTAGCCTCTCCGCCGCAGCTCGCGCGCTGGGCGTCGCTCAACCTACGGTGCGGCGCCAGCTCGAGCGACTGGAAGCAGAGCTTGGCGTGGTGTTGTTCACGCGTAGCCCCAACGGTCTGACGCCGACGGAGCTTGCCTTCTCTACCCTGCCCTATGCCGAGTCGATGGCGTCGATGGCGCGCGCGTTGGTGCGTGCGACCTCGGCGCCTGACGTTGAGGAGCGGGGTACGGTGAGGGTGGGTGCGAGTGAAGTCATCGGCGCAGAGGTCCTGCCATCAATCCTCGCGGAACTGATGACGACGCACCCCAAGCTACAGGTAGAGCTCGCCCTCTCCAACAAGAACGAGGACCTCCTGCGTCGGGGTGTTGACGTGGCGGTGCGCATGGTGCGCCCCACCCAGGAGGGCTTGCTCGCGAAGCGCGTGGGCAAAGTGGAACTCGGCTTCTTCGCGACTCCAACCTACCTGGCGCTGCATCCTGCGCCAAAGCAGATCGGCGAGCTGCTAGACGGCCACCTGCTGGTCGGACCCGATCGCGATCAGAGCTTCGTTGAAGCGCTCCGGCAGAGTGGCATCGACGTGCACCCGCGCCAGTTCGCACTCCGCACTGACAACCAGCTCGCGCAGCTCGCAGCGGTGCGCGCCGGCCTCGGGGTTGGCGTCTGTCAGGCCCCGCTCGCGAAACGTGCTCCAGCGCTCCAACGCGTGCTCCCACAAGTGACTTTCCACCTAGAATTATGGGTCGTCACTCACGAGGACTTGAAGGGCTCTCTGCGGGTGCGCGCCGTCTTCGACCATTTGGTGCGGAGCCTCGGGATGTACCTCACCCCCTGATCCCGCTCGGGATCCGGCGCAAGCCGCTACGCAGGATCGGGGTTTTGGGGGGGGAGAGTAGTCGCTGGAGGGAGCTCGCTGCGGGAAGTCGCGCCGCAGCTCGACGCCGAGCCCCGCATGAAAGCAGAAGCAACGCGACAGCACGTCTGAGTGGTAGCAACCCGCAATTAGTTGCGCTCGCAACCAATTGCACTAGACTCGTGGCGTGGTCGAACCGGCAAGCGAACTGCGCGGCCTGATGCAGCAGCTTTTCAGGCGCTTTGGCGTGCTCGGCGCTGACCGCACGCCCTGTGGCACGCCGTTGCCCATCGCCCAGGCCCACGCGCTGATGGTGCTACTGGAGTCCGAACCGCTCACGCAGCAAGCACTGGCAGCGGCGCTCCACATCGACAAGAGCAACGTCGCGCGACTGTGCAGCAAGCTCACGTCTGCCGGGCACGTCGAGCAGCAAGTCGGGGACGACGCTCGCCAGCGCCTGGTGCACTTGACCCCCAACGGGCGGCGCGTTGCCAAGCGAGTCGAGCAGGCGAGCCGCAAGCGTTTCCACGAAATAATTTGCAACATGCCACATCACACGCGGGAGCAGCTGGTACCCGTGCTGCGGGATCTCGTCCGCAGCGTCGAACTGCTCTCTACACCCTCGGAGTCCGAGCCATGAAGCGCGTCGCCCTACTTGCTGCACTCATCCTCGTCGCCTGCGACAGCCCAACACCAGCGGCGCAAGAACCGCAGCCCAGCGCCGTTCACGGCTCCGCGGCGGTAGCCGACACGCCGGCTGCGCCAGCCAACGAGGCGCTGGACGCGTTGGACCATCGCAAGCCGGTGCCTCTGCTACCCATGATGGCGCACCACCAGAAGCAGCAGATGCGCGATCATTTGCTAGCGGTGCAGGAGATCGTGGCAGCGCTCGCGACCGATGACTTTGCTGGCGTGGAAAAGTCAGCCGGACGCATCGGCTTCTCCGAAGGTGAAGCGAAGATGTGTGAACACATGGGGGCAGCTGCCCCGGGCTTCACGGAACAGGCGATCGGCTTTCACAAGGCGGCAGATGGCATCAGCGCCGCCGCCAAGGAGAAGGACCGCGCAAAGGTGCTGAGCGCGCTCGGTACCACCCTGAAGACGTGCACCAGCTGCCACGCGACGTGGAAGCAATCTGTCGTCAGCGAAGCCAAGTGGAGCGAACTCAGCGGCCAAGCTGCACCCATGGGCCACCCGATGCCCTAGCGGCGGGCAACGCCCTGCGCGTGTCACGCACTGGGATAGATGACTTGCCCCGTTTCATTCCCCGCTACGAACTTCAAGTAGACTTGGGCATTGTCCGCGGCGCTCAATGTCCCGGCATCTGGCATCCCCATCTTGCGAGCGGTTTCGCTGATGAACGGCGGGCTCAAGGTCCCGATTCGAATTCCGCGCGGCAAATCCAACGCAGCTGCTCTCGCGAAGCTCTCGAGGGCCCCGTTCGCGATGGCCAGCGCGGGCACACCCGGCATGGGACGCTGACTGAAGATGCCAGCGGTTAGCGCGAACACGCCGCCGTCGTTCACTGAATCGACGCCAAACCTGACCAAGTTGACCTGACCGAGCAGCTTGCTCTTGAGCGTCTCGTCGACTTGTTGATCGCTGAGCTGGGTCAATGGGGCCCAGGCTCCATCGCCGGCACAACTGATCACGGCGTCGAGTCGGCCCACACTGGCATAGAGTGCACGAATCGAAGCCGGATCGACGATGTCGACCTGTACGGCGCCTTTGCGACTGGCACGAAGCACTTCGTGACCAGCAGCCTCCAACGCCGACGCCACTGCGCCCCCGATCGTACCCGTCGCTCCAACCACCAGACAACGCATGACCCGTACCCTCCGTTGATCGGAGTATCGGGGTCATGCCCCAGCGACGCAACGGCTGCCTTCAGCCAACAAGCGACGCGGTCTACGCGATACGCGCGAGGGCCGCTGCTAGCTTGTCGCGCACGGTCCCCGCGAGCTCGACGAGTTTCGGGTTCTGCGCTGCGAGCGTCTGCGTCGGATCGATGGCTTGGACAGTCGCCTTGCCATCATCACCGGCGTAGACGACGACGTTACACGGCAACATCAGGCCGACTTCGAGATCCGATTGCAACGCGGAGTGCGCGAGCGGCGGATTGCAGGCGCCGAGGATCTTGTAGGGCCGGAAATCGACATCCAGCTTGGCCTTCAAAGTGGCTTTGATGTCGATTTCCGTCAGCACGCCGAAGCCTTCAGTCTTCAGCGCCTCTGGTACCTTGATCAGGGCCTCTTCGTAGCTCATGTCGAGCTGCCTCTTCAACGGATTTGCTTCACTCACGGTGCTGCTCTCCCAGTTCCGCATCCAGCGGGATGCCAACACTAATTTCCGCCTAGCAATTGGTAACTAGCGCCCCTGGCTGCCACCAAGGAATCGATGTAGCCACGAATCGTTCGGCTTGGGTTCGGCTTGTTGAGCCTTCTCTCGGCACTTGCAGCGCTGGTCCTTCGGGACATCGCCGAGTACCGACTCCACGTGCATTCCACAACCGCCGTAGCTTGCTAGACCACAGGTTCGACATTCAACGCGGTAGCACATCACTCGCCTCCAGCTGCAGCTGCTTGCTGCGCGTCCAAGCTCTTGCGGACTTCGTCCATGTCGAGCTCCTTCACCTTCTCTATCAGCTTGTCGAGGGCACCCGCCGGGACCATCCCCGGCTGGTTCGCGAGCAGCACGCCGTCGCGCAACACCATGAGGGTCGGGATGGCGCGGATCTGGAAAGCCGCCGCGAGGCTTCGCTCCGCTTCGGTGTCGATCTTGCCGAACTTGATGTCGGGGTGGCGCTCCGAGGCTGCCTCGAACACGGGCGCGAACATCCGACAAGGGCCGCACCACTCCGCCCAGAAGTCGAGGAGCACGATGCCCTCCTTGACCGTCTCGTCGAAGTTCTGCTCAGTGACGTGAATCGTAGCCATTTTTGGCCTCCATCCTCCCGCCGGGACGCTCACGCCGAAATGGCGAAGAGTCACGGCGAATTCGCTGCGTTCTCAGGGGTGAGAGCCTGAGTCGCGCGAAAGGGTTCAGCTGTCGGAAGCGGTGAGCGCTTCTTGCAGCGCTACCCGCACCGAGCGCTGGACGGCCTCGGGAAGCGGCACGTTGGGAGCAGCGGTCCGGCACATCGCTAGGCTCTGCTTGAGCGAACTGCACGTGGTCCGGCAGTGCTCGCACCCCTCCAGGTGCTCCTCCATCTGCTTGCAGGTGTCCTGGCTGATCTCGTCTTCGAGGTGCTGAGAAAACAGCTGCAGCACGTCGGGGCAGCTGGTGCCGCGCGGCGTGCGGGGCTGGTCCTGCAGCAGCGGCAGCATTTCATTCCGCACGGCAATGCGTGCTCGATGGAGGCGGCTCTTCACGGCCTGGACGCTGATGTCGAGCACTTCGGAGACTTCGTGGGCGCTGAGTCCTTCCACGTCGCGCAACACCAGCACTTCGCGATACATGGGCTCCAGGCTGCCAATCGCGCGCTCGAGCGCTTCCTGGATCTGCTTGCCCGCTGCCGCATCCTCTGGGTGTCGCCCGCCATCGGGTATCGCAGTCACCTGCTCCAGAGCGTCCGTGTCGAGGGAGCGCTCTACGTCGGGAGCAAACTTCGAGCGCCTACGCTTCTTGATGCAGAAGCTGCGAGCGATGCTGTAGAGCCAGGTCGAGATCGACGACGCTCCACGAAAATCGCGCACGCCACGCGCGGTGGCGATCAAGGTCTCTTGAAGCACGTCCTTCGCGTCTTCGGGATCACGGCACATCCGCATTCCGAAGCGATAAATCTGGCTCTGATAGCGAGCGAGCAGCGCCTCGAGGGCGTTCGAATCGCCTGCCCTCGCGGCCTCCAGCAGTGCTTCGTCGCTCGCTTCCATCAGCCGACTAACCTTGCGCCGCCTGCAGCGGAATACAAGGCCTCAAGCGTCGGGCAGGCTAAAGCAGAAGGTCGCACCAGCGCCGAGCTCCGACTCCAGCCAAACACGGCCTCCGTGGCGCTCGATCACGCGCTTGACGATGGCGAGCCCAATGCCGGTTCCTGGGTACGCTTCGCGGCCGTGGAGGCGCTGGAAGATCTCGAAGATGCGCCCGTGGTGCGCGGGATCGACGCCCAGCCCGTTGTCCTTCACCGAAATCACCCACTCGGAGTCCCGCCGCTCCGCGCGGATGTGGACCTCGGGAGTCGTGCCGGGTGCGACGTATTTGAGCGCGTTGCCGATGAGATTCGTGAGCACCTGACGCAGCTGCGCAGCGTCTGCGTTGAGCGTCGGCAGCTCCTCCCGTGCGATCTTCGCGCCGCTCTCTTGCACCCGCGCGGCAAGCAGCTCGAGCGCCTCATCCACGACGGCGTTGAGATCGGTAGGGCTCGCCGGCTTGGCTGAAGTCTGCACGCGCGAAAAAAGCAGCAAGTCATCAATCAGGCGGCGCATGCGCTGAGCGCCGTCTATCGCGTAGGCGATGTACTTGTCTGCCTTCTCGTCGAGTTGCCCGGCATAGCGCTCACCGAGTAGCTCCGTGTACATCGCCACCATGCGGAGGGGCTCCTGCAAGTCGTGAGACGCGACGTACGCGAAGCGTTCCAAGTCCGCGTTGGAGCGCTCGAGCTCACGGTTCGTGCGCTGGAGTTGGTTCTCCATGCTGCGTCGCGCGGTCACGTCGGCGAACACCATCACCGCTCCGAGCTCGGCTTCACCGATGATTGGCTGAGCTGAGAGCGTGAAGTACCCATCGGCCTCCGCGCTTACCGGTCGCACCAAGAGGTCGCGCTCGGCGATGGCCTGCTTCTCGCGCAGTGCCACCAACCCGGGGAAGTCGTTCGGAGCGAGGCGAGCGCCCGTATCTGGCTCGCGCAAGTCGTAGCGCGTGGTCCATTCCCCCACGGCAACGTTGGCTACGTCCTCACCGAGCAACCTGCGACCGGCCTGATTCGATAGAGTGACGTTGCCCTCGGGGTCGACCACAACCACCCCGACACCTAGACTCGCGAGCACGGCCTCGAGCTTCGCTTTCTCCTCCGCGAGCTCGCGCGTCCGCAACGCCACTTCGCGCTCCAAGCTCTCCGGCGTGCGAAGCGAGAGCGCGCGGGGGATCACCGGAACCAGAGCTATCACTGTGCTCCATGACACGAGCGCAGTGACTAGCTTCACCACACCATCCAAGCGGTAGACCGGATGCCAGAAGATGATCGCTTCGATCAGGTGAACCGTGCCGCATGACGTGATGAAGCCAACGAACAACCAAATGATGCGCGGAAATGGCACGTCTTTGCGCTTCAACACGAACGTCGCGAGCACCATCGGGATCGCGAGGTACGCGGCGAAGATGCTCAGGTCCGACAGAATGTGGAGCCAGCCATGGCCATCAGTCCAGCGCCCGCAGTGCCAGCGCGCCGGGAAGTCGTCTGTGTCGAAGAGCTTGAGCAAGAACTCGAGCATCATCCCCTCCTGAATCCGCGCGGCTCACGTCCGCCAGCGAGCCACGCGCCAAGCCTGACCACCGATGCGTCTCAAACGAGAACTAATTCGGCCACCCGGCCGATGAGCGTTTCAAGCTTGCGTCGAAGACGTATCCGTATCCGAACATAGCCCCGAACGCTGCAAAACGACCCAATTGTTTCGGCACGAGAGGTTGCGACGCGGAGGCGAAGCCGTTATCAACGATGTCCAGCAATGATTGCTGCGGCAATCATTGTGCAACTAACAATCCGGCCCTGGCTCCGCGCAGCAGGACGCTGGAGAAGGAGCATTTGGGTGTCGAGCAAGATCGAAGCGGCAAGGACGCGCGGGGGGACAGTTCAAGACTTTGGGGACACGCCCCTCTCGGTTCGCGAAACCGACCATTACCGCGAGGAGTACATCCACTCCTTCGTCGACAAGTGGGATGAGCTCATCGACTGGGACGCCCGCTCCGAGTCCGAAGGCACGTTCTTCATCAACCACCTCAAGCAACGGGGCGCGAAGAAGGTGCTGGATGTCGCCACGGGCACTGGGTTCCACTCGGTGCGCCTGATCGAAGCGGGCTTCGATGTCGTGAGCGCCGACGGCAGCGCGGCGATGCTGTTCAAAGCTTTCGAGAACGGAAAGCGTCGCGGACATGTGCTGCGCACGGCGCAGGCGGACTGGCGCTGGTTGAACCGCGACATCCACGGCAAGTTCGACGCCGTAGTCTGCCTCGGCAACTCGTTCACGCACTTGTTCTCCGAGAACGATCGCCGCAAAGCGCTCGCGGAGTTCTATGCAGCGCTACGCCACGACGGAGTGTTGATCCTCGACCAGCGCAACTACGACGCCATTCTCGACGCGGGCTACTCGAGCAAGCACACCTACTACTACTGCGGTGAAGACGTCTCGGTGAAGCCGAGCCACGTCGACGAAGGCTTGGCGCGCTTCGACTACAGCTTTCCCGACGGATCCAAGTTCCACCTGAACATGTTTCCGCTGCGCAAAGCATACACGCAGCGACTCCTGGGCGAGGTCGGCTTTCAGTCAGTCGAGACCTACGGCGACTTCCAGGAGACCCACCGCGACGAGCAGCCTGACTTCTTCATCCACGTCGCAGAGAAACGCTACCGCACGACCAAGGAGGCTGAATGAGCCAAACTTCAGGCGCGGTGAACACTGCCCGCGACTACTACAACAGCGAAGACGCCGACTCCTTCTACTCCTCGGTTTGGGGGGGAGAGGACATCCATATCGGGCTGTATGAGAGCGGTGAAGACGCCATCTTCGACGCGAGTCGCCGAACGGTGGCCCACATGGCGTCGCAGATCGAAGGACTCGCCAGCGGCACCCAGGTGCTCGACATCGGATCCGGCTACGGCGGTGCCGCGCGGTACCTAGCAAAGACCTACGGCTGCCACGTCAGCGCGCTGAACCTAGCGGAGGTCGAGAACCAGCGCGCCCGCAAGCTGAACCAAGAGCAGGGACTCGCCGACAAGATCGAGGTGATCGACGGCAGCTTCGAGAAGCTCCCCTTCGCTGACGCGAGCTTCGATGTCGTCTGGTCCCAAGACGCGATCTTGCACAGCGGAAACCGGGAGGCAGTAGTCGCCGAGGTATCCCGGGTGCTGCGCCGCGGGGGTCAATTCATCTTCACGGACCCGATGCAGTCCGACAACTGCCCAGCTGGCGTCCTTCAGCCGATCCTCGATCGCATTCACCTTCAGAGCCTCGGCTCGCCGCGCTTCTATCGCGCGGCGGCTAGTCAGCATGGGCTCAAGGAGCTGGGCTTCGAGGAGCTCACCCGACAGCTATCGATGCACTA
>JBFXBK010000189.1:0-16629 GCA_050183255.1 Polyangiaceae bacterium | reverse complement strand
CCGCAGAGAAGCCCTTCAAGGAGACCGGCGGGCTCGTGATCTTGATGGGTAACCTCGCGCCCGAGGGCGCGGTGGTCAAAATGGCTGGCCACGAGCGAACCAAGCACCGCGGTCCGGCTCGCGTCTTCGAGTGCGAAGAAGACGCGTTCGCGGCAGTGGAAGCACGCAAGGTCCAAGCCGGAGACGTGGTCGTGATCCGGCACGAAGGCCCCAAAGGTGGCCCTGGGATGCGCGAGATGTTGGGCGTCACCGCGGCGCTGGTTGGCCAAGGCCTGGGCGAGGACGTCGCGCTGATCACGGACGGGCGCTTTAGCGGTGCAACCCGCGGGCTCATGATTGGGCATGTGGCCCCAGAAGCCGTGGTTGGTGGTCCCATCGCCGCGCTCAAAGACGGCGATATAGTCGTCATCGACACGGATCAGAATCTGCTGTCAGTGGAGCTGAGCGACGAGGAAATCACCAGTCGGCTCAAGGCCTACGTCGCACCGCCGAAGCGCTTCACCCGCGGAGTGTTCGCAAAGTATGCGGCCTTGGTCTCCTCGGCCGCCGAGGGCGCAGTGACACTAGTCGAGTAGCCTCCCCACGGCGCTCAAGCCCCGGTATGCTCGAACCGCCGCCCACAGCTGGGCGGCGGTTCGAGTTTTGTAGATCGAGCGCGCAATCGCCGGCGTGGCGCACGCCGTCTCGCGTGCGCGGGGGAAGCAGTGAGCGATAATCCGTACGCACCACCAGAGTCCGAGGCAGCACCAGGCGATCTCGAAGTCGACGGCGGCGGTCGTTACCATGCGGAACAAGTGGGCAACGACTTGGCCATCGACAAGACGGCAACGTTCCCCAAGGTCTGCTTGAAGTGCGGCTCGAAGGAGGTCACCAACTTCCAGGACCACCTCTTCCAGTACAACCCGCCCTACGTGTTCTTCCTGGTCTTCATCTGCAACATGCTGGGGCTGCTCGCGATGTTGCTGATGCGCAAGACAGCCAAGATGGTGATCCCGCTGTGCTCCGAGTGCGACGCGCGCTGGCGCAGCGGAAAGATGATGGCTCTGGTCGGCATTGGCGTGCTGTTGCTTGGCATCATGGGCCCCTACTTCGTAGCCCGCGAGCTACTGATTGTCGGCTTCGTCGTCGGCGTTGGCGCCTTCCTGGCGATCATCTTCCTCAAGGTGAACCCGTCGATGCTGCGCGCGCGCAAGATCGACGACAGCCGCGTCACGATCATCGGCATCCACCCCGACGCTGTGCGGGTGATCCTCAAGCGCTCACGCTGACGGTGCACCCCGATGTCCCCAGGAGCCCCGCCAGAGCAACCGTCACCGGAGTGGGAGACAGCAGCCCGCGCCCTGGTCGACCGTGTCGCTACGGACTTGCTCCGCGCACCGTCAGAGAGCATCGGCGTGACCGTCGAGCGGAGCCTCGCCCGCCTCGCCGAGTTCCTCAACGCGCGACGCGCGTTCGTCGCGGGCTTCGAGATCCCAGAACGGATGACCATCCGTCACGCGTATCGCCGCGCGGATGCTCAAGACCTGACGGAGGAGCTGGCACGACCACGCCCCGACGCCTACCGCTGGTTGTCGGGTGAACTACGCAAGGGTCTTCCCGTCTTGGTTGACAGACAAAGGTTTCCGCAGGGTAATCCTGTCGTCGACGTCAACGCGGAGTACCAGCTGAACGACCTGGTCTTGGTGCCCGCCGAGCTGGCCGGAAGCATCGTGACGGCGCTTGGCTTGGAAGCCTCGGAAGGCGCGGCTTGGGCTGAGTGGGAAGCGGAATTGGTCGCTCGCGTGGGGAGGCTGATTGGTCCCACCCTGAGCCGAGCCGGCGCCGATCAAGAGGCTCGCGAGGCCAAAGATCTGCTCGGTCGCTTCGTCAGCGAGCTCCCGCTGCAGATTGCAGTGCTGGACTCGGAGATGCGCTTCGCCTGGGTGAACCGTGCGATGGCGGACGCGAACCAACTGGCCGCAGATCATCACGTCGGCAACTCACTGCACGACCTCGACCCAGGACTGGCCCGTCGGCTCGAACCCGCCCTCAAGCAAGCGCTCGAGACAGGCGAGCTGCAGTTCCGCACGTTGCTGCGGGAAGCGGACAACCAACGGGACGTCGAGCTGCGCCTGTTTCCCCTGGAGCACAGCGAGGGTGGCCTGATCGGCATCGTGCTGAACGACCTCACTCGACTGAGCAGCGCCGTCCAAGCGCAGCAACGTGCGGAGCGCGAGCAGAGCCGCCTTGAGTCCGAACTGCAGCAGACCCGCCGCCTGGAAGCGCTGGGCCGACTCGCCGGCGGGATTGCCCACGACTTCAACAACCTGCTGTCAGCCATCCTGGGCTACACCGAGATGCTGCTGGACACCACAGACATCGAGCAGCGCCATCGGCGAGACCTCGCGGAAATAGATCAAGCAGCGCGTCGCGCAGCAGGTCTCACCAAGCAACTCCTAGCGTTCAGTCGCCGGCAGGTGCTCGAGGTCCGGCGCCTGAACCTGAACGACGAGCTGCGGGAGCTGTATGGGCTCTTGCGGCGCCTGATCCTGGAGAGCGTGAGCATTCGCATGCATCCGTGCGTCGAGCCGCTCATCGTCGAGGTCGATCCGAACCAGTTTACACAGGTCGTGATGAACCTCGCGACCAACGCCGCCGAGGCGATGCCTGCAGGCGGCGTTTTGACGCTGACCACGCAGCTGCTGTTGGTTCACGAGCCACCCGATGGCAGCGAGCTCGCACCGGGGCGCTACGCGCTACTCTCCGTGGAAGACACCGGAGCGGGCATGTCGAACGAAGTCTTGGGAAAGATCTTCGAGCCGTTCTTCACCACCAAACCGGGACATGGCACTGGGCTTGGCCTGGCGACGACCTATGGCGTCGTCCGTCAGCACCGCGGGCACATCAGCGTGACCAGTGATGTGAGCTTAGGCACCCGCTTCGATGTGCTGTTTCCCCTCGTTGAAGACGATGCGCTCCCGAGCACCGAGCGCCCCGAAAAGCGCCGATCGAGCAAGCCCTCACGCGCCGCGACCATCCTGGTGGTTGAAGACGAACCCGTGGTGCGGCGCATGGCAGAGCGCATGCTCGCGCGCCTCGGCTATCAAGTCATCTCCGCGCGGAACGGTGAGGAAGGTCTACAAATCGGCCGCGAACGCCTGGATGAAATCGACATCCTGCTGACCGATGTGGTGATGCCCGGCATGAGCGGACACGATCTCTACCACGCACTCCTGGCGCTTCGACCGGATCTGCGCGTCGTGTTCATGTCGGGCTACACCCACAACGTGATCGCGGCTCAGGGCGTGCTGGAGGAAGGCGTGCACCTACTGCACAAGCCGTTCACTCTCGAGCAGCTCAGCGACAAGCTGCGCGACGCATTGCGAGACTGAGCGGTCGGCGTGGTTCAGCGCCCCGCAGCGCGTGAGCTGGAGCTCCGGACTTCTAGCCTCGCGAGCTGGAGCGCTCGTCTTCTTGAGAGCGCTCAGCGCCTGCGCGCGAACGGATCCGCTGTCGGCTTGGGCTGAGCGGGCTTAGGTGGGGGCACCTTCGCTCCCGACGTTGCCTTGGGCGCCGCGGTCGCACTGGTTGGGGTCGATGCGGGCACGTCGGATCTGATCCGGATCTGGGAGGCGGTGCAACGCCCGTACCGACTGAGCGTGTCGTACGTGGTGCGCACCGCGCGCATTTCGAGCCAGCTGGTGCAAGAGACGCCGCTGGTGAGTCAACGCAACATCACCCTGACGCAGCTCTGACGCGCGCGAAGCAACGATTTTCGAGAGGAGAAGAGATGTCATCGCTAGCCAATTCATCGTGCGGCTGCGGCTGTGTGCCGTGCGCCTGCGTGAATCCTCCAGGAGATGGGTGCCTGCCAGTCACCTGCACGCCGCGCGAAGTCCCCGCGCGCAGGGGGCATGCCACCCGCGCGACTTGGGGTGACCTGAACCGCTCCGGTGGCGCGACCTGTGCGCATCGCGAGGGCGGCAGCGTCCGCGCGCAGACGGAGACCAAGCCCCGAGGAGCAACGGAAATCCATTGCCGCGCGGACATATTCCGTCCCACCAGAGGCAAGTCGCGTTGAACCACGTGTGGTAGCCATCCCGGATGGCTGGGTCACCCGAGGACGCAACCGCAGAGTCGACTCCGACCGAGGCGCACAGAGAGACGGAGGCGCAAGCACCGATGGAGGCGCAAGCACCGACGGAAGCGAAGCCACGGCAGCCGCACGACCTGCTGGTGAAGCAGATCTTCGGCGATCCCAAGAACGCTCGGCTGGAGCTGGAGGCGGTGTTACCGCCCGCCGTGGTGGCAGTGCTCGATTGGTCGACACTGGAGGTGCTGCCCGAGACGTTTATCGACCCCGCGTTTGCGAAGACTCAGGCAGACCTGCTGTTTCGGGTGCAGCTCGCTGGGCACGAGGCTCGGATCTACGTCGTGTTCGAGCACAAGAGCGACGCGAAAGCGGAGACGCTGGTGCAGGTGGGCGGCTACGTGCTCGACGTGCTGGCGCGCTACCTCCAACACGGTGGCAAGCTGCCAGCGCCAGTGGTGTTGCCGGTGGTGCTTCACCACAGCCACACGGGCTGGACGGTGGCGCAGAGCTTCCACGAGCTGTTTGACCCGGAGGTGCTGGCCATCCCCGGCGTGCGCGAGCACGTGCCGGACTTCCGGGTGGTGCTGGACGATGTGAGCAACCTCAGCGATGAAGCGCTGCGAGCCCGGGCGCGCGACGTGGCCTCCCTGATTGTCCCGTTGACACTCTGGGCGCTCCGAGATGGGCGTCGGAAGGAGGCGACCCAAGCTGCGCTCTTGCTGTGGGCGTGGGTGATCGCTGCCCTTTGGAGCTTGCCAGACGGGCGTGCCGCAGTTTCGTTTGTGCTACATTACCTGTCGCTGGTGAGCGAGGTGCTGACGGACCGGGACTTGCTAGACGCGCTGGAGGAACGCGCGCCAGGAGTGAAGGAAGCAATCATGAACAGCGCACAACAGTGGAGGGCAGAGGGTCGAGCGGAAGGTCGAGCAGAAGGTGAACGGCGCCTACTTGAGCGGCAGCTTCGTCGCAAGTTCGGAGACGCGGCGATAGACCAGTCGGTAGTGAGTCGCCTCGCCGCTGCCAGCGAGGAGCAGCTGGCGGCCTGGGGGGATCGCGTGCTGGACGCCCAAACGCTCGAAGAGCTGTTCAGCTGAGTCGATACGCCAGCCGGCCTGCGCCGAGTCCTTCGCGACTGCGAAGTGCCCGCTCGGTAGGCCTCTCCTTCGCGGAGCACCGCACGCAGCGAGCGCTAGTGCCTGGTAGGCGTGCTCGCGAATTCCGCGCGGCACTGAAACAAAGACCTACAGGGACACTAGAGGGGATGGATGCTCGCCCGAAGTCAGCGCCCCGCAGGCTCTTGCTGCGACGAACAGTGAATGGTGCCGAGGCCAAGCACTAGGTCCCGACAGTACACCCCGACCACTTCGTGCTTCGGCAGCGCTTCACGCAAGATCCCGAGAGCCAGGTAGTCGTTCGGGTCGTTGAACGTCGGCACGAGCACGCGACCGTTGACGAACAGGAAGTTTGCGTAGCTCGCGGGCAAGATCAGGTCTCCGTAGCGCACGTCTCGCGGCATCGGGAGGCCGATGATCTCGAGCTTCCTGCCCTTGGCATCGGTTTGACCTGCGAGGCGCGCTCGCGCTTCACTCAGTGGCTTGTGGTTGTGGTGACGGCGGTTCTTCTCCTCGCACATCACGAGCTTTGCGGGAGCAACGAAGCGGCAGAAGTCGTCCACGTGGCCCGAAGTGTCGTCACCCGCGATCCCGTCGGGCAACCAGAGCACTTTGCTCACCCCCAAAAAATCGCTCAGCACTTGCTCGGTGCCCTGACGATCGAGCCACGCGTTGCGGGAGTGCTCGCCGTGAAGCAGGCACCGCTCCGTCGTGAGGATGGTGCCCTCGCCGTCCACATCGATGGAGCCACCTTCGAGTACCACGCGCTGGGGCTTGCCCTTCACCTCGCAGCTGGGCAGCCAGTGATGCAGCATGCGCTCCGCCACCTGAATCCCCGCGGCATCGTCGAGCTGGTGATCGCGGTAGCGCCCCCAGCCATCGAAACGGAACTTGACCGCGCCGACTTCACGCTGCTTCCCGCGCCCCTTGACCACGAAGGAGGGCAAGCTATCCCGCGTCCAGGAGCGGTTGGTCGGCGCCTCGACGAAGTCAATTTGCGCCAGATCCACGCCGGAGAGCCCCAGCACCTTGGTCGCGTGGGAGCGCTCCCGCCGATCAGCAACCAGCAAGCGCACGCGCTCGACTTCGCTGATGAGCCGCGCGATCTCAGCGAACGTCCAGTAGATGGCCGCCTTCTTGACCGGCCAATCCGTGCGGTGATGTGGCCAGGCAAGCCACACGGCGGCCTGGGGTTCCCACTCCGCGGGCATGCGGAAGCCCAAGGCCTTGGGCGTCTTTTGAGCCGCGCTCAGTGCGAGCTTGCTCACTGGTCCTCGTCGACGAAGCGCTTGGTGATCGCGCCGTATGCGTCGATGCGGCGATCCCGGAGGAAAGGCCACTCGCGGCGCGTCTCCTCACTGCGACTGAGGTCCAGCTCGACCACCAAGACCTCCTCGTCTTCTCCGGCCTCCGCCAGGACTTCGCCAAACGGGTCGCACACGAAGGAGTGACCCCAGAACTGAATGCCGTCCGGAGGGCCTTCTTGACCGACGCGATTGACCGCCACCACGTGCACTCCATTGGCGATGGCGTGGCTGCGCTGAATGGTCTGCCACGCGGAGAGCTGCTTGGCTCCGAACTGGGCCTTTTCCGCGGGGAGCCAGCCGATGGCGGTCGGGTAGAAGAGGATCTCGGCGCCCTTGAGCGCCGTCAGCCGCGCGGCCTCGGGATACCACTGGTCCCAGCACACCAGCGGGCCAAGCTTGGCGTAGGGCGTGTCGATCACGACGAAGCCGAGGTCCCCGGGCGTGAAGTAGAACTTCTCGTAGAACTGGGGATCATCGGGGATGTGCATCTTGCGGTAGCGCCCCGCGATCTGACCCTGCTCACCCAGCACCACCGTCGTGTTGTGGTAGAGCCCCGGCGCGCGCCGCTCGAAGTTGCTGGTCATGATGCTGATGCGCAGCTCCGCAGCCAGCGCCTGGAATGGCTGGGTGCTGGGACCGGGGATGGGCTCAGCCAAGTCGAACAGCGCCTGGTCCTCGACCTGGCAGAAGTACTGGGTCGCGAACAGCTCCTGCAGGCAGACCACCTGGGCTCCGCGCTTGGCAGCGTCGCGAGTCAGCTCCAGCGCCTTCTTGATGTTCGCCGCCTTGTCAGGGCCAACGGACATCTGGATGAGGCCCACCTTCACCTTGCGGCCTCGAGGAAAAGCTCTGAGGTTCTGTCGACTTTGGCTGCTCATGGCGGCGCGAGTCTACTGCGCAGAACCTGCTCGGCCAGCGACAATCCCGACTCAGCGCCGGAACTCTCCCGCTCGGGGGATGAAGATTCTGGGAACTTCGCAAAACCCCAGCTGACTAAGCCGCCCAGCTGAGCCACTCGCTTGGCACGCGCGTCGCTCGACGCCTGACAACTGCGCTCTCAGCGCACCAATCTGCTGGCAGCGCAGCGCGTTGCAGCTCGGAGAGACTCAAATGGCCGACCTCTGCCTGCGTCGCCGTCCCGGCGTTGCTTTGTCCAAGCGCTCAGAACCTGCTCGTCCCGCCCCCGTCGCCAAGCGACGCCGCTTGGGACTCGGCTTGGGGTTGTTCGCGGCGGCACTGCTCGCAGGCTGCACTCCCAGCAATCAGCAGACGGTCAGCGATCCGAGCGCACCGGCGAAGCCCACGGCAGCAGCGAGTAGCTCCGCCGTCGCGATCCCAAAGGACGTGGCCCAGGTCACTCTCCCCGCGGATCCAAAAGTCAAAGAGCCGTTGGCTCCTCCAATCGTGGATCCGCCACCACCCAAAGCGGAGCCAGGAAAAGTCGCCGAGAAGAGTCTCGGCGGCGAAGGCAGCGGGGGCGGAGGCAAGGGTGAGGGTACTATCGGACTCGGTTCCGTGGGGACGATCGGACACGGCGCGGGGACCGGCAGCGGCGCGGGCTTTGGTTCTGGACACGGTCGGCTCGGGGGAAGTCACGCGGCGAAGGGCCCCAAAGGTTCGAGCGCATCGGGCGGCACGTGGGGCGACGATATCGGTGAGAGCTACGGCGCAGGCGGCCTCGGGCTCAGCGGCGTGGGCGAAGGCGGTGGAGGCGCGGGAGTCTCTGGCGGTGCAGTCGGTCGAGGTGCTGTAGCCAGCAAACCAAGCCGTTCGCGTAGCGGCGCCGCAGGGCAGCAAGCCCGCGGCGTCAAAGCCGGAGAGTGGGACGACAACGCGAACTACCGCGACTTCCTCAAGTACCAGAAGGGCGAAGGCCAGCTTGGCGCACCCCTGGACGTCAGCCACCGGCGTTTCCTCGTGGTACGCGACGCGAAGAACCAGCCCATCCCCAACTGCCAGCTGAAGGTGCAAGACAAGAAGGGCAAGAGCGTCATCTTGACCACTCAGGCCAATGGCCGCGCCATCTTGTTTCCGCGCGCATCCGGGTTGAAGGGCAACTTGGTCAAGGTGACCGTGAGCTGCCTGGGACACGAAGAGTCCAAGCAGCTCAGCGTGGCGGCGAAGGACGGCGCACTTGACTTCCAGCTCCCATTGGTGCGCGCCCTGCCCGACAACAAGGTGCTCGACATCGCCTTCATCCTCGACACGACTGGCTCGATGTCCGAGGAGATCGCCGCGATGAAGGACACCCTGGAGGAGGTCGCGAAGACCCTCAAGGGCATGAGCATCACGCCACGCATCGGCTTGGTGGAGTATCGCGACAAGGGCGACGTGTACCTCACGCGCACTCACCAGATGACGACTGACATCTCCGGCTTCGCAGATCGCGTCTCGACCCTCAGCGCGAACGGCGGCGGCGACATGCCCGAGCACGTGAACGAAGGGATCCGTGTCGAGTTGACGAAGCTCAAGTGGAGCGATCACTCCCTCGGGCGCCTGGCGTTCCTGATTGGCGATGCGCCGCCCCAGCTCCGCTACACCGACGACACCCCCTACACGAAGTCGATCTTGGACGCTTCCGAGCGCGGCATTCAGCTGCACACCATCGCGGCATCGGGCATGGACGATCTCGGGCAGAGCGTGTGGCGCCAGATCGCGATGTTCACCGGCGGAACGAACCTGTTCGTGCTGCGCGGCGGCGCCGGCCCCCAGAGCACCGGCGCCGGCGATCCGAAGGACAGCTGCGGCTCCCGCCACGACAACTACACCAGCGGAAACCTCGCGGAACTGATCAGCAACAAGGTTCAGACCACCGTCGACTCCCTGAGCTGGGATCCAATGAAGATCGCTGGCCTCGGCAAGGACGAGAAGAGCAAGCCGTGCAGTCAACGGGTCGCGCAGCAGTAGTAGAGGAGCGGTCTCTCTGCGAACCCTAGTCAGCAGAACGAAACGCTTCCGGGTCGAGACCATGCTTGCGCAGTAACCGGTAGAAGCTCTCTCTCTCCACCCCAGCGTAGGAAGCGGCGTCGGAGATCCGCCCTTGAAAACGCTTCAGCACAGCCTCCAAGTACCGCCGCCCGACCTCGACACGGCCAGCGTTCACCGCATCGCTCCACGTCCCCAGTTCGCCTCCAACTCCAAAGTATCCCCGAACCTCGAACGGCAGATCGTCGAGCTCGAGTTCTGAGTTCGTGGCAGCTGCAGCAGCGCGCTCGATGGTGCTGCGTAGCTGCGTGATATTTCCTGGCCAGTCGTATCGAGTCATTGCATCCAGCGCCAGCCGCTGAATGCCGCGTATCCGATTCCGTCCGGTAATAGACACGTAGTCACGCAGAAACTGATAAGCTAGCAACTCAATGTCGGGAACGCGACGACGCAGCGGCGGCATCACAAGTGCCTCTCCGAGGCCCTGCGCCAAAGCACCGCGAAAAGTACCAGCACGAACCATGCGCGCAACGTCATGCCGACTAGTGCACACCACGAGTGTGGTGAACTCATGCGGCCCTCTGCCCCCTGAAGCACCGATCCGGACCGTCGAGCGACTCTCCAGGGCTTCCGCAAGCCTCGTCTGAATGGACGGTCGAAGTGCTGCAACCTCGTCGATCCAGACAACACCGCGCGTGGCGTCCAGCATGCCGCTGCGGACGCCCTCAGGACTCTCACTTCCGAAGAGGTCCAATTCTACACTCTCCGGTGAGCTGCCTTCGCACTTCAGGTGGAAGAACGGTTCCTCCGGGTGAGGGCCCACTCGGTGCAACGCCCGAGCGAGCGTTCCCTTACCAGTCCCCGATTCCCCGAGGATTAGCACACGTCGGTGGCGGCCTGACGCGCGCTCGGCGCCAGCAGCGACATCGCGGAGCTCGCGGCAGCGCGACGCTAGACCGGGTAGCACTTCGAGATCCGGCGATGACTCCGGGTCGTTCAACGACGCCCGCGCCAACGCAACGAGAAGCACGCCCCGAACCGCTTCTGGTTCGAATGGTTTCGTGACGTAGTCGAACGCTCCCAGCTTGAGAGCTTCCACGGCGGTGCCTATCGTCGCATAGGCTGTCATCAGTACGAACTCGGAGTCTGGGCGAAGACGCTTCGTGGCTCTCAGGACGTCTAGTCCACTCATGTCGGGCATCTTGAGGTCGCAGAGCACCCCATGAACCTGCTCAGTTACGAGATGACGAAGTGCCTCCGCGCCGTTCCGCGCGGTCAACACGGTCGCATCGCGCTTCATGACTTTCGACATCAGGCGCAGCATGTTTGGCTTGTCGTCCACGACCAGCAGCACGGGTTTTCGGCTAGTCATCGACTGCCTCCTTCAGCCGCGAGCGGAAGTGTGATGCGGAACAACGCGCCCCCCATTTCACCGCTTTCAACTTCGATCTTGCCTCCGTGCGCGCCGACGATGCCTGCACAGACGGCGAGGCCCAGGCCTGTACCTCCTGACCGCTTGCTGAAGAAGGGTTCAAATATCCGAGCTCTGTCTTGTTCATTCACCCCATCGCCATCGTCCTCAACCTCGATCACGTATTCCCTCGAAAGCTTTCGGCCACGTACACTGACCAGCTCTCCCTCCGGGTTCGATTCAAGTGCATTCTCTAGCAGGTTGAACAGCACCTGACGGAGACGTCCAGGATCGATCGGCACATCGGCTGGCTCGACGTCAACTTCGATCGTTGGCGCGCAACTACCTCTTTCTGTGAACCGGTCGCGAACCAGGTGGACGAACTCCGCGATTGGCGTGAACGTCTTGGCCAGCACTGGTGTCCGCGAGTAGGAAAGCAGATCTTCCGCAATTCGCTGACACTGCTCTGCCTCTTCATCGAGGATAACGAGTTCCTCGCGGAGTTCCCCCTCCACAACCTCGCTCAGCATGGTCTTGAGGTAGCCGCGAATAATGCCGATGGGATTGTTGAGCTCGTGGGCGACCCCCGCCGCGAGTTGACCCAGAACTGCCATGCGCTCCTGCTTCAGCAAACGAGCCTCACGGAAGGCCAGTTCACGCGCCATGTCATCCAGCGCGCGCGCCAGCGCTTGCAGCTCACCGCTGCCCACGTTCCCCACTTCGATATCGAACTCGCCTCGACCAACCTGTTCTGCTGCGGCGGTGAGCTTCACCAAGGGCGAGAGCACCTGACGCCTTAGTCGCATGGTTGATATGACGGAAAGCAGCACGACGATCAGCACGCAGGCTCCGCCCGAGGCCAATCCGAGGTTGGTTGCCGATTTCGCGCTCACGTGGGATCGCGCCATGCGTGAGTTCGAATCAGTCGCCAGCGCGTCAGCGCCTTCGGCGAGTGCCTCCCCGAGTTTCTCAATCTCGTGATGAGCACGCCGATAGGCCTTCGTGTCATTCGCCTCGGCGGCCGGGAGGGCTTGGGTCAGGAACACCTGGTGCATCCGTTGCTCTTGCTTGCGCAGCTGCTCTAGCTTGGGACGCTCCGAAGCAGGTAGCTCCTGCTCTAGCTTGTCGATCTGGTGATGAACGACACCCCGCCACTTGCGGTAATGGTCCAAGTGGCTTTCGTCGCCCTCGATGAGCGAGTGCCCGATGTGAATGTTCAGCTCGCGCACCGCTGCGGACAGTTCGAGTCCTCGCTGGATCGAGTCCTCGGTCCCGCGCATGATCGAAACCAGTCCACCCACGTCGAAGATGACGAACAGCAAGCTCGCGCACATCACGACACTCACGACGCTCACACCAAAGTATCCAAGCGCGAGCTGCCGGGCGATCGAGGGACGCAAGCTTGTGGCTGAGTCGGTCATTGGGTGTAGCTAACAGAGTCTAGCAGCAGCCGTGCCAGCCATCGGCACCGCCGCGCGCGACGTTCTCGGCGCGAAAACCTCGCAGGGATTGCCGCCAGTTTCCGGCGTCCGGCAGCCCTTGCGGCGACATCCGAGGCACGGCGGCCCACCGGAATCAGAAGTGGTTGTAGCCCACCCCGTTACACTGAAGCGGCCTTGTTTGGCTCGATCGGCACGCTCCATGCTTTCTGCATAGAAACGAATAGAGCCACTCATGACGTCGCAGCTTTTTCTGCCCAACCGCGAAACTCAGCTAGTCCAGAGGCGCTATGACCGGGTCGCCCGTGTCTACGACGGCTTCGAGTGGATGATGGAGCGTCGGGCGAGGCACTGGCGGCGCGATCTGTGGGCGCGGGTTGCGCGAGGTCGCATCCTCGAGATGGGTGTCGGAACCGGAAAGAACATCCCTTACTACCCCGAGCATCGTGAACTTGTCGCGATGGATGTTTCCGAGAGGATGCTCGCTCTGGCCAAGGGTAAGGCGACACAGTTCCGTCGAGCCGTCGAACTCGATCTGGGTGATGCTCAAGCGCTCTCCTATCCAAGTGAGAGCTTTGACGTAGTCGTCGCTACGTTCTTGTTCTGCTCAGTACCGGACCCAGTGCGTGGGTTATGCCAAGCGAAACGCGTTCTCAAACCTGGCGGGCAGCTGCTGTTACTCGAGCATGTGCTGTCTCGGCACTTCGTGCTTGCGACGCTGATGCGCTGGCTCGATCCCATTCCCGCGCACCTCTGGGGCGCTCACATCAACCGCAACACGGTCGGTGACGTTCAACGCGCCGGGTTCGTAAACATCGTTGAAACGGACCTATCGCTGGATGTGGTCAAGCGCATCGAGGCGAGGGCTCCGCTAACGCCTGCTTGAACGCCTCTCGCGAACATAGAACCAAACGATCGGAGGCCAGGTGCAATCACGAGCACGACACCCAAACACGATTCGCGGTCAAAAGGCAGCACCGGTCCTCCTGGTTCAAGTGCTCATTCGCGTCTATCAACCGGTCGTCCGCCGCGCGGCGCGCGCTACACTGGAAGGTCGCCGTTGGGATCCGAAGCGCCCTCAGGCCGGCCGCTTTCTCAGGGATGATGTTGACGACTTTCTCGAGGAAGTTTGGCACCGTGTGGCACTCGTGGCGCAAGAGGAAAACTGGGGCCAGATCCCAACACTGGGGAATCGGCACAACGTGTTCCTTGGGGTTCTTACCATCGCGGCCTTCCACGCGCTCATCGAGCGAGGCGTTCAGAAGGACTACGCCGTGCAACTGTTCGCAGACGTGGGCTGGAAGGTTTACGAGCGACTGCTGCGGGTCCCGCTCTCGCTGGCCCGATTGCTTGAGCGCGATCCCCAGAAGCGAATGAACCTCGTGCTCGAAGCGCTCATGCGCTTCCCTTTCAGTGCCCCAGGGGCTCCGGGCTACGAGGTTCGCGCTTGGCGGGAGTCGGATAGCTATCACACGCACTGGAGCTACTGCGCCCCGCTAGGCTTCGTGAAGCGATACGCGGAAGCTCACGGCGACCGCGGGGAAGTCGAGGCGTTCTTCCAGTCCTGGTGCCAGTACGACTGGCCAGCCGCCGACCTAATAGCCGGAGCGAAACTCGGCGAACGAGGACACTACCAGCGTCCACACACGCTCTCCCAAGGCGACAGCGTCTGCGACATGTGTTGGTCCGCATCAAGGTCGTGCAAGCAGCGCTAACTCGGCTGCGAGGTGTAGGTGCCGGTGGAGAGAATTCCCTCGCGGAAACTGTGTCGCATGATCACCGCTCGGACCGGTCGAAGTCTCTAGCCCCGTGTGATGTAACCCAATCGGTTCAATCTGTGAAGCCGACCGCATGTGGTCGCGTGCAAAAATGCCGCAGCATCTGCGCGCGCACACGCACGGCCGCTGTTTTTTCTGCAATCTGGGGCTTGTCTATCGGCACCGCGTCGGCACAAACCATGAAAGATAGGTGTAACCATCTCAGTTACACTGCGCTCGATCCTGGCACAGTCGATGCTTCTGCGTGAGCTTGAAAGGACTAACCGATGCGCTCGATTCTCACGTTTTCTACCCTCACTCTGGCGTTCACCCTCTCGGCATGCGGTTCCAGCGGACCGAAGCCCCATGACGCTAGCACCGAGCACCACGAAGCCGAAGCCGCGCAGGAGGACCGAGAAGCTTCGGAGCACGCGGCCCAGTACGACCCCGACGCGACAACCGTGCGTTCCCGATGTCGCCCTACTGGGCGCGGGGTGTCCTCTACGGGTACCGCGGACGTGGAGTTCGATGTGGGGTTCTGCTGGACTTCAGTCGTCAACCCTACGGCAAAACATCTGGAACAAGCGAAGCAACACCGAAAGCTCGCCGCGGCGCATCGCGCAGCGTCGCAGGCTCTGGTGCAAGCCGAGGAGAAGAGCTGCTCTGGAATCGCGCCCGACGACCGAGATATCAGTCCTTTCGAGCATGTGGATGACATTCTCCGAGTTACAAAGGTGCTGGCAGAAGAGAAGCCCGCCCTGAAAGGCGGAGCGCCAGCCGAGCACTCGAGCGCGTTGGCAGGCGTTCGGGTCGTCTTCCGCGCCGTCCCCGGTATGACCGTCGAGAGCCTCCAGCGAGTCATCGATTGCCACTTGGCTCGAAATGCTTCCCTGGGGCACACCGTGCCGGAAATGCCCGATTGTCCGCTTGTTCCGAACGGAATCAGCGCCAAAGCGGAGGTCGCGGACGAGGGCTTCGCGGTGCAGATCCTCGCCACCGACCCAAAGGTCGCGGACGAAGTCTACGCGCGGGCGCGGCGACTTCAGGTCGCGCATCAACACTAAACACAAAAACGAGTCTCCAATGCACGACCACACCACGGGGCATACACATGCGCGGCACGTTGCAGCCGCGGGTCAGTCCGTTTCAGGGACGACTTACACATGCCCTATGCATCCCGACGTGGAGCAGGACGCGCCCGGCAGCTGCCCCAAGTGCGGGATGGCGCTCGAGCCAAAGCTGCCATCATTTCCGCATGGCACTATTTGGACCTGCCCGATGCATCCCGAGGTCCGCAGCAATGCGCCTGGTTCGTGTCCTAAATGCGGGATGGCGCTCGAGCCGATTCAGGGCGAGCAGGAAACCGATGCCAATCCAGAGCTCCGAGACATGTCTCGGCGCTTCTGGTTTGCGGCGGCGCTCGCGGCACCGCTGCTGCTCATTGTGATGGGAGACATGTTGCCGGGGCAGCCAGTTTCCAGCCTACTTCCTGGGCGCACACGCCAGTTCATCGAGCTTGCGCTAGCGACGCCGGTCTGCCTTTGGTCAGCATGGCCCTTCTACGTGCGCGCGGTCTATTCTGTACGCCGCCTCAGCTTGAATATGTTCACGCTGATTGGATTGGGGGTGAGTGTCGCCTACGTCTACAGCGTCGTCGCCACCCTCCTTCCAGGCCTGTTTCCCGAGTCCTTTCGAAGCCACGGTGGTCAGGTCGCTGTCTACTTCGAGGCCGCCGGCGTGATCGTCACTTTGATTCTGTTGGGGCAGGTGCTCGAGCTGCGGGCGCGGAGTCGCACGGGCGCGGCGATCAAGAAGCTGTTGGGCATGGCGGCCAAATCCGCACGGAGAATCAATGAAGACGGAAGCGAAGAGGACGTAGGACTGGAGCGCGTTGAACCAGGAGACAAACTCAGGGTTCGACCGGGAGAGAAGGTACCGGTTGACGGTCGCGTGCTGGAGGGCAAGAGCACCGTTGACGAGGCGATGGTGACAGGGGAGCCGATCCCTGTGGAAAAATCGCAAGGCGACCAAGTGATCGGTGCGACCGTAAACGGGACCGGAGTCTTGATCATCCGCGCGGAGAAGGTGGGCGCGGACACGCTCCTGTCTCGCATCGTATCGATGGTGTCTGAGGCTCAACGGAGCCGGGCCCCGATACAGAAGCTCGCCGACGTGGTGGCATCGTTCTTCGTTCCAGCGGTCATTCTGATCGCTATCTTGACGTTCGTCATCTGGTCCTTATGGGGCCCCGAACCGCCGATGGCCTATGCCCTCATCAACGCCGTCGCGGTACTGATCATTGCGTGCCCGTGCGCGCTTGGGCTTGCGACTCCGATGTCCATCATGGTCGCCACAGGCAAGGGAGCCGGCCTCGGGGTGCTGTTCAAGAACGCAGAAGCCATCGAACTCTTGCGGAAGGTCGACACACTTGTGGTCGACAAGACGGGCACGCTCACAGAGGGGCGACCCGAACTGACAACACTAGTCCCCGATCTAGCGCTCGAATCTTCGTCGAGCGGGAATTTGTCTGAAAAGCCCGGTGTTGTTGGGGTTGCCACACCAAACAACCACACCGGGGGTCCCTTTTCAGGTGAAGAAGACGCTAG
>JBFXBK010000188.1:0-16685 GCA_050183255.1 Polyangiaceae bacterium | reverse complement strand
CTCCACAGCCAACAGCCCCGAGGCTCACCAAACCGCAAGCAGCGATCGCCCAAAGCGCTTCAGAGTATGCAGGATTTCTCATCACAGGTTGCTCCCGGAGCAGCGCTCCCTTGTTCTTTTCCGCCGTGTCACCACCACATGCTTGCATCCACGCGGAACACGTTGACGTCAGGTCGCGTGGCGCTGATCGTTCGCATGGTGTCTTCGTCTGCGGTGGCGGACCCGAAGCCATCAGGCGTCTCGACCGACGGCGGTGGCTGCACGCACAGCTCGGGGCGAGTGGGATCACCGCACTCGCGCTGGTTGTAGACGTAGCGGCTGTACTGGATGACGAGCATCTCGTTGCTCACCCAGCTCGAGCGAAACACGACGCGAGGACTCAGGACCATGAACGACTGTTCTGGCACCCGGCTGTTTGGCTGGAGGCGATCGGCGCGCGCTCCAACGCCGAACCACTTGAGCATCATCCACTCGACGTCAGCGCCGTACTTGACCTTGCGTAGGCCATCGACGCGAGAGTTGTCGCTCTTCACCCAGTTGAGCATGCCGTAGAGCTTGATCACGACGTCCTCACCCTCACCCCACCAATCGAACTCAGGGTCGCGCAGGCTGCCGATCAGGTTGCTCAGGCTGATCTCGTATTGCCCTGCCAGGGTGCTCACCGCTCCGTTTCCGCGACTGCAACCGGCTGCGGTCGGCGTCTCCAGGCAGTCGCGTGTATCCAGGTAGTTTCCGGTGATCCCGTGGTCGAACTCGCCGCCGCCGTCGGAGTGGATCACGTTGATCGCGGGTGCGATGGTCAGGGCATCCTTGGCGACGACTCGGCTGAAGCCGGCATAGAGCAAGCCGAAACCGTGAAAATCCAGGCGCAGATCGCCGCCATAGACCATCAAGCTGCCGTCCGGCTGGTCTTGCAGCGGGTCCTGGTTTCGGTCCTCTTCCTGCGTCCATGAGGAAAGGAAGTGGAGCCCCACTTCATAGTCCTGCTTGAGTTGCGCCCAAACGTGCTCGTGGTGCAGCAGGGTGAAGCGCGTCTTGTTGAAGACATCGGGATCGGGGCGCCGGGTACCAAAGCCCTGTTCGGCTTTCAGGGTGACTCCCGGCAGATCGTGCTCGTAGTGGGCGGTGTATCCCATCACGGCGGTGCGCCCGAACAGGTACGTGTCGTACTCCCCAGCGTCGTAGCGCCCCATCTCCCCGTACAGCCCCCAGTGCGCGCCAGCGCGCAGCTCGAAGCGGTCTTCGCTCCCGAGGTCGGGGGTCAGGGTGACGAAAGCCTGGCTGATGCCGAGCTGCGCTTCCTGTTCGTTGTACGAGGCGTCCGTGAAGTTGTAAGCCTCGAGGCCCACGGTACCCTTGGCGAAATCTTTCCCTACGGATAGATAGATCTCAGCCCAATCCCGCTGGTTGTGGCGGGTGTACTGCCAGCTGAGGTACTGATCGTCCGGGGTCAGCGCGTTGTGAAGTGTGGTGGAACTCTGGCCGGCGGCCGGGTTGTCCCGCTTGCCGATCCCAAGGCGCATGGGGGCGCGAAAGAAGCCGTGAAACTCGGTGACCAGGCCTTCAGAGGTCCCGGGCCCGCTGGTGCTCGTCGGCGTGTCCCGATCCTCGCGCTCACCCTTCGACGGCTCGGCGGGGCTGTCGGCGGTACTCTCGGTATCGTCTCCGCCGACGATCACGGTTTCCTGTGCGGAAACTCGGGTAGACCACCCCAGGGCCGCGCTGAGCACGAGGCTCGTGATGCAGGAGCGGACGAAACGAGGGGGCAACGGAGCAAGCATGCAGCTCGCGTCACAGCAGAACTCGTGCCAGGTCCGATTCGGCTCCAAAGCGGCTGGCTTCGCCAAGCGAACGTTTGAGCCGGTGGGCGCTCGGTTCCAACCGGACGCGAGCGCGGGTTGAGAGAAACGATCAACTGCGGTGATCGATTTCCGCCCGGTACTACGGTCAGAACGGCATTGAGTGTTCCGGATCTGAGGGATCCCCGGGATCGAGCGCATCCCCGGAGACTGCCGGGGGAGACCCGCTCGGGATGGGCGTTTCTGAGCGCAAGATTGGTCATTTTTGACACCCGCAGCGCTTTGCTAGCGCGGAAGACTCTCAGGGCGTCGTGGGCTCGGCTTGCTGAGCGGGCGATGCGTGATCGTCAGCGGGAGCGGCACGCCTCTCGCAGTGAGCATTTCGAAGGCCAGTCATCGTCCCATGGAGTTCACCCGAGCCATTGACCCGCTGCGCTCATGGATCGCGCTCTTGCTGTGCTCGCTAGCCGCAGGCTGCGAACCCGAGTCGCGTCCGCCCGATCCGGGCGTGCTGGTGATCACCGAGAGCGAGCAGACGGCCTCCTACGTGAGGAACTTCAACCCGCTCTTGGGCGCTGGTCGCTGGGCATCGAACCACGCGATCTACGAACCGTTGCTGATCTACAACGTTGCCCAGAGCCGCTACGAACCGTGGCTGGCGACGAAGTACGCTTGGAGCGACGACGGGCTCGAGCTGTCGTTCACGACGCGTGGGGGGGTGAAGTGGAGCGACGGCAAGCCGTTCTCCGCGAAGGACGCCGCGTTCACCTTCGACCTCCTGCGCCGTTTCCCCGCGCTCGACATCAACGGCGTGTGGAAATTCTTGGAGCGGGTCGAAACCCCGGGCGAGAACCAGCTGCGCCTGCGCTTCAAGAAGCCCTTCGTGCCTGGGTTGTACTACCTCGCGACGCAACCCATCGTGTCTGAACACAAGTGGCGCGACATCGAGGACCCCGTCACCTTCTCCGATCCGGATCCGGTCGGCACCGGACCGTTCACGGAGATCGAGAGCTTCCAGAGCCAGGTCTATCAGGTCGGGAAGAACCCAAACTACTGGCAGCCAGGCAAGCCGAAGCTGACCGCTCTACGCTTCCCCGCGTTCCCGGCGAATGACCAGACGAACCTCGCGTTGATCCACGGGGATCTAGACTGGGCGGGTACCTTCGTCCCCGCGATCGAGCGCACCTTCGTGAGTCGAGACCCGGACAACCACCGCTACTGGTTCCCGCTCATGCAGGGCAGCGTCTTGCTGTACCCGAATCACACGCGAGCGCCGTTGAATGACGTCCGCGTGCGCAAGGCCCTCAGCCAGGCGATTGATCGCAAGAAGCTGGTGCAAGTCGCGCTGTTCGACTACTCGCGCCCCGCGGACGCCACAGGGCTGTCCGACGCCTACGCGACCTACCGGGATCCTCAGGCAGTCGCGGAGGGGGACTGGGTGAACTACGACCCCGAGCACTCTGGCAGTCTGCTTGACTCCGCGGGGATCAAACTGGCGGACGACGGGCTCCGCCACCTGCCGTCGGGGGCAACCTTCGAGCTCGAGGTCAATGTGGTCGCCGGCTGGAGCGACTGGGTGCGCGCAGCCCAAGTGATTTGCCGGAACCTCGAGCAAGTCGGGGTGAAGGCCACGCTCCGCAGCTACGATTTCGGCGCCTGGTTTCAGAAGCTGCAGCGGGGTGACTTCTGGCTCAGCCTTGGCTGGACCGAAGAAGGGCCGACTCCTTACTCGCTGTATCGCGGGCTGATGGCCACGGAGACCAAGCAGCCCTTGGAGGAGGAGGCAGCCACCAACTGGCATCGCTTCGCTTCGCCAAAGGCTGATGCGTGGCTCGCAGAGCTCGAACGCACCACCGACCCCAAGCGCGAGCACGCGCTGTACGCGTCCCTGCAACGTCTGTTCGTCGCGGAGGCGCCCGCGCTACCGCTCTTCCCCGACGTTTCCTGGGGGGAATACAACCTGAAGCGGTTCAAGGGCTTCCCGAGTGAAGCGGATCCCTATGCGCTCCTCACCCCCAACAAGGCCCCCGACAGCTTGTTGGTCCTCACACGTCTGGAGGCAAAGTGACGAGTCTGAGCCGAGCCTCTAGCAAGCTGAAGTCCGTGCTGAAGTTCGTGCTGCGGCGCCTGGGGTTCTACCTCATGGCGGCTTGGGCCTCGATCACGCTCGCGTTCTTGATCCCGCGCCTGATGCCGGGCGACCCCGCGTCGGCGATGTTTGCGCGCTTCAAGGGACAGCTCAAGCCCGAGGCCATGGATGCGCTGCGGCAGGCGTTTGGCTTCAGCGACGCGCCGCTGCACCAGCAGTACCTGAGCTACCTGGGTCACGTGCTGCGGGGCGACCTCGGGATCAGCATCAGCCATTTCCCGGCGAGCGTGAACACGGTGATCGGTGGTGCGCTGTTCTGGACGCTGCTGCTGGCTGGTGTTTCCGTGGTGTTGAGCTTCGGCATCGGCACCGCTCTCGGCGTGATCAGCGCTTGGCGGCGCGACGGCAAGCTCGATCGCTTCGCGCCACCTGCGCTGATTTTCCTTGGGGCTTTCCCCTATTTCTGGCTGGCGATGCTGGCGCTGTTCCTCTTCGGCTTCGAGCTCGGCTGGTTCCCTCTGGGGCACGCCTACGCGGATCACCTCACGCCTGAGCTTTCATGGGCGTTCATTGGCAGCGTGCTGAAGCACGCGATCCTGCCAGCGCTGACCATCGTGGTGGCGACCCTCGGCGGTTGGATGCTGTCGATGCGAAACACGATGATCTCGGTGCTCGGAGAGGACTACATCTCGCTCGCGCAGGCCAAGGGCCTGCTGAGCCGCCGGGTGATGTGGATCTATGCCGCACGGAACGCCCTGTTACCCAACGTCACTGGCTTTGGCATGGCCCTTGGCTTCGTGCTGAGCGGCTCGCTCCTCACGGAGATCATCTTCTCCTATCCAGGCCAGGGCTACTTGCTGATCCAAGCGGTGCGAAGCCTCGACTATCCCCTGATTCAAGGCTTGTTTCTCACCATCACACTCGCGGTGCTCGGCGCGAACTGGCTCGTCGACATCGCCTACGCCTGGCTCGATCCGAGGACGCGATGAAAGGACTGCTTGCTTCGCGCCAGGCGGTCGCAGGGCTCGCGCTGCTCGCGCTGTTCGCGCTCGTGGCGCTGTTCGGCCCCTACCTGGTGCAAGATCCCACGGCGTTCGTCGGCGTGCCTCTGGAGCCACCATCCGGCGCACACTGGCTCGGTACGAACGGCCAGGGTCAAGACGTGTTGGCTCAGACGATCGCGGGCGCGCGCATGTCATTGCTGGTCGGATTCGCCGTCGGTTTCGGGGTGGTCGCGATCGGCGCGGTCGTGGGCACCGCAGCGGGCTTCTTCGGAGGCTTGATCGACGACGCGCTCAGCCTCTTGATCAACGTGTTCTTGATCATGCCTGGGCTACCGCTGATGGTGGTGATCGCCGCCTACCTCCCGCCGGGCCCCGTGACGATCGCTTGGGTGTTGATCTTTACGGGTTGGGCCTGGGGAGCTCGCGTCATCCGCTCTCAGACTCTTGCCCTACGGAATAAAGACTTCGTCTCGGCAGCCATCGTGACCGGCGAACACCCTCTGCGCATCATCCTTTGGGAGATCTTGCCGAACCAGAGCGGCCTGTTGGTGTCGTCCTTCATCGGCGCCACGCTTTACGCCATTGGCGCTCAGGTAGGCCTGGAATTTTTGGGGTTAGGAGATGTGTCTCAGGTGACGTGGGGCACCAACCTCTACTGGGCAAGCAACGACGCAGCGCTGCTGACGGGCTCGTGGTGGACCTTCGTGCCAACGGGGCTTTGCGTCGCGCTGGTGGGCCTCGCCTTGGGGCTGCTGAACAACGCCATCGATGAGCTCTCCAATCCCCGCTTGAAGCGTGAGACCGCCTATGAACGCCGGTTGCGCGCTGCCGGCGTCAAACCCGGCGCCGCAACCGCAGTGCTCCTCGATCGTAACGTGCCGGTGGCGGCCGCCATCGACGGCGCAGAGCCTGTGGGTGGCGAGTGAGTCTGCTCGAGGTCTCGAACCTGCGCATCGACTACCTCACGGAGGCGGGAGACGTGTCTGCAGTAGACGGCGTGTCTTTCCGCGTGGAAGAGAACCAGATCTTCGGACTCGCGGGAGAGAGCGGTAGCGGTAAATCCACGGTCGTCCAAGGGATCTTGCGGCTGCTCCGACCACCCGCGGCGATCACCGGCGGCAGCGTGAAGCTACTTGGCAAAGATCTACTCGCGCTGAGCGAGGACGAGCTACGCCGTGTGCGCTGGCGTGATGCGTCGCTGGTGTTTCAGAGTGCGATGAACGCGCTCAACCCCGTGCTGCGGATCTCGGAGCAACTCACCGACGTGATGTTGGCTCACGACGCACTCTCCCCCCCTGCCGCCAGAGAACGCGCGGAGGAGCTTCTGGCGCTCGTCGGCATCGACCCAGGCCGCCTCGACAGCTATCCCCACGAGTTGTCTGGCGGCATGCGGCAGCGAGTGGTGATCGCCATCGCGCTTGCGCTGCGCCCAAAGCTCTTGATCATGGACGAGCCCACGACGGCGCTCGACGTGGTCGTGCAGAAGGAGATCCTCGCGCAGATCGCCGAGCTGCGACAGCGCCTTGGCTTCTCGGTTCTCTTCATCACCCACGATCTCGGACTGATGCTCGAGTTCTGCACGCACATCGGCGTGATGTATGCGGGCAAGCTCGTCGAAGTAGCCGAAGCCGCAGCGATCTATCGCGAGCCACGCCATCCGTACACTCAAGGCCTGCTGGCGTCGTTTCCTGACGCAGTCGCAGACCAGGAAGAGCTCGAAGGGATCCCCGGTTCTCCTCCGGATTTGCTTCACCCCCCACCGGGCTGCCGCTTCCACCCACGCTGCGTGCACGTGCAAAAGCGCTGTCACGCAGAGCTCCCCCAGCTGCTCACTCTCAGCGGTAGCCATCGCGCTGCCTGTCACCTGCTCAGCCAGGCTTGATGCCCCGCGGAAAAAACCGATGTCTACGCCCCCTCCCTTGCTCGAACTCAGAGGCCTCTCCAAGACCTTCACGGAGCGACGAGGCCTCAGCATTCAGCGGGTCCACGCGCTACGGGAAGTCAGCCTCAGCGTTCACCCCGGCGAGATCGTCGCCCTGGTCGGTGAGAGCGGCAGCGGCAAGAGCACCGCGCTCCGGCTAGTGGCCCGACTCACGGAGCCTACCGCCGGGGAGCTGCTGTTCGACGGCCGACGTGTTCCGCTGCAGCGGCGACCGAACGCTGACTATCGACGCCAAGTGCAATTGATCTTCCAGGATCCGTTCGCCTCGCTGAACCCGGTACACCGGCTTGGCTATCACGTGGAGCGACCCCTGCTGCGTCACACGCGCCTGAGCCGGCAAGAAGTTGAACGACACGTGCTCGAGCTGTTCGATCAGGTGGGCCTCAGCCCGGCGAGAGAGTTCGCCAAGCGCTATCCCCATCAGGCTTCTGGTGGCCAGCGTCAGCGCGTGGCGATCGCCCGTGCCCTGGCGGTCAACCCCCGCTTGATCCTCGCGGATGAACCCACGAGCATGCTCGACGTGTCGATTCGCGTCGGCATCTTGAACCTGATGAAGGCGCTCAAGCAGGAGCGCAACATCGGCTTCTTGTACATCACGCACGACCTGGCCAGCGCCCGCTACATCGCGGACCGCACCTTGGTGCTCTACGCTGGGCAGGTCGTCGAAGAAGCGAGCAGCGTGGAGCTGATGCGGGAACCGCTGCACCCTTACACGCGCCTCCTGTTGAGCGCCGTACCTCGACCAGGAGGCAACATCCTCTCACCCCTGGCGGCAAAGAGCGGTACACCGAACATCCGTGAGCCCGGCGCTGGCTGTTCATTCGCCTCCCGCTGCCCGGACGCGGTTCAGCGCTGCCGTGAGGTAACGCCTCAGCTAGCACCGGTGGGCGCTGGACGCAGCGCGCGCTGTCACCTGATCGAGAGCACACGCCTGGTGCGCGCGCCCCGAACCAGTGGGCACCTCGAGGCAGCACCGTTGGCGGTCGCCCGCTAGGACGTCGGCTCAACCACCGGCGAACGCGATGACCACCTGAGCGACGGAGCTGTGTTGCTCGAATAAGTCCGTTGCAGAGTCCGCGTCGATGGGCACGCCGATTTCGTGAGCGAGCACGATCAGGCCTTCCACGTCTTCAGGGAGGCTCGCGAGCGCGTCCCAGCCGGCGATGGGCTGAGCCAGCACCTTGGCCAGCGCAACCGACGCTGCAGCCGGAACCTGGCTGTTTGGGCGATGGTGCTCACTCAGCGCAATCTTGAGATCGGGGATCGGCAGCTTGCGTGAAATGACGAGTCCAGCGCGTTCGTGGTAACGGGCCGCAGCCTTGAGCTTGACGGCAGGACCTAGCTTGAGCCCCTCTTCGCGCTCATAGCGGTCCAAGAGCTGCAGCACGACCGGCCAGCCCACGTCGTGCAAGAGCCCACACACGAACGCCGTGCCGCGGTCGATGCCCTGCTTGGCAGCCACGTGCCGCGCGTAGAAGGCGGTCGCGACAGAGTGGCGGTACAGCTCGCGCATCAGACCCGCGAATTCCCCCGCGGTGAAGACGTTGTCCTTGCAAGCGACGACCAGCGCGATATCTCGAATCCGCACGGAACCTAGTTGGGCTACGGCGCGGTCGATGGTCGTAATGGCAACCCGTGCGCCGAACGCAGCCGAGTTGGCCAGGCGAAGCACCTCCGCGGTCAGGGACGGATCGAGGGCGAGCTCCGACGCGATCTGACGTAGATCACTGTCGGGGTCGAGGCTCAGCTGGAGCAAGCGACTCGCGACCGCATCCAGGACGGGGACCTGGATTTGTCCGAGATCGAGGGTGTCCTCGAGCCACTCTTCGACGTCAGTCGGCAGCGGGTCGCCCTCGGATTGGGCCACCTGGAGGGCCAGCAGCGGTTCACGGACGAACGCCGGGGCGACGGAGGGCACGAAGGTCGAGTGCATGCCCTGCATAACGGCAGTTCCGCGGAACCCTGAACGCATTCAGTGGGTTTGCCCCTGGTTGCCCAGGATGTTGGGCTGGCTCGACAACGCGACCCCAGCATGTTGCGCACACCTGATTTTCGCCGGACATGCCCCACTTTCTTGCGTGATTCCGAAGAGATTCGGCATCGACAAAGGCGAAGGTTTGGGGTTACCTGCCCCTTCCCCTGGCCGTCTGCGCAGGGAACGGGCGGTCAGCTCCGCCCAAGGACACCCCGCAAGCGGGTGCGAAGCAGCCTTGATCAGTTCAGCGAGCGTCCAATCCCAGCAGCCCACCGAGGCCCGCGCTCCCGAAGCCCGGGCGCCCCAGCGCGCCGCGGCCTTCGTGCCGGAGCTGTACATCTACACCGAGGCCATGATGGTCGAGGGCCCCAGCAGCGGTCGTGGCAGGCGCCCGAAGGACGTCGACCTGCCGGTGATGAAGCTGCGCTTCAACTACGGCGGCATCCAGGTGCGCCCCGAGGGCGACGGGGATCTCGACGATCTCGACTTCGACTTCGATCTGGATGGAGAGCTGGCGACCGGACCCAGGTCCGACGTGGTGGATCGGGACCGCGCCGCAGAGGCGCGAGCCCAGTGCATGCTGGAGACCTTCGGCGCCGTCGACCTCAGCTGCGTCGAGGATGTGATCCCGCCGTTTGGCTCAGAGGCTGACTATCTGGTTCAGTCCAGCAACAACGCGCACTCGCAATGCTCCTTCATGGCGCATGCGGTGCCGCAGCTGCGCAAGCTCGGCTGGCGCGTCGAGATCCACAAGGACTTCCCCTACCAGATCGTGGAGGGCCACGTGCCCTGGTACGCCGACGTCGACCAACCGGACGACGACGCGCCGGGCTGGTTCAGCCTCGAGCTCGGGGTCGAAGTCTCCGGTGAACGCGTCAACCTGCTCCCGGCGCTGGTCGAGCTGCTCGACTTCTGCCCCGACTCCGAGAGCTTGGACGCGCTGCTCAAGCTGCCAGCACGCTACCGCGCGATCCCCGTTGGGCCGAATCGCTACCTGCCAATCCAGCCCGAGCGCTTGAAGCACCTACTCAGCGTCTTGCTCGACCTGTATCGCGGCGGAAACAAGGGCGAAGGCGGCGTGATCGAGTTCGATCCTGGCGCCGTGGGCTGCCTCACCCAGCTCGAAGACGCCATGGGCGAAGCCGGAGCGCAGCTGAAGTGGACCGGCGCCCAAGACGTGGTGGAGCGCGCTCGCGCGCTGAACCGCGCGCCGAGCTTCGTGTCTGAGCCGGTCAGCCTCAAGGCGACGCTACGCCCCTATCAGCACGAAGGGCTGACCTGGATGCAGCACCTGCGCGAGCACGGCGCCTGCGGGGTGCTCGCGGATGACATGGGCCTTGGCAAGACGCTGCAGACCATCGCCCACCTCACCAAGGAAAAAGAAGAGCACCGTACGGATCTGCCGAGCCTCATCCTGGTGCCCACGAGCCTGATCGGGAACTGGCAGCGTGAGACAAAGAAGTTCGCGCCGCACCTGAAGATCTGCGTGCTGCACGGCCCCAAGCGCCACGAACGCTTCGAGCGCATCAGCAAGGCCGACGTGGTCCTCACCACGTACCCGCTCTTGGTGCGCGACATCGAGCGCTTCGAGGAGATGGAGTTCCACTACGTGATTCTGGATGAGGCTCAGGCCATCAAGAACCCGCGTAGTCAGATCGCGCGCACCGTGCGCCGCCTCAACTCTCGGCACCGGCTCTGCCTCACGGGTACCCCGGTAGAAAACAACCTCGAAGAGCTGTGGTCGCTGTTCGACTTCCTGATGCCCGGTCTGCTGGGCGAAGCCGCGCGTTTCCGTGCGGCATTCCGTATCCCGATTGAGCGCGAGGGCAACGACGCTCGCCTCGAGGCGCTGCGCCGCAGAGTCTCCCCGTTCATCTTGCGGCGCGTGAAAGAGAGCGTCGCCACGGAGCTACCTCCAAAGACCGAGCTGGTGCGCCCCGTGGAAATTCACGGCGATCAACGCGAGCTCTACGAGGCCATCCGCGTGGCGGCCCACGACGACGTGCGCAAGGCGATCCGCAAGAAGGGCTTCGCCGCGTCCACCGTGGCCATCCTGGATGCGTTGATGCAGCTCAGGCAGGTCTGCTGCGATCCACGCCTCGTGCACGTGGCAGGTGCCTCGGAGTGCCGAGGCAACGCGAAGTTCGAGATGTTCTTCGAGCTCTTGACGACCCACCTCGAGCAGGGACGGCGCGTGCTGGTGTTCAGTCAGTTCACCCGCATGCTCGCGCTGATCTCCCAGGAGCTCGGCAGGCGGAACCGGGGGCACGTGGTGCTGACTGGCGGCACTGCAGATCGTCAGGGCTTGGTGGATCGCTTCGAAGCTGGGGAGGTCGACGTCTTCCTGATCAGCCTCAAGGCAGGTGGCACCGGCCTCAACCTGACCAGCGCCGACACCGTGATCCACTACGATCCGTGGTGGAACGCCGCAGCTCAGGCCCAGGCGACGGACCGCGCCTACCGCATCGGACAGAAGCGCCCGGTGTTCGTCTACAACTTGATCGTGAGCGGCAGCGTCGAAGAGCGCATGCTCCACCTCCAGCGTCGCAAGCGGCACCTCGCGGATACGCTGCTCGGCGCCGGCACCGCCGCCCCCAAGGGGATCAGCGAAGAGGACATCGACAGCCTCCTCGCGCCCCTGGACGAAAACGAAGGCGACTGAGCCATCGCCGAACCGCCCAGGTCTTTCTTTCTTGGGGGTGAGGGAGCGCCTTGGCGTCCTTGGCGGTCAGTCCCTGTGGCGGTGCGAGGTGCTCTTCAGCGCGTGCGGGTCACCTTGGACAAGCCGCGGGGCGTGTCGGGGTCCAGGCCCTTCGCCACCGCCAAGGCGTGCGCAAACTGCTGGCCTGGCACGACGCTGACAATGGGACTCGCCCACTCCGCGACTCCGCGCGGAAGCTTGAGACTCGCGTGGGCGCGGCGGCAGATCTCGGTGTCATCGCTGAGTACGATCACACGCGCCTTGCGTTGTCTGAGCAGGTCGACGAGCTCGCGGGCTCCGGCCAGCGCCTGGCCGCTCGGGGCGATCACCAGGCAGGGAAACCCTTCGTCGACCATGGCGACAGGGCCGTGCAGGAGGTCCGCCACGGAGTACGGCTCGGCCACGACGTAGCTGGTCTCCTTGATCTTGAGGGCGACCTCGAACGCGGTGCAGTAGTTGAAACCGCGACCGAGCACCAGGAACTGGCTCGAGTCCGCGAGTTCCTGCGCCAACGACTCGAGGTGTTGGTTCTTGCTGATCGCGGTCCGCACCGCACCAGGCACCGTCTCGAGCGCCTCCCAGTTCGTCTGCCTGCCGCTCAAGGCAGCGCTCAGCATGGCGAGCGCGAGCAGCTCTCCAGTATAGGTCTTGGTCGCGGCGACCGACTTCTCTTCCCCCACGGAAAGCGGGATGCAGGAGTCAGCGCTCAGCGCCAAAGGTGAACTCGGGTCGTTCGTGATCGCCAGCGTGGCACCACCCTGACGTCGCGCTTCTTCGACCCACGAAACGATGTCGGGGGACTGGCCTGACTGACTGATGCCAATCGTGAGCGCACGGCGCATATCCGGGGGCGCGTCGTACAGCGTGCAGAGCGACGGCGCAGCCAGCCCGACACCCAAGCGGTTGTGGGCCCCAAACAGGTACTGCGCGTAGCGAGCCGCGTTGTCCGACGTGCCGCGCGCAGCGATCACGACCCAGCTGGGTTGAAAGGCGCGAATCCGCCGCGCCGCCTCCATGGCCGCCGGGCGCCCAAGCTCGAGCAGCCTCGCCAGCGTCTTCGGTTGTTCTTCGATCTCACTCAACAGTTGGCTCATCTCAGTCGACCTCGAGCGACACGGCTGCAAGAAGCGAACCGTTTCCGTGGGCAATCGGCTCGCGGGCTGGTTCCAGCTCCCCGAGGCAGCCCCACATCCGCCTCAGGGCGGATCCGGGGGATCCGAGGGATCCCTCGGATCCGCCCCCCAATCGTGTCCATTGCGTTCAGAACCAATGCTCATTCTCGAAAGCGCAGGGATTTGCCTACCCCGGCACCCGCACTTTGTTGCTGGCACAGGGCGTGCTGAGTCCTGAGCGATGCCGCTAAGGCCTGGGATCTCCAACGGTAACTTCTGGAATACTCCGTCGTCGCTGAAACGCTTCGAGGGCGTTCAAGCGCGCGTGGCAAGCGCTGTCCTCTCCGCGCTGCTGCTCCTGGCGGGTTGTGACGTCGGTGATTCCGCCCCGTCCAACGCTGAAGGCGGCGCTGGCGGCTCCGGAAACGGCGCCACTGGCGGCTCCACTCAAGGCGGCTCCACTCAAGGCGGCTCCGCTCAAGGCGGCTCCGCTCAGGGCGGCTCCGCTCAGGGCGGCTCCACTCAAGGCGGCTCCGGCGGAGCACCCGAGCCAGGCTGCACCACGACGGGTGACGCCGCACAGCCCTTCGGCAACCACGAGCAAGCGTACACCGCGGGCAGCATCGCCCCCAGCCACAAGAGTCAGGCCGAGCTCGATCAGGCAGTGCGCGACTATTATGCCGCGTGGAAATCTCGCTACCTCGAGTCAGGCTGCGGCGACGCACGCGCTTACGTGAACGTGCACAACAATGGCCTCACGGTCAGCGAGGCTCACGGCTACGGCATGCTGATCGCTGCGTTCATGGCGGGAGCCGACCCGAGCGCGCGAAGCAGCTTCGACGGTCTGTTCCGGTACTTCAAGGACCACCCGAGCTCCGGCGACGGCCGACTCATGGCTTGGAAGCAGGGCTCGAGCTGCGCCGACGTGGACGGCAGCGACAGCGCAACCGACGGTGATCTCGACATCGCTTACGCGCTCTTGCTGGCTGACAAGCAGTGGGGCTCGGGCGGCGACATCGACTACCACGCAGAAGCGCTGAACGTGATCGGCGGCATCCGTGCTGCGGAGACCAGCTCCGGGGGCTATCTCAAGCTTGGCGACTGGGTGGACAGCGGCGACTACGCGAACGCCACGCGCTCGAGCGACGTGATGCCAGGCCACTTCGCGAGCTTCGCCGCGGCGAGCAACGACGGCAGCTGGACCACACTGCTCGATCGGTCGCTCGACATGTTCACGAGCCTGCAAGCAAACCACGCGGCAACGAGCGGGCTGTTGCCCGACTTCATCCAGAGTCCGTACGCCTCACCTGCTCCCGTCGACCCGTACTTCTTGGAGAACGCAGCGGACGGCGCCTACGGCTACAACGCCTGCCGCGTGCCGTGGCGCATCGGCGCCTACTGGCTGACGAGCGGTGATGTGCGAGCGAAGCAAATCCTCGACAAACAGAACGCCTTCATCCGCAGCGCATCCGGCGGTGACCCTTGGTCCATCGCTGCAGGTTACGAGCTGAGCGGCCAACCACTGCCGAACTCCGGTTACAGCTCACTCGCTTACATCGCGCCGTTTGGCGTGGGCGCGATGAGCGACGCCGGAAACCAGGACTGGCTGAACCAGCTTTGGGACGCCGTGATCACCATGGGCCTGGCCGACGAGTACTACGGCGACACGCTCAAGCTCTTGAGCCTGATCGCGATGAGCGGCAACTGGTGGACCCCCGCCGACGCGCCGTGTCCGAACAACTGATCTCTTACACTGAACGTTTTCCTACGGAACCGAACTGCGTGCTTCTCCTCTCCTCACCCCCAGAACAGACTGCGGCGACCCACATCGAGCTCGATGGTGCTGCCGCAGTGCACGCGCGGTTCTGATGCTTCCCCCCGAAAGAAACCCGCAAGGAGCTAGACTATGAACACCGCTGCCCTACTCACCCCGCCCCCGCCGCCGTTCGACGTCGCCCCGATCTCGGAGAGCATGGTGCGAGCGATCCGTCCCCCCTGGCAGCGTCAGCTGACGAGCTTCTACGCGCTGCAAAATGTGATCAGCCGTCGGCCGCAGCTGCCACTCTACGTGATCCAGTGGGACGGCGAGCGCGGTCTCGAGTGGATGGAACTCGGAGTGCCGTCGGACAACCTGAAGCCGTTCCACTTCGAGATCTTCTACGGCAAGGAGTCGAAGCGCGATCAGTACTACCTCGAGTGCCTGCGCCGCGCGAAGCTCGCCCAGAGCCTGGTGGTCGAAGAGCTGTTCGGTTTTGCCGATCTGTTCCTCCCCATCCAGGCCGACGACCGCGGGCAGACGTTCCTCTACGCGGGTCAGTTCCTGACGAAAGAGCCCGAATGGGAGTGGCTTGCGGAGAGCTGGCGTCAGCTGACGGGGCGCGAGCCCACCAGCGCCAACGCTGACTTCGTGCGCTTCGTGCGCATGGCGCTCAGCTTGCCGGTGCTCTCGGCTGAGCTCTTGAGTGGTCTCGAGCGCTTCCTCGGCTTCTACGCGGCGTTTCTCACCGCGGAACCGGGCAGCCTCGACATCCAGCAAGACGTCGACGAGCTGAACAGCACCGTCTTCGACAAGCTGTGGCCCATCGATGTCTGGGTGGAGAGCGCGATCAGCGCCGACAAGTTCCACATGACGCCCTGGTACTACGAGGGGCAGCTGACGGACTGGCTCAAAGAAGGCATCGGCATTCAGCGCCTGCCCACGACTGCCATGACGCTGATGCCCCTCGAAGCGCGCGTCGAGCCGATGGATCCCGTCCGCGCCATGATTCGCAATGCGCGCATCCAGCGCGCACTCATCGCCTATGTCCGCGAGTGGCCAGAAACCGCGGCGGTTCCGCTGAGTGACTATGGGGTGTCGTTCATCACCTCACCGCTGCGGGGCAAGAGCGACGTGCGCCAGCGCCTCGAGCTGAGGGAGCGCGCCGAGCGCCTGCAGCAGTTCGTCTACAAGCAGTTTGGTCTGCGCTCCGTGGTCGGTATCGGCCGTTCACTCCCCGCCGGGTCTTCGCTCTACGAGTCGCACCGTCAGGCGGTGCTGGCGCTCCACCTCTGCCTGCAGCTCGAGCAAGACGTGCTGTTCCACGAGGATCACTACGGGCGCGAGCAGGTCACCTACAGTCAGCTCCAAGACGCGGCGACGGATCTGTCGGAGGCGTTTGGCCGCCAGCGAGAGACGGAGATCAAAGTGGCGGCGGATCGCTACGTGCGCCTCGTGCTGATCCACAGCGACGAGCGCATCGAGGTGGTCCGCTCGCAGTTCCTCGCGATGCTGTTTCAGCTATTCGGCGCGATTCAGCGCCGCCACCCGATGCGTCAGGAAGCGCGAGATCGTTTCGCCGCGGATCTAACCCGCCGCGTGGAAGAAGCCACCACCGCCAGCGAGATCATCGACACCTTCAAGGCGGCCCTCGAGCGCCTGGCGTTCGTCTCGCAAAAGTCCCTGGAGGGACCCAAGGTGATGCGCCTGGAAGCGACGTTGCAGTACCTGAAGGAGAACTTCGCCGAGCAGCTGCGGTTGCCCGACGTGGCGCGCAAGGCGGGCTTCAGCGTGCCGGCGTTCAGCCGCGTGTTCAAGCAGGCGACGGGGACGTCTTTCCTCGCCTACGTGCGTGCGGTGCGCGTCGAGCACGCCAAGCGCCTGCTCGCCACGACGCCGCTCACCACTGAGCAGATCGCCCAGGCCTCGGGCTTCCAGTCGCAGCACCACCTGATCCGCTCCTTCAAGAAGGTCACCGGAGACACGCCCGGCGCCTATCGCAAGGGCAGCGGCGCCTGATCCTTGCGGAATTGATAGCAACACGAAATACGGCGCACTCCCGGAGGTGCGCCGTTTCGCTTTGTCGCCCTCGAGCGGCAACTGCCTACTCGGCGCTGGCCGTCTCGATCAAGTCCGGCAGCTGGAGCGGAGGCAGCGAGCGGGCCGAGTGCACGACGCGAGCCTGCACGTTGAAGCCCGAGACTTCAACGGCCAGGGGCGCCGCCACGCAAGTGGATCCACTGACGACACGCTCTTCACCGGGGCGCAGCGTGACGTAGTTGTCCTCCCACAGTACCGGGAGCACGT
>JBFXBK010000187.1:0-16715 GCA_050183255.1 Polyangiaceae bacterium | reverse complement strand
CGAAGGCTCACCGAGGGCGAGGGGTAGGTCGAATACTCCCGCTGGGACCATCACCGAGCGGTAGAGCTTCGGAATCACGGGGCAAGCCGTGGTGTCGGTGTCTGGCAGTGGTCTGACGTACACCTCGTAGGCGCCCTCGGGAACGCTCAGGGACATTTTCCCCGCGGAAGTATTGGCGGAGTACTCGTCCGGAGCCAGGCCGAGCACGCGATCCACGGGCGTGAAGGTCACGCGCACGTCGCAGGCAACCGGGTTCCCACCGGAGGTCACCGTCCCACCAACCGTAGAGAGCGGTTGCAGCTCGACGGGCAACAGCTGACCACCCTGCTTCAGCCCAGAGAAGGCTTGCAAGAAGCGCACGCCGCCCGCCTGCTGGGTGGTAGTCGTCGGCGTGACGGCGAGGATCACGCTGTCAATTTCGCCTTCAGGGCTGCTGCAAACAGACCCCTCGCAACTGGTTCCTGAAGCGCAGTCTGCCTGGGTCTCGCAGCTGTTTTGAGTGGGCGCGCCGCTGGCGTCGTCCAAGGTCTTCACGGCGCAGCCCGCGAAGCTCAGCATCAAGATCCCTAGGGAAGCGGCGAGCCTGCGCATCACTGGACCCCTCCGCAGTCGTCGACCAAGATGTCCCCGGGCTCACCATTCAGCCCCTCGACCACCGCCCACCAGGTGACCGAAGCCACGTCGTTCTCCGTACCAGGCAAGATCTTGATCCCGTTCAGGTTGCCTGTGTGGGTCAACAGCAGCGTGTAGCTGTTGCAGCCGATATCGGAAGCGCCGAAGGTATACGTCTGGAGAGCCTGCGTTGGGTCTCCCTCCGCCTCGTACAGGTTGGAACTCGGCGGCACGAAGCCCGCGTCGATGTAGAACGCCTGGTCCGATTGGTAGTTCCTCCAGAGCAGGAATGACATCGTCTCCCCTGCGTCCTCCGAGCGAAAGTTCACCGTGAACTCCACTTTTTCACTCACGCGTGCGCGGATCAGACGACCAGGGGCCGGCGTGATCCCATTGGCAACCACCAGCGGCGGCGTCTGGCGCCGGGATTGGTACTCCGGAGTCTCTCCCAGGAGACAGCCCGTTTGGGTCAACATCACCAATCCCACTAGCCATGGGCGTGCCAACCCAGCTGGTCCCAGCATTCGGAAAAATTGCTGCGTGATCTCCGTCAGTTGTGCTCCACGGGGTCGCCCCGCGGCGGCATCACTGCGCGAGATTTCAGTTACAGCGTCGCTCGCAGCCGGCAACCGCGACTCGAATGTCGTGGAGACGACGTTCTTCGGCGAACAGGCTCGGAACACGCGGCGCATTGCTGCCTAGAATGTAGACCAGTTCGGGCGCTTGCGCGACGAAGTGGCTGACCTCCAACGGGCATCCGCATACTCCGGGCTCGTCGCAATCAACACCAAATCACTGATTGCGGGACTCGCCGCGCACAATGCGGCGAGCCCGCCAGGCTGCTCCAAACCCTTGCTCGCAATTCCCTCTTCCGTGCAAGTCTCGCGGATAGCGACCGCCAGATCCCCACCGACGAACAGCCCCGCACGGCGAACGGCGAGCCTGGCCGCCGCAACCGTGAACTCGTAGTCCAAGGCCTCGGGTAAGTCGCAAAGCTCGCGCAAGCGCCGCTGCGAGCGCGCGGGGATGCTCTCCCACAGCACTTCAGCCAGCGTTGCCGCCGCCGCGACCCGAGCTCCGCCGGGGCGCGGTGGCCCAAACGCGAGACCCAAGCCCTTGAACACCGCGCGAGCCTGGGATTCGGTCGAGCCGAACAAGAGCACGTACTGCGGCAGCGTGGCGCCGAGCATGGCTCCCAAGTGGAAGCTCAGTTCCGGAGACATCTGCGGCACATCCCCGGACAGGATGATGCCGGGAGGATCCATCAACGCAACACCCAGCGTCACGGCGCCCGAGCTCTTGCGCTGAAAGAGCGGTGTCCGCGCCAACCCGAGCAATCGAGCGGCTACCGTGTAGCCTCGCGCGAGCGGCGTTGGCGCGTTGAGCGCCACGCGCTCTACGCCGGTGACTCCGTAGCTGCTCGGATCCCTGCGGAACACGTGCTGAGCACCCTCCCACACCAGCGCAAGCGCCTCCGCCCCAGGTCCCGTGCCCTCGCCGAACAGCATGCGGTGGACCCGCTCAGGCTGTTCGATCTGGGTTTCGAGCTCCGGAGGTGCCACGGACTCCCCACCCCCGAACGCGTACAGCACGTGCTCCACTGCGCGCGCGTAGGCGAAGTCCTTGTCGGCGAGCGCGGCCTCATACAGCCGCTCGAGGGTCCAACGATCTCCAGGCACCAGGGTGCTCACCCGACGGCAGACGGCGACTAGATCCTGACTCCGGTCGCTGCGGTTCTGCAGCTGTCGAATCAACTCCCGTCCCGCTTCTACTGAGCCCGCAGAGAGCTCGGCTAGGAGCTCAGCCTCTTGCTCTCCATGGGCCGAAACAGCTCGCGAAGCTCGCCGCCACTCCTGGCTGAGTGGCATCGGAGCGTCGGACGTGGCGGCGCGCAACAGCGGTCCGCCAGGAGGCGCCGAGCTGGGAGCAGCTGAGGCCGGCGGAGCGGAGCTAGAGCGCGGCTCACCGGAGCTGGGTGCTTCCGGCGGCGCGGAGCTGGCCCGCGGCGGCCGGGAGCTAGCACCTGCTGGCGATGGCGGAGGCGCGGAGCCGCGCGCGGCATCGACCGAACGCGAACTCCGGGGCGCCTCGGCGCGGGGATCCGAAGCGCTGACGCTCGCCTCCTCACTCACAGCGCCCTTGTATTTCCGCAAGGCAACTGGCGCAGCCTCTTCGTCGCCTCGCGGTGCCGGTTCCATGCTTGGCGGCGGAGCGATCGCCGGACGCTCGGAGCCCGGCGGCTCGGCGCTGGCGAACTGGCCGATGCGCTCCTCGCGTTGCACATCAGCTCCGGGTTCTTCCCGGGGGAGCGGCGCGTACTCGGGTTCCGGCGGCGGCGGAGGATCCGACGCCATCAAGCGCCGCAGATCCACTTGCCTCAGGAGCGCGTGGGCCCGGCTCTCCGGGTGGACAGCGGCATGCTCCAGGAACCGCGTTGCGTGCTCGGTGTCCTTGGCGTCGAGTGCCGCTTGGGCGGCGTCCAGCGCCACCTCCCCGGACTTACGCACGGCGCGCAGGTCGCCGTCCAAGGCTGCGTCGAAGAATGGCAGCGCACGTTCGTGTTCACCGCGAGCGAGCAGGCGTTCCCCCAGGCCGAGAGCGATCAGCGGGAGCGCGCCGACTTCAGCGTGTGCCCGCTGTAGTTCTCGCATCGCGGCTTCGGTGTCGCCCAAGGCATCCAGCGCTTCCGCGAGGAGAAAAGCTCGAAGCTCGGTCTGTTCCGGTTCGAGCCGCTCCTCGATGCTCTTGAGTTCCGTCAGCGTGACCCGCGCATCCTCGCGGCCCCCGGCGCGTCGAGTACGATACTCGAGGTAGCGAGCGAAGAGCTGAGGCTCCGCCGCCTGAGGAGCGATCCGAGCGGCGCGTTGCGCGCGGGCCAGGGCCAGCTTCACGTCGCTCCCCCGCTCCGTCGCGACCGCCGACTCTACCAACAGCGAGGCGCGCTCCGCGGCGGGCGCCATCGAACTCAGAGCCAGCTCCTCGAGCGCTTCTGCCAAGGACAGCGGATTGTCCGCTACCCGCTCGACCTCGACCCGCAGTCGTCGCATCTCCTCGGACTGCGCCCAAGCCTCCATGCCATCGAGCACGCGACGCGCGCTGTCAGCATCACCCCCGGCGAGGTAAGCACGACAGGCCGCTCTGCCGAGTGCGGCGGCGCGCGCCTTTTCGCCCGCAATTGCACTTGCCTGAAGCCAGAGCGGTGCCGCGCGGAGCTGATCGCCTAGCTGCTCGTGGGCCCTGGCCAGCGAACACAACACGTCGAGGTCTTCGCCATGGGTGTTCAGCATCGACTCGAGCTCACCCCGAGCCTCATCTGCTCGGCCTAGGTGCTGCTCCAGGACGCGCACTCGCTCGAGGCGCAGCGCACGGGCACCGGACGTAGACGAGCGACTCGCACGACGCTTCAAGAAGCCAGAAACTGCTTCCCAGTCGCCCTCGGTCTCAGCGGCACGTTGCGCCGCGGAAAGCGCCTCTGCATCGGTCGGATCCAGCTCGAGCACGTTCTCCCAGAGTGCCCTCGCCCCCGCTAGATCCCCTTGCTTCTGCAACATCCCTGCTAGATCGCGCATCGCGCTGATCTTCACTACTAGCTGTTCATCCTGCTCCGCCAACTGTCGTAAAGCGGAGATCTGGAGCGCCTCATCGCGCGCCTGGCGCGCTATCTCGAGCAGGTCCTGCACCAGCTCCAGCGCATCGGGTGCCGACTGGATGCACTCCTTGAGCAACTTGAGCGCAGCCTTGGCGTCCCCCCTCGTCGCGAGGAGCGCAGCAACGTCGCGCGTGAGGCGGATCCGCTCGTCCAGGCTGAGCCCGTCCAGCGTCAGCTGCTCGCGCAACACCGCGATCAACGCCTCACTCTGCCCGAGCTCGGAGTACGCTTCACGTAGCCGTTCGAGCACCTGCCGGGTGAGCGCGACGGGCACCCCGCGCACCCCGCGCGCCTGCTCGAGAGTCTCCGCGGCGGGGCGCTGTTCGCCCCGCGCCAGCTGCCCCTGAGCGACCTCCAGGAGGCCGGTCACTCGCTCCCCGGGGGAACGCGCCTCCAGCAGCCGACGCTCGAGGGGTGTACGTTGCGCCTCGGGCAATTCCGCAAGGATTTGTCCAGCGCGGCGATGGAGATCGGCTCGCTCCGATTCCCGCAGACAAGCCTCCACCAGGAACTTGGCCGCGACATCCGGCTTCCCCCGCTTCTCCGCCAACTTCGCGCTCAGCGCGAGGGCGGGCACTCCGGCTACTCCGAGCTCCAGGGTGGACAGCATCTCGTCGAGCCACTCGTCACAGCTCGCGGCGTCTTCAGCTAGTTCGTCGCTGGAATCTGCTAGGTCCTCCAGCTCTGGCGCCGCGGGGTTCGCTCGGTATGCCGCGCGGAGCGCCTTCCACCCGAGCCCGCTGGCCTCCAGGCCTTCCAGCGCGGCCCGGGCTGCCTGTACCGCGATGCGGGCGCCATCGTCCTGCTCGAGCTGAGACAACAGACCTGACAGCGCCCGCTCCAACCGCAGCTCGAGAACGTCGCGCTCCTGGGGGGCGAAGCCTAGGATCCCCTTGAGCGTTTCCCCGAGGCTCCGCAACGTCTCCACCTCGGGGCGAACCGTCAAGGCTCTCAGCAACACCTCCAGGCGCTGCCGCTGCCCCTGCTCTCCGCTGCCGGAAAACACCGCCGCGCGCTCGAGCCACTCCGCCCGCTCCGCATCGCTGCTCGACTTGGCGGCGACCCGCTCCAGTGCGGTGAGCGCCGTGAGCGGCTCCGCCGCACGCTCGGCCAGGCGCACCATTTGAACGAACGTGATGCCCTGCGCGGGCACCGCCTCGAAAGCCTGCACCGCATGGCTCAGCGCGCGCTTGAGCTCACCTCGACGCTCCAGGTGCCTTGCCGCACGGTAATGAACAGCGCGCTCGCCGTAGCAGCCAAGCGCAGCTTGAGCCACGCGATGATAAGCGCGTTCGAGCGCCTCTATCGACTCCTGGCTGGCGCCCGCCGCGCGCTCCGCCACGGCGAGTACCTCACTACGCGAAGGATCGAGCTCGATGCTCGCCAATGCCAGCTCGAGCGCCTGTTCAGCGTCCCCGGCCTTGAGCGCCTCGTTGGCCGCGATGGTTAACGCCCGGGCTCGCTCAGCGGGCTCCGTGCGCCGCTCCGCGAACTCCCGCACCCTCGCGACGCACTCAGCCTGTCCGGCAAAGCCCAACAAGTCCTGAGCGAACGTGGCAATTCCAGATTCCGGATCCAACAACGCGGCGCGCTCCCAAGCGGCGATCGCCCCCTCGTGATCCGCTGCCAGGTCCCAGAGCGCCGCGCCGAGCTCGCGCCAGGCGCGGGCCGCACGCGAAACGCCAGCCCCGCTCTGCGCGCTAAGACACTCGGCTCGGGCCTCCAACAGCGCGATCTCGCCGTCGGAGCCCCGCGGTGGCAACGCGGAGTCCAGGCGCTCGAGCACAGCGTCGGCGCTCGCGCCCTCGTGAATCGCCCGCGCGAGACAGCGAGCTGCGCCGTCGGCATCTCCCGCCTCCGTGCGACGCCGCGCCACCTCGAGCAAGAGCTCCGGACGCGCCGTACCCGGAGCCCCGGAGGCGAGCTGGCGCTCCCGCACTGCAATACCAAGCCCGCGTTCACCCGTGGTGTCGGCCACCTCGAGTATCGCAGCGCACAGCACTTCCGAGCGGGGGCCAAACAAGTCGAGCACGCGTCGCGCGAGCGCGCCCGCGCGAGCAGGTTCAAGCTCGCTCAGGCGACGCAGCGCCTGGGCAAGCGGTTCCGCGAGGTTCCCTGCCGGCTGAGCCTGGGACAGGAGCCACCCCAGGGCATCCGCCAAACGCTCCGCGTTTCCCGCGCGAGTGACCCGATCAAGCAGCGCTGCCGCGGCCTCGGGATCTCCTGGACGCAGAGCCAGCCAGCGCTGCGTCCACGCGAGCGCCGCAGGCAGCTCACCCGCATCGTCGAGGGCCTGGGCCAAGGCGCGGCACCAGCGCGCTCTGGGTACCACCACGCCCACCGCGTGTTCGATAGCGCCGGCCGCTTCCGAGCCCGCTTGTTCCAAGGCGCAACTGGCGAGGGTCGCCGCGGCACGTGCGCTGGAGGGATCCGCGTCCTTGGCGGCATGGGCCGCCGCCCAGGCCGCGTCCTTCCTGCCAGCGACGCCCCATGCGTCAGCAGCGGCGCACATCAAAACCGCACGGAAACTTCTCGCCAACGGCTGAGCCAGTCGCTCGAGCGCGCGCGCCCGCAGCGATTGAGAACCAATCCGGTTTGCGAGCAGGAGCAGCATGCACCAAGCAGCTCGATGCCCAGCACCGGCGTCCAGCAGCGGCTCCAAGTGGCGCACCGCAGCGACCGCATCGCCAGCCGTTCGGCGCTGCTGAGACAGCCTGAGCGCGGCGCGCTCGGCTTCCGCCTTCGACCCCGACCTCAGCTGGGAGTCCAAGAGCTCGGAGAGCTGTTCAGTCCGACGCTCGCGCTCGAGGAGTCGCTCGAGCTGGGCACGCCAGGCGCGTTCTTCGGGTTCGCTGCCGGCGAGCTCCTTCAACAGGGCGATCTGTTCGTCGACCGCCTCGGGTTGGAACCGCAGCGCGGCGACTAGCCGACGCAGGGCTTGCCCGCGCCCCTCCACGGCTTCGGAGAGAGCCGCCCGGGCGTTTTGCGTGGCCTCCTGCTGAAGCCGCGCGCGCGGTCGTAGCCGCTCACGCTGCTTGTCGAGTTCAGCATCCGGAGCCAGAGCGGCCAGACGTTCGAGCGCCCAGCCTGCGAGGGTCGGGTCACTCAGGCGCTGCTCCGCCATGACCATCAGTTCCGTGAGGCAAGCTTCAGTGCCTGGCGGAGCAGCTTCGTCGCTGCCGGGGACGACGCGTCGCCCGACGCGAATGAGTGCCTCGACCAGAGGCGCTTGGTCTCGCGTCGCCGCGGCGTGGCTTCGGAGCGCGATCTTCGCGTCTTCGTTGCTGGGGTCCGCAACCAACGCGGCCATCCAGGCGTCCACTGCGCGCTCCGGGGAATTCAGCGGTCCAGAGTACAGGCGCCCCAAAGCCAACCCAAGGCGCGCACGCGCGGCGCCATCTTGCTGCTCCAGGCCGAGCTGCAAGCGAGCCGCCAGGAGCTCGTGCAGACCAGCCCGCGCGAGCACTTCATCGAACCCCTTGGATGCGCCATCCGCATGAGTTACCGCACGGAAACTCGCATCCGGATCGAGCTCTTGGTCCAGCCCCGCGTCTAGGCCCGCGCCGAGCGCCCTGGGCAGGTCGTCGGCACCGAGCGCGTCGCGCAGGCGTCCGAGGTGCGTCGACAGCGACCCACGCTGGCTCGCCAGTGCGTGCTCACGCAGCACTTCGTCCGCCGCTCCGCTACGCCCTCTGGCGCTCAGCGACTGCGCCAGCAGCTCGGCAGCAATCGCCGACTCAGGACACAGCTCGAACGCCCGAAGCAAGTCCTCGAAGGCTGCGGCGCGCTCCCCACGCGCTTCCCGGCGTCGTGCGCCTTCGACGTACGCGTCCGCCGCGCGCGCCGTGGTGATGGCCGCTGGCGCCCACGCTCCAATCGCCCCCAGCAGTTCCACGATCAGCGCGTCGTTGGGCGCCTTCTGACCGGCGTCGCTGAGCACATCCACCGCACTCTCGGGCGAGCCGGCCCGCGCTTCCAGCACCGCGATGCGCGTCAAGATCAAGGCCGACTGCTCTGGGCTGCGGTCGAGAGCCGCCGGCCGCAGGGTGGCAGCTGCGAGCGCTGGCTCACCCAGCCCGGCGAACCAACCGGAGAGTTCCTCGCGAAGCTGCGGATCTTCCCCGAGCACCAACGCGCGCCGCGCCATGCGCGTGGCTGTGTCGAGCTCACTGCCGCGCGCGGCGAGAGCGCGCGCGAGCTGCACCGAGGCCACGCGCTCTTGCTCGAGATCCTTCGTGCGCTTCGCCTGCTCGACACGACCTCGCAGCCAGGCTTGCTCTGCGCGCGCGCCTGCACGTCGCGGGACGATGGATGCGCGGGTCTCGTTCAGCCACTCTCCAACCAGCGCACCTGCGGCGCCAGGAGCAGCCACGCTGACGAAGCCTGGAGGCAGAGTCTGACGATCCTTCGTCTCCCCAGTCTCATCGACTTCCGCGTTGGGTTCGGTGTCTTGGGTGTCAGCCATGGGCTTGGTCGGGTCCCCGACGGGGAGCGTGGGCCAAGCCGACCCGCACCTTGCCGCCCGGAGATCTCGATAAGAGTACACGTGACCGACGCATTTGATGGGGTTTGCGTCGCCAAGAAAGCGCTCATGTCACGCCAAGAGAGCCGGTTCCGACGCTTCCGGGCTTGTCCCAAGGACCCCGTGCGGACTAGCCTCTCGGGCACGCGGCAGTCTGGCCGCGCGGAGGCCTCATGCGAAAAATCGCCAGTCTTTCTCTCGCTCCCCGCTTGGTCGCGGCTGTCCTAGCCGGATCCGTTGCCAGCATGTCCTTCGCCCCGATGGCGGCTGCGCAAGGCGCGAAGCCCGCCGACGCACCGAAGAAAGAGGCTAAGAAGAAGCCGCCAACCGCCAAGCAAAAGAAGGACGCGCGCGCGGCCTACGGCGCTGGCGAGAAAGCATTCGACGCCGGCAAGTTCGCCGAAGCCGAGACCAATTTCCGCAAGGCGTACGAGCTCATCCCCACCCCCCACGCGGAGTACTGGATCGCGAAGAGCTTAGATAAGCAGGACAAGATCCTCGAGGCCATCGAGGCCTATAGCAAGTTCATGGACAACCCCGACCACGAGCGCGCGGGTGAAGAAAAGTCCAAGGACGCGGAGACTCGCTTAGCCGAACTCAAGAAGACGCCGGGCGAGTTCAAGCTGGTAACGGTTCCCCCCGGCGCCGCGGTTACGGTCGACGGCCAGGCCCAGATGGGCGAGACACCGATGGACCTCAAGCTCGCCCCAGGCAAGCACAAGCTCGAGATTGTCGCGAACGGGTTCGAGCGCAAGACGATCGAGGTCGAGATGACCCCGGCTGGTACCGGTGAGCAGAGCGTGGAGCTGACCGAGGCCGCGCCAGAGCCCGAGCCCACGCCAGCCCCGGCGCCGGCTCCCGCCCCTGTGACACCCGAGCCCGAGCCGGAGCCGGAGCCACGCAGCAAGCTGCCAGCGTACATCACCCTAGGTATCGCAGGCGCAAGCGCGGTGGTCGGTACGATCTTCGGTATCCAGGCGTTGGGCTCCAAGAGCGACTTCAACGACAACCCCACGAACGACACGGCGGACGACGTCGAGCGCAACGCGCTGATCGCGGACATGGCGTTCGGCGTTGCGATCACGCTGGGTGTGACGGGCATCGTGCTCCTCACCTCGGGTGACGACGACCCGGTCACGGAAGCCAAGAAGATCCAGAAGAAGCGCTGGGCACGCTGGCAGGTCGCGCCCTACGCCTCGAAGAAGGGCGGCGGCGGCTTCGCTCAGTTCAGCTTCTGAGCAATTCGCGCCCGGGAGGTGCGAACCAGCAACAATTTTCCTCACGGAAACCTTACGGGCTCTCGACTTCGAGGGCCCGTTCGCTTTTGTGCCTCGGTAGCCCGTCGTCTCGATGCTCTCGCGGCCATTTTCGGGCTCGGGGGTGAGGCGCACTGGTTTCGCGCTAAGCTTCACCGGGTGCGACGTCTCGTCTCATGCGCTGTGTCCGCTCTGTTGGTCTGCGCCAGCGGCGAAGTTTCTGCGACGTTCTCCATCGTGGCCGTCGACGTGCAGGACGGCAGCGTGGGCGGCGCCGTGGCTTCGTGCGTACCGCTCGACACCGTACGCCAGGTGTACGACGCCGTTCCCGGCCACGGCGCCATCATGACGCAGTCGTATCTGCTACCCGAAGCACACAGTTACGGCGTCGCGTGGCTCGGCGCTGGAGAGTCACCGAGCGCGATCCTGAATACGCTCACGGATCCAAGCTTCGACGGCGACTACGAGCTGCGGCAGTACGCGCTCGTCAGCTCGACGGGAGACATCGCGAACTTCACTGGCTCGGGAGCCAACCCATTTGCGGGGCACCTGGCGTTCGAAGTGCGAGACGCCGAAAGCCAAGCGCGGCGCTTCGTGGTGTCTGCTCAGGGCAACTTCCTCACCGCACGCGACGTGCTCGAGCGCGCACAACGGGGCTTCGAAGCGGACGCATGCGACCTGCCCGAGCGCCTGTTCAACGCCCTACTGGCGGCTGGTAGCGAAGGCGGTGGAGACGCGCGCTGCACTCCGAGCGGCACACCAGCGCAGTCCGCGCTAATTGGCGTCGACCCACCCAATTTTCCTCAAGGTAATTATCTAGAGCTAGTCTCGCAGGTCTACGAGCCGGTAAGCGAAGATCCGCTGCCGAGCTTGAAGGTACAGTTCGAAGGCTGGCGCACCGCGCACCCTTGCCCTGCGGCGGAGAACGCAGGCAGCGGAGGGTCTGGCGGCGCCTCAGACGAAGCACTCGACGAAGAGCAGGACGGATGTCGGTTCGTGGAGACCTCGGGTGCGGTCAGAGGGCGGGCTTCCCGGAGTGGCACTTCGCTGCCTTGGCTAGCGGTGCTTGCGCTGGCCGCGCTTGGAGGTGGGCTACGCCGCAGGTACGCCGCACCTCACCCCCGAAAAACGCGCAGGCGGAACCATTTGAGTTCGGGCTAGCCCTCTGAAGACCTAGATTAAAGCCTTGCGGAAATGGCGTCCATGACCCGACCGTAGTCGGCGGGGAGCATCACCGGCGGGTTGCTCAGGGTGTTGTCGACGCCGGGTACCTTGCCTTCGTGAAAGCCCACCTTGAACTCGGTGAACTTGAGGCCGTTGGCGGTGGAGACGCAGACCACGCGATCCGTGGACTTGATGGTGCCATTGTTCACCAGCTTCTCCAGCACCGCCAGGCCGACCGCGGTGTGAGGACAGGTATACATGCCCGTGCGATCCGCGCGTGCCGCAGCATCGCACAGCTCCTGCTCGCTGGCTTGCTCGACCACGCCGTTCAGCTCCTCGAGGGCCTTCAACGCGCGCGGCGCGCTGACGGGGTTGCCGATCTGGATCGCCGTCGCCAGTGTCTGCTGAGCGGTGATGGGCTCCACCGTCTTCTTGCCCGCGGTCCAGGCGCGGTAGAGCGGGTTCGCGTTCTGTGCCTGAGCCACCGCGAGGCGCGGGTAGCGATCGATGAGGCCAAGCTCCCGCATCAGCTTGAAGCCTGAATACAGGGCGTAGGCGTTTCCAAGATTTCCGCTAGGAAGCACCACCCAGTCGGGCACCTGCCAGTCGAACTGCTGAACGATCTCCACGGCGACCGTCTTCTGGCCTTCAATGCGCAGCGGGTTCATCGAGTTGGCGAGATAGACGATGCCCTCCTCGGCCAGGCGCTGCACGATGGCCATGCAGCCATCGAAGTCAGTGTCCAAGCCGAGCACCAGCGCCCCATGGGCGAGCGGCTGCACCAGCTGCGCCGTGCTAATTTTTCCTCGCGGCAATAAAACCACGACTGGCAGTCCCGCGGCGGCGCCGTAGGCTGCCAGCGCGGCGCTGGTGTCGCCCGTGGAGGCGCAAGCGATCGCCTTCACTTTCAAGCCCTGCTGAATCGCCTGGCGCACCACGGAGACCAGCACTGTCATGCCCAAATCTTTGAATGAGCCGCTGTGGCTATTTCCACACAGCTTGACCCAAGTCTCGGGCACACCGAGCTGCTTGCCGTAGCGATCAGCCCAGAACAGGTTGGTTCCGCCTTCGTACATCGACACGATCAGGTCGTCTGGCAGCGACGGCATCACCCACTCTCGCTTGCCCCAGACGCCCGAACCGTAGGGCCACTGGTTCACGCGATAGCGCTCGTCGAACAGGCGGATCCAGGCTGCGGCGCTGCGATCCCGGAGCGCGTCGATGTCGTGCGCGACTTCGAGCAGGCCGCCGCAGGTGGGACAGCGGTACATGGGAACGGTGACGGGCCAGGCGCCGTCACACCCAGCGAAACACTTGAACTGACAGGAGTAAGCCACGGTGGCGCACTATATCGCCCGCGCGCGAGTCGTCGACTGAATCTGTCAGCGACCACTCAGGCTGCGCGCGAACTCGCGTTCCGCGATCACCACCCAGCCACTCCGGGCGCCAAGATCGCCAAGAAACGCCGCGCCGTCGAAGCGTTTTGGACAATGGAAGAGATCCACGACGCACGCCTCGTGCTCGGGCCAGGTGTGGAGCGTAAACGTCAGCTCCGCCGAGAAGCACATCAGCGATAGGCCCTGAGGCTGCCACTCGTGACACACGACCCGCTCCGCCAAGCGTGGCGGCAGCAAGCTCTGCACCAGCGCCGCAAGCTGTGCCGGTGCGAGCCCCGCACCTTGGGCCGCGCGAAACTCCGCGACACGATGGGTGCGAACCGTCACTCGCTCTCCCTGCCGGGCAGGTTGCGCTCGAAGAACTGTGCGCGGTGCTCCCGGAAGCCGTAGGCCTGCTGCAGCTCGAGTAGGCAACGCTCCACATCGAAGCGTGCGCATGAGAACAAGTCCGCGTGGAGCACTCGGTTCGCGGGGCGTGCATGGACGCTGAAGTGACTCTCCGCCAGCAGCACGAGGCCGACCAACAGCGGCTCCGATCCCGCTTCGACGTGAACCTGCGGCTCACCCACTGAACGCAGGCCGAGCGCCTGGGGAAGCTCATTCAGCAGTCGGACGAGCACACGACGATCTGCGAGCGCTGCTGCGTCGCAGTCGAACGCGTCCACGATCCAGTGCCAGCCGAGCTCGATCATCCGGAGCGAGGATCTAGCACAGGTTAGGGCGCTGGTAAGCGACCCTTGGGATCATCCGCGAGGTTTCGCAAGAAGCCTGTGCACTGATCCATGGCAGCTGGGATGTTGTAGATGACGAAGTGGCCATCGCCACCCGTAGGAACCCACTGCATCAGGCCGCCTGACGCCGCGCCACCGGCGAGGTTTCCGCTGACGCCCTCAGCTGGCACCGAAAAAGCCGCCAACTCTGGAGACCACGCCAGCTCTGCCGGAGGATGGACCACGGGCTCTATCGGTGACAGGCCCATCGCGACCGCCTGCACTTCGATTCCGTGGGGAGGTGCATAGGAGTCCCCGCTCCCGTCAGCGTTCACACCTTCGGTCATCAAGATGCTCTTCGGTGCGAAGCCGGCGTGGGGTCGCTTGATGATGAGCGGCACGTAGTGTATCGGGTCCGTTGGGTCGACGATGGTCTGCGCCAAGGAGAGCTCTGGGTGTAGCTCGTTTAGCTCGGCCTGTTCGGAGAACGACAGCGCGAGGAACACGTTGCGCACGAGCGCCGCGACGTCCACCGGCTCCGTCTTTTCGAGCAGCGTGATGCTGATCAAGCTGGCAGAGCCGCTGAGCACCGCACCGCGCGCCGCGTCGTCCACCGCCAGGAACATCGGCCCATTGAGCCCACCTTGGCTGTGGCCCATGAACATCAAGCGGCTGGTGTCGAAGCGGATCTCCGACCCTGTGCGGCTGACGCTGGCGGGAATGCTCGTCGCCGATTCGGTGAACAAGCGCGCCTGCTGCACGACGTCGATCGCCGACTGGGGCCCGTTCGCCCGCGCTGCGACTGGGTTCGAGACGTTGAAGAACAACACCTCGGGGTTGCCCCCATCAGCGCCTGGCCGGGTGCCGTGGAAGATCTGATCGATGCCCATGGTGGCGATGCAGCGCTTGGCAAGTTCCGGCCCCTCATGCCCGGCGCGCACGAAGCTACGATAGTTGCCGCCCGTGCCGTGGGCATACAGCACGATTGGGTATCCCGCGCTTGGCATCGGGCAGGTGGTCGCGTCGGGGACGGTCAGCGCAAAACGCAGGTCGAAGTCCCGTTGCACCTCGGGATTGCCCTGGGCGTCGAAGGCGAGCTCCCCACCGTCACCGAAGCTGGCGAATGGGATCTTTCCGCGCTGGAAATCCGGTGAGGGACCATACATGCCTTCGTAGACGTCAGTGCCAGAGACCGGGTCCATCGCCTGCCAGGCGCTCGCAGTGGGCGCCTGGTAGTTTTGTTTCACCCAGTCGGCGAGCTGTTGGGTCTGCACCGTCGGGTCGTCGGTGGTGAAGGAGGTGAGGCTCACGATGTGCTGACGGTCGACACCGGCGCTGGCGAGCGCGTCCAACGTGGGCTGAAGCGCGGCGTAGTGGCTCGCCAGGGCTGCAGGTTCGCTCGGCGCTGTTTCCCCGAGCAGCAAGCTCAATTCATCCGCGGGTCCAAGGCTGCCTTTTTCCGCATGCAAAGCGTCGGTGACGACCAGCGCGTAGTGCGTTCCGCCCCGCAGCGGGTGACCGAACGCGGGCATGAACGCCAGGGTGTTCTCTGGCCAGTAGACTCCGGCCTCTCGCTGCCAATGCAACGTCAGAGGCCAGCGCTTACCCACGTCGGGAGAGCCTGGGTCGACGTCGATCAACTGGACGCTGCTGGTGGCCTCGGTGGCCGCCAACGCTCCGCTCGGTAGCGTCGAAGCATCGATGGGCCCGGTGAAACGCAAGTACCCCGCGGCGACCGGACTGAAGCCGCGGATCACGCCCTTCATTGCGTCGACGTAGTCGCGTAACAAAGGCACAGCGCGAGGATTCGGATAGCCCTGCAGGTGGATGCTGCCGTCGCTATCGAGACGGAAGTCGCTGGGCCACGGGTGATCGAAGAAGGTCTCGTCGGACAATGCGTCCAAGCTGTCAGGAACGTGATAGACGGACTGAACATCGAAGCCCGAAGTCCCTCCAGTGCCTCCCGTCCCGCCGCTGCCGCCGCTCCCCCCCGCGCTCGAAGAGCTCGGAGAGCTGTCGTCGCTGCCACAGCCAGCAGCCAGCACCACACCCACGAACAAGCAAGCCGCCCATCCCCTTGAAACCATGACCGAGAGGTTACCTGATTCATGAGCTGGGTGCTGGTGCTCGAAGGAGACGCCGGAGATCCCGCACGAAAAGTCGCCGGCTTGCCCTTGGCGCTGCGCCTTGGGCTGGACGCTCAGGGAGCTGGCGCGAGCGGGGTGGTGCTCTCCGCCGGGCTCGAGGCCGTGGAGGGCGCGTTCGCGGATCCCCGCTTTCGCGTGCCGATCTTGAAGCAACCTCCCGAAGAGGCCGAGCGCATCACTATCGGTGCGAGCAGCGTGGTCCATCGCACGCTGTTCAAAGCCATCCGTGAAGCCGGGGTGTCGCGCATCGACCTGCGTAGCGAGTCGTTCGAACACTCGCCGCCGTGGGGCTTCGACAGCTTCACCGTGCAAGACCGAGCGACTCAGCGACGCGCCGAAAGGGCGCTGTTTCGCGCGTTGCGCAAGCCACAGGACGGCTGGACCTCGCGCTACCTCAATCGCTACATCTCCCTCGCCATCAGCCGCTGGCTGGTGAAGACGCCGCTACGCCCGAATCAGGTTTCCGTAGGGATACTAGCAATCGGCATCGCCGGTGCCGTGATCGCCGCCCGCGGCGGCTACTGGGATCTGCTGATCGGCGCGTTCCTGTTTCAGGCGCAGAGCGTGCTCGACGGCTGTGACGGCGAAATGAGCCGCATCACCTACCGAGGCTCGCTGATGGGCGAGTGGCTCGATACCGTCGGCGACGATCTGACGAACTACGGCTTCTTCGCCGGCTCAGCCTGGGGCCTGTACTCGAGCACGGGGCATCTCGTGTACTTGATCGCGGGCATCGTGACCGTGCTGTGCGGAGTCACGGCGAGCGGTCTCGAGTACCGCTACTTGATCCGCATCGGCTCGGGCGACTTGCTCAAGTATCCCCTCAGCCAGAGTACTTCGAGCGGAGAGGGCGTGATGGCGTACATCGGTCCACTGTTCAAGCGCGACACGTTCGTCTTCCTGACGCTCATCGCGGCGCTCTTGAATCAGGTCGGCCCGATGCTGATCGTGTTCTGTCTCGGTGCCGTGGGGATTCTGATCAGCGTGCTCTCGACGGAGCTTCGCATGGCCCGGGAGCAAGAGCAGGCGTGAACTCCTGGAGCCGCAGCCTAGCCCGGGCGGGGGCGACGCTCGCGTGCGCTGGAGGCATGCTGAGCTGGGGTGGCGTGGCTCTCGCCGCAGGTCCCCTTGGCGCTGAGGGCAGCGAAATCCGCACCAGCGACTACACCGTCGACCTGTATCAGGGTCCAGTCACCGCGAGCTCGCGGGTCATTGGGCTCGGCGGCGCCTACGTCAGCATCGCCGAGGGCGTCGAGGG
>JBFXBK010000186.1:0-17011 GCA_050183255.1 Polyangiaceae bacterium | reverse complement strand
TTATCGCGCATACTTGCGCCCGTCGCGCTCGACGGCCCAGACACGCGCAGTCGCGCCGCTGCCCAGCTCCCCCGCCACCCGCAGATCTCTGGAGAGCATGTCTCCCGTGCGGGCCAAGAGCGGATCCGCGAACGCCTCTTGTTGAGGGGGTGAGGTAACGGCGTCCAGAAAAATGTAGCGCCATCCCGCCACCGAATCGGCTCGACTGATGGTCTTCGTCTCCGTGGCGAAGACGATCGCGTCGGCTGCTTCCTTGGGGATATCGTCGCTGACGCGGCGCGGATCGAGGGCGCCGTCGCGGTGCAGCGTGGCCTCGATGTCCTGCAAATCCTTGCCTGGAGGCTTGCCCGTGAGGATCAAGAACGCCAGCGCGCCCAGGCTGAAGATGTCCGATTGTGGCCCGCGCTTGGTGGGTGACTGACGCAACTCCGGCGCTTGGTAGAGGACCCAGGGATCGTCGGCGAGGGCTGACCAGTGGATGGTGCTTTCGACCTGCTGAGCGCTGCTGAGCTGGAAATTGAAGAGTCGGGTCTCGAACTTGCCCCAGTTGCGCACCAATACAGCTGCTGGGCTCAGCGCGCCGTGGGTCACTTCACGGTCGTGACAAGCTGCGAGGGTGCGGGCGATCTGCTCGATGAGCAGCACCCGATCGGCGAAATCGAGATCCTCATTCGCGCGCAGGAACACATCCAGCGGCACGGCGCCGGTGAAGTCGTCGAAGAGCACCGTTGGTCCAAGCGGTGCTGCGTCGTCGTAGCCAGTGACCTGGAGCACGCCTGGGCACTCCCGGAGGTGATAGAGCACGCGATACTCACGATCCGCGGCGCGCCGGAGCTGGGCCTTGCGTTGCAAGGCCGTCTGTTCGGGGACCAGGTAGGTGCGAGCTCTCGCGCGCACACCTTCCATGTTGACGCGCTTCGCTTCGCGATCCTGGTAGCCGCTGCCCTCGGCGATCACGTCGCCGAGCTCGAAGCCGGCGGCCATGTGCTTGCCTTTCCGCGCGCGAACGCCGAGGGCGGAGAGCGCCTTGGCTAGCTTTTGCGCTACGGGGCGATCGATGCGCCGGCGGTTGGCGTTCTTATCGGCGCCTGGAAATTCGTTGCGCTGAACCGCGTTCAGGAAGTTCTTGCGGGTGACGACGTGGTTGTCGCCGTAATTCGTGAACTTTGTGGTGAGCTCGTCACTCGACAGAAACACCAGCGCCTCGACCCAGGGTGTGTCGCGACCGAGCTCCTTCTGCAGGCGTGTCTTGAGCACCTTGGCTTTCAGGTTCGTCAGCGAGTACGGAGGCTCCAGGTAACCCTTGCTCCCATCCGGGCGAGTCCAGGTCCAGTCGACGCGATCGCCTTCGATATGCCCCGGGTGGCTCTTCACCTCGACGAGGTACAAGGCCGAGTAGCCCAGCACGAGGATGTCGATCTCGTGTGAGCGCCCGGTGCTTGGGTCGTACAGATCGAAGAGCGCCCAGGTGTGATACGGATCGACGTCAGGCAGCTGCTCGTTGACCCATTTCACCGCGGCCGCTTCGTGAGCGTGGGGTGTCTCTCCAACGACGACGATGCGGTCCTTGCTCAGCGCCACGTCAGGCTCCGGTCATCGGCTCGACGCATTGCCGCGCGGCATCAGCGTCGGCTTCACTTGCGTCATCGGAGAGCACTAGGCGACGACCAGCGAGGGGGCCCCCGACGCGGGTGCCGTCGCCCGCCTTGTGACCATCTCCGAATCGCGGTACCAGTGTGGGGACCAAAGTCGCACTGGCTATGAGGATCGGTTTGGTCGAGTTGAGCAAAGCGGTCGCTAGGCCCGCGAGCTGTCGTGTCCACGGTTCCGTTGCAATCACTGCCACCTGGGCGGCCCAGTCGAGGCTGGAGCCCGCTTCGAACGCCAGCGCCGTGCCGACGATGGCAGAAGGACCACAGAGCAAGAGCTGGTCGGCGGGATCAATCGAGCCTGGGTCGTACGAACGGAGCTCCTCCCCCCAAACCCCCGCGCAAGCGTCGAACACGGCTTGGCTAGAGCCCGGTGGTTCCGCGCGGAGAACCTCACGCCAGACTTCTTCAGCTCTGACCGTGTCGAGCCCGGTCCACTGCACGCCGAAGGCTTCGTCCTCCGCCGTGGCTTCGAAGCCGAACACGCTGCGCGCGCCGAAGGCTCCCGGCCACTGCGCGTCCGCGTCGCTGATCATCAAATCGATGCGATCCGTCGTCTCCAGGTCGCCCTTGAAACCGCGCCAGAGCGCGTCCGCCTCCGCGCAGAAGCGGCGCTTGGTGGGGGCGCGCTCCTCGAGGCAACGCAGGGCGGCAAGTGCGGCGCGATAGTAGGGCTCGGTCTGCGCGAACATGGACCCGGGAGGGTAGCCGAAAGTGGGCTATTCGCGCGGATGATTTCGCCGCTACAAAGCGCCGAGGTTTTGTTGGAAAGCCACCACGTCGAGCACCGCTTCTTTTGCACCGTGATCGAAGCGCAGCAAGTCTCGTGACTCACTCGGGAGGCAATCGCTGAGCTTGGCGATCAGGCCGGGGATCCTGAAGGCGGGGATGCCGGTGCGGAAGCTCAGCGTGGCGACTCCGGCGCGGCCGGATGAGGCAAGCAGGACGCGGAGTACTGCGTTCATGGTTGTTGCCGTCGCTTGGTCTGGACAGGTTGCTGTCGCGCGTTCGAGCAGGGCTTCGCTTTGTGCGGGGAGGTTTGGAAGGCCGCGCGGCATAGCCGGAGGATGCGAGTTGGCCAGAGTTGCAGGCGTTGCAGGCGCTTCGGATGGCGGCCTCGGCGCGCTGGCCGCGGCTGGCGGCGACATCGCACTGGGTGGCTCGGGCACCGCGCTCTGCCGCTCGAAGTCCTGATCGATGTGCAGATCCTTCAGGACCTTTTCGACGTAGGAACGGCTCTTCTTCTCGACGCGGCGAAAGCCCAGGGAGCGGATGGTCTCAGCCACCAGGTCATCGAAGCTGTTCGGGAGCGCCTGGTGCATGACGTCACATGCGGCGTTCGCGATTTGCTGCGGTGGGATCCGGTAGAGCACCTTGCCTGCTGCGGGCGCGGACTCCGTTGGACCTTTCCACGTGCCCGGCGCGGGCCACACGAACTCGCCCCGCACCTCGAGTTGCTCAAGCTTCGCCGCGATGAATAGGCCAAAGCCGAGGCGTTTCTTGATCTGTGCACCAGCCCGTTGTTTCCCTATGGATAGCGCGAAGGCTCGCGCCAAATCGTCGAAGTGGGTCGGGCCATGCTTCAAGATGTAATGATGCGCGAAGTCGGAGTCCGAGTTGCTGCGTACTCCGGGAGCAACGCGTGGCGCTGGCGCGACTGGAGGAGGCGCAGGGTTCTGCGGATGCGCCTCGGGAGACTTCGCGGCTATGGGCGGAGACGGTTTGGCTAAGTTGGGCACAGAGCCCTTGGGATGGATGAAGTCACCGCGCACCTTCACCAGCTCGCGGCGCTCGGCGAGCTGCACCGCTTGCCATAAGAACTGCTTCAGCTCCCGGGTCGGTGACGCATCACCGACTTTCGACCCATAGCTTCTCACCAAGTTCGCGAAGGCCGTCGGGCCCGACGCGTTCACGTGCTTCCCCACGAACTCTGACAACAAGTGCAGTGACGCATCCCGCGACTGGGGGTGGGGGGGAGGGCCCGCCGGTGCTTGTGTAGAGGGACTCGGTGGTGGCGCGAGTCCTCGCTGCGTAGCCAGCCTCGAAGGAATTGGTTCGCTTGGCTTGCTCTCGTTAGCTTGATTCGGCGTTGGCCTAACCTCGCGGAATCCCACCGTAGCGGGGTCCGCTGCCATGCTCCCCAAGCGAATCGTTTGGTACTTAGACGTCACCACCCTTCAGCATGCCAAATGTCCGCGCCAGCGGGAAGACAGAACCGCGATCACCCCTGAGGGTGGCGCGCCCGGCAAGCGCAGAGTTACACACGGAAGCACGGCCGTGGTTGGTGTCGAAACGGGTCTTGCCACGCGGAAGCGTCGTCGGAGGTAAAGCAGTCTCACTTGCTGAACACTCGATTAGTCGGACGTTGTCTAGCCGTCTGGTCGTTTCGGGGTAGTGGTAGGAGTGGTATTCGGTAGGTTCCATGCTGTCCCGAGAGCGCTGTGCGTGCGGGGCAAGGAGGAGCGGCATGACCTCAACATTCGGCTGGATGGATTACTCCGAGAGGACGCGTCGCCGCATGCTCGATGCGTTGAGCCAACTCGACGAGAAGGAAACGCGCGACGAGCTAGGGCTCGCGGCGATTCGAGACTCGTTCGCCGACCAGCTGTTTCCGGGAACGAGCACCATCATGACTCGTGCGCGCTACTTCTTCTTCGTGCCGTGGATGTACCAGGTGCTCGAAGCCAAAGGCGGCAACGAGGCCACGGTCGAGCGGCGAGCGAGAACGCAAGAGATCGCACTGATCGATGTCTTGGAGTCAGCGGGTGAGAGCGAAGGGGTTATTGGTCGACAATCGCGAGGAGCGCTGAAGCGGCTGCCCAGTAGCATCTACTGGGCCGGGTTGATCGAGTTGGGAATACTGCGTTTCCGTGGGGGACAGGGTGCATATCACCGTTGTGTCGATGAGCTGGCCCGGCGCCGTAGAATCCGCCACGCCGGGGACGAGGATGGTGCGGGCCTTTTGCAGTCCGCGCTCACATGGGATCCGAATCTACCCAAGCCCCCACCGAGCTTCCCGCGGGAGGCGTCGCTCGACCTAACTCGGCGAGAGGCCGAGTACTTCGTGGACCGAGTGCGTGCAGCGGCGCCACATTCGTTGTTGTGCTTCCTGCTCGAAGAGCGCCAAGCGTCAGATCGGGTCGACTTCTTGTGGCAACACCCCGCGACAGAGCGAGCTCAGGGAGAGCTTAGCGCCCTGGTCGCGGATGCGGAGAAGTTCTCACTCGCTCTCCATGGTGCGGCGCTGCTCTACAACCTAATGCTCGCCGAGGGCGGCCTGGAACTGGGGATTGGCGACGGCGAGGTGCTGGAGCGCTGGCGTCGCGCATATGAGGAAGCGCTGCGGGTTTGGTGCCAGACGCCGGAGTTAGAGCGACTCGAGGCGTGGAACCTGGACCAGTTCTGGCGGCGTGCGGCTGCCTCAACGCACGCTATCACGATCCGAACACGCGCCTTCGTCTCGCGTTGGCTGGCGATGACGCCGTGGGCAGGGTGGTCGACGGCGACCTCATCAGAAGTGCGGGCCTTGGTCGTGCAGCGAGAGAGCGAGGTTAAGGGCGCACGGGCTAGGCTAGGACGGTTGCAGGCTCTGGAAGTTTGGTCCGGGGCGTCCGGCGCTGGACGCATGGACTTCCGCTGGGGCGTCGGCCAACGCGTGCTGAACGACGTGCTATTCGGAATGGGGGTATCCGATGTTGTCGAGTGACCATCGCCTACTGCTCCTAGAGCACCTCAGGCCACCTGAGGGTTACCGCGTGGATCGAATCGTCGCCACGACGTTTACGCTAAACCATGTCGCGCTACTCTCTGCACCATTGGCGTTTTCGGTTTTCGGTTTGGACGCGTCGGCGCCGGACGGAGAGGGGCCTTCCGGACTCGCGTTGTTGCAGTCGCTGAGGGAGTACGCCGAAAAGATGGTGGTGTTCTGCCAAACGGCACGCACGAGTGTGCCTCAACGCCACGAGAACATGTTGATCTACCTCGAGCGAAGCGTTGTCGAGGTGAGACCAAAACAAGGTGTATTTCATCCCAAGTTATGGCTACTGCGCCTGCTGCCAGAAGACTCCACTGCCACCGTGCGATATCGAGTGCTGGTGAGCACCCGGAATATCACCTTCGATCAATCTTGGGACACCATGCTTACGCTCGAGGGGGACGTACGCGGGAGAACGCATCGAGAGTCCGTTCCGCTATCGGACTTCGTCCGTCATCTCCCAACATTGGCCGTGCGGGAACTCGATGCACGCGCCCAACGGGATGTTGAGTTGGTGGCGGAGGAGGTGAGGAAGATCGCATTCGAAATGCCCGAGGGCGTTGAGGCCCTGCGCTTCTGGCCCATGGGAATCGATGGGTATCGCGCATTCCCCTTGGCCGAACGTGCAGACCGCCGCCTCATCATCTCTCCGTTCCTGACGAAAGCCCAGATCGCGGCCTTCGAACTTCGGGCGGATGACGTCTTGATTTCACGCCGTGACCAATTGGACCGGATCCCCGCGGAGCTTCTAGCTGGTGTCCGTGCTTGCGTGATCAACGATGCGGCGCTCCCGGAAGACGAAACCGAGGACGACGTGGACGGTCCGCTCTTTGGCGCACGCGGGCTGCACGCCAAGCTCTTCGTGCATGATGCGGGCTGGCAGGCTCATCTGTGGACCGGGTCGGCCAACGCCACCGCTGCCGGCTTCCATCGCAACGTCGAGTTTCTTGTTCAGCTCACTGGCAAACGCTCCAAGTTGGGCGTGGATGCCATCCTCGGAAAAGGAAAGGGAGCGCTGGAGCACCTCCTCACTCCTCACAAAACCCAGGCATTCGATTCCGACGTCGAGGCCGCGGAAGAGGCCATGGAGGCGGCGCTGGAGAGCTGCGTGGAGGCGATTCTCGCTGCCGAGCCCAACGTGAGGCTGAGTGAGCGAGGGCCTGACAGGTTCGAGCTGGTGTTAGACTTTGCTCGGCAGCTCTCTCTCGATGGCGCCACGGTCCGGGCTGTTCGCTGCTGGCCGGTTACCCTTCCGTATCCCCGAGGAGTCGCACTGCCGCTTTCCGGTGTGCCCAGGGCCAGCTTCGGGGAGGTCTCTCTTGGCGCCGTCACCTCGTTCTTTGCGTTCGAAGCTCGCGTCCTAGTTGGTAGCACTTCCGGTCAGAGACAGTTCTCACTCAACTTGCCGATCCATGGCGCGCCCGAAGACCGCTTTGCAAAACACCTGGCAAGCCTCTTGAAGAACGACGAGGGGCTGCTGCGGTTTCTGCTGCAGCTACTGGCGACGCATGAGTTCGACCTCTCCGAACTCGAACAGGGGCGTCGAAATAGGGGCAGAGCTGGCAGCGCTGTCGCGCCCAGCATGGAGCCGATTTATGAGCTGCTCGTTCGCAGCCTGCATCAGAACCCCGAGAGGTTGAAGGACGTGAAGCGAGTGCTGGACGAGCTGCGCGGCACCCCTGGGGCCGAGCAAATTGTCACGCCCGAACTCGACGCGGTTTGCGCGGCACTCTTCGAAGCGGCCGGCCTGGAGACCAACGATGTCTGAGGAAATATCGGTCGACGTCGGCGCCGTTCTCGGCAAGCTGAAGCGCTTCCAGCGTGCAACCGTGGATCACGTTTGTGAGCACTTGTTCGATGCAAATGGGTCCCGTCGCTTCCTGGTGGCTGATGAGGTCGGCCTTGGGAAGACGCTCATCGCGAGAGGAGTCATCGCGCGAACTATCGAGCACCTCAAGGATTCGGTCGACCGCATCGACGTGGTCTACATCTGTTCGAACGCGGATATTGCCGCGCAGAATGTCAAGCGCTTGAGGGTAAGCGACGATGAGTTCGTGAATACCCACACGCGATTGACACTGCTTCCAAGCCTCGTCCGGAACCTGCGCGGGCGGCGACTGAACTTCGTTTCTCTTACGCCCAACACCTCACTTGAACTCACCGGCGGGTTGGGGCGCATGGATGAACGCGCCCTGATCTATTGCCTCGTGCGCGAGATTTGGGGAGTCGACAGCGCGGCCGTGTTCAACGTCTTTCAGGGCGACGCCTCGTATGGAAACTTCCGTGCAGCCGCCCGGACCCGCTGGGAGGAGCACGAGGCAGAGCCTTTGGATGAGACGATCACGGCAGCGTTCAGGCAGCACATCGCTACTCGGAGCGAACATCGCGTGGCCGAAGGCGGCAAGACACTGCGGGCTAGCTTCGACGAACTGTGTGAAGCGTTCAAGCGGCACGATGGAAAGCACGCTCAAGAGGATCGAGATACTCGGCGTGAGTTCGTTGGGGAGCTGCGCACCCTGCTCGCCGCCGCCTGCGTTGAAGCGCTCGAACCTGATCTTGTGATTCTTGATGAGTTTCAGCGCTTCAAACACCTTCTGAACGCTGAGGACGAGTCGAGCCGCCTCGCGCACCAGTTGTTCGACTATCCCGCTGCCCATCTGTTGTTGCTGTCGGCTACTCCCTACAAGATGTACACGAACGCCAGCGACGAGGGTGATGACCACTACGAGGACTTCGTCTCAACGGTGAAGTTTCTCGAGGGCTCCAAGGCCAACAGCGCCTCGCTTCGCGAAGACATTCGCGCCTTCCGAGACTCGCTCTATCAGCTGACCAGCAATGGCGGAGAGGAACGCCTGAAGGGGTGCGCAAATCACCTCGAGAGCCGCCTTCGGCGTAGCATGGTACGCACGGAGCGACTTGCGGCCACGGTCGATCGAAGTGGCATGTTGAAGGAACTCGACGTGCCTGCGGTCGTGCCAACGGTTCGCGAACTCAAGGACTACGTAGCTGTCGCGCGCCTCGCGCACCAGTTGGATGTTCCCGATCCGCTCGAGTACTGGAAGAGCTCGCCCTATCTCCTGAATCTCATGCGTGACTATGAGGTCAAACGGGCGTTCACCGCTGCCGTCAGCAACGCACCAAAGCGTGTGGCGCCACTGGTCGATCCTGACTCGCTCCTCCGGCGTGATGACATCGAATCGTACGCCGACGTAGAACTTCGAAGTGCCAGGCTGGAGCGCTTGAGCGAGGATACCCTCGGTGACCAGGCTTGGAAGCTGTTATGGATCCCTGCGGCAATGCCTTACACAACACCGGCTGGTGTTTTTGCGCGCCCGGGGTTGCAGGACTTCACGAAACGGTTTGTATTCTCGAGCTGGCAGGTCGTACCGCGCGCGCTGAGCACTCTGCTCAGCTATCAGGCCGAACGCTTGTTGTACGGCGAAGGCAGCCGCGCACGACGGTATTCGGATAAGGGACACACGGGCCTTTTGCGGGTTAAGAGCGACGCAACGGGCTTGAGTGTGCTCACACTTGCGTGTCCTAGCACCAGATTGGCTTCCCTTGGTGATCCGAGAGCGAACGCTGTATCGGGTCCTGTAGACGCGGAGGTCGTGAGGCAGCGTACTCGGGTGAGGATTGAAGAGGCGCTGCTGGATGTGCATGAGCGTGTCGGTTCATTGCTGGATGGCGGACAGGATGAACGTTGGTATTGGGCGGCTGGACTTATCTTGGACTACGTTGAAGCCCCGTCCGCCGTGGAGCAATGGCTGGGTCAGCCTCACCTTGCGAGTGATGTGGGGTGGGGCGACTCCGAGGGCTTGGTTTGGGGCGATGCTGTCCGCGAGATGCGCAGCATCGCGACGGGCGAGACGCCTTTGGGCCCAATGCCAGACGACTTGGCTGAGGTGTTGGCACGGGTGGCCTTGTCGAGCCCCGCGGTGTGCGCCGCACGCGCGTTGACTCGTGGAAGGCAGGACGAGGTTCAGGATATCGAGGTTAGAAATGCCGCGGCTCGGGTTGGAGGTGCGTTCGTCTCGTTGTTTACCAAGCCCATGATTGCGGCGCTCGTCGCAAGGTCTGATCAGCCATACTGGAGGGCGGTACTTTCATACTGCGAGGACGGCAACCTGCAGGCGGTGCTTGACGAGTACGTCCACATGGCGCGCGAGCTGTACGCGACGGAACAGTCCGAGCCCGACCAAGAGATCGCCGAACTCGCCGCAAAGATCGGGGATATCGTCAGCCTCCGCGTTTCGAGTCAGGCTGTCGACTATATCGACGTAAAAGATGGGAACGTACAAGTCGAGGACGATTCTCTGCGTACGCACTTCGCGCTGAGGTTTGGAGATACGAAGAACTCGGATGGGAGCATGTTGCGTCAGCAGCACGTGCGAGATGCGTTCAACTCTCCGTTCTGGCCCTTCGTGCTCGCGTCTACGAGTGTTGGGCAGGAGGGGCTCGACTTTCATGCATACTGCCACCGCGTGGTTCACTGGAACCTGCCTAGCAATCCCGTTGACCTAGAGCAGCGGGAAGGACGAGTGCATCGGTTCAAAGGTCATGCCGTGCGGAAAAACGTCGCGCGACGTCACCGCATCGACGCGATGTCGGACTTCGAAAGGGACCCTTGGACCGCGGCGTTTCGCGCTGCGGAGCGGGACTCCGGAGACTCGGAGATCTCACCCTATTGGGTCTATTCGGTGCCGGACGGTGCTCACATCGAACGGGTGATCTTGAACCCACCCCTCAGCCGGGATGAATGGCGGGCGCAAGACCTTAGACGTTCACTCGCCGTCTATCGCTTGGTGTTCGGGCAGCCCCGTCAGGATGACCTTCTGAACCACTTGCAGGGCAGGTTGTCTGACGAGCGCATCCAAGAGCTGTGCGACTCCATACGGATCAATCTCACCCCCAGATCCAGGCCGGACGGCGAGCACGGCGTGGTCAAGCTCTCATTGCCGCACGGGAAATCGCTCTCGGAGCTCCCGAAGCACCGGGAATCGGAGCGGCTCCATTCAGATGTGGGCGACCGGGCGTTTTGGCGTGAACTGCTCGCCTCCGTCGAGGCGACTGGAACGAAGGTCGCGTTGCCGGTGCCGCTCGACCAGCCTCAGTTGCGCTTTCGATTCCGAGACTCCGTGATGGTGGTTCGACGTGGAGAGTCCGCGCTCAGTATCGTTCTGGTGTTCGGAGGAGGGGATCCGGAGGCGTGGGGAGCCTTCGTCCGGGAGCAGCGGGCCGAGCTCTGCGGTGGACTCGATTGGAAGTGGGAGTTCGGGGGTCAGCACACGTATGTGAGGGCTATGCTACCTGCGGGTGGAGTTGGCGACACATCGAAGATGCTCTCGCGACTGCTTGAAGAACTTCAAGCATGCTTGGCGGAGCTCGCGGAAGCGAAGATCCGGGAGGACTCGTTGTTACACACGTTGCTCGACGTGTGATCGGTGTCAACGGCATTCCGGACCTAGTTACCGCAGCGCTCCGGCATCGGCTCCAACACCGGGTCGGCGAAGAAGCCGACCTTGGTCACCAATTTGTCCCCGGTCATCTTCACGTTGAATCCTTCACAGAAGAGGCCTCGCTGAACTGAAGGACTAAGTTTGAACGCTACACTCCAGGCGACCAGCTTGCGGTGCCGGTCATAGACCCTGACGTCGATGCCGACCCCTGTCGTCTCGAGGTCGGTACCCGAGATGGTGAGGGTCGGATTGGAAGCACGCCGGTAGATCGCGGTGTACATGCAGCGCTCGGACCTGCTGCCGTGTCGCCTGACGCAGACCTTCGAGCCGGGGAATGATTTCTCAATCGAATGACCTGCGTAGTCACCGCCACCCGCGATACGAAGCGAGAACCGCTCGCCGCCGATTCTGTCGGAACACGGTCCGCGGCAGTCCGTCCCCGATGGGCAACAGCGTTTTGGTTTGCCCTGTTGGTTGGGACAGCAACTACAGAGATCGACCCTTGGTGAACAGTCTCCATATCTCCAGGATGCGCTCGGACTCGTGCAAGGCCGTTTGCTCTCGGGCTCGGGCGTTGGCGCCGGTGTAAACGTTGGCTGCGGCGTCGGCTCAGGCTCAGGTTCCGGGTCCGCCGTCGGCACTGGATCAGTCGTCGGTTCCAAAGCGGTCGCCAAGCGCCTTGGCTGCGCCGTCACCGTCGCTTTCGCCGTGGGCTGCACCTGCGGTTCCGCATCAAACATCCCCCCAGCGTAGAGAACCGCAGCAAGCAGCCCGCCACCACCAAGCGCGAGAACAAACAAGCACCCAGCGACGGCCAACGTCGTGTTCGCGTTGGCTCCACGGTTCGAAGGCTCCGGCGCCAGCTGCAGCGCCTGGGGCGGCGCCGGCGTCCCCACGTAGCTATCCGTCTGCGGCGACCTAGTAGATTGCCCCACGGAATAAACTTGAGGAGCTGAGGTACTGAAGCTGTGGGGATCCGGCGCGAACGGTGGCGAGTCGGGGACCGTCGTGTCACCGGCCGTCGGCTGAGGAAGCACGCTCTGATCCAGCAGGGCGACCAGGGCGGCGCCGTTCGGGGCGCGTTGATCGGCGCGCACCGCCAGCGTGGCGGCGAGTAGCTGGTCCAGGCCAGGCTTGCCCGTTGGTGGCGGCCAGCCGCCGCGCTCGGCGGCTTGGCGATACACGCGCGCGTAGTCGAGCAGGTTGGAGCCTGGGGGCAGGCCCGTTGGGTGACCTGAGCAAAACAAGCGCCAGATCAGCACGCCAAACGCGAACACGTCGACGGCGGGACCCACGGGGAAACGCCAGTGATGTGGCTCGAGGGACTCGGGCGCGAGGTAAGGCGGCGTGCCGACGACGTGGCCCACCTGAGTGATCGGTCGATCGTTGACCACGGGCGCGGCGATCCCGAAGTCGACCAGCTTGACGTTAGATGGTTCCGCGGGGTTCGTGAAGAAGCGCCGATCGAGCAGCACGTTTTGCAGCTTCAAGTCGCGGTGCACCAGCTGCTGCTCGTGGATGTAGGCGAGGGCGCTCGCCAGGTGACGCAGGAGCCACCACTTGTGGTCGGAGCCGAGGGCGCCGCGCTCGAGGGCAGTGTCGAGCGCCTCCCCATCGACGAAGCTCATCACCAGGCCCAGCACGTCGCGCTGCAAGTCTTCGAACAGCGCGTGGCTCTTCACCAGTGACGGATGCTCCAGGCGCACCAGCTGCCGGGCTTCGCGTCGTAGCCGCTCGATGGACGCATCGGACGTCAGCGCCATGGGCGTCAGCTTGGCAGCGAAGTCACTCGCCGGATTCAGCGGATCCTTCACGCGCCAAACGCTCGCCTGCCCCCCGGATCCAAGGGGACTGACGAGCGTGTAGCGATCGAGGGTGTCTCCGGGCTTCAGTGCCATTCAGCGTGCTTACGCACGCGCCAGCACGGCCACGACGGGATAGCCCCGCCGACGCATGTTCTCGAAGGCGGGAACGATCTTCGCCCGCGCGACTTCAGGTCTGGTGCCGCAGAGCACCAGCATGATCGGTCCACGGTTGCCCCAGATCCGCAAGTACTTTTCCATCTGGCCAACTGCTCTGTCCGCCTCGGTGCCTTTGAGATCGCGCTTCACCTCGATCAATAGGTTTTCGATCTTCAGGTCGATGCGGCCGCGCTCAACGCTGCCTCCGGCGTCACCGTTCCCTTTGATATGCGCCTCGCTCTCCACACGCACCTTGAGCGAGCGCTTGAGATGCCAGGCCAGGGTGTTCTGGTATTCGGCTTCATAGTCATAGTGACGCGGCTTCCACTGGCGGAGCGCCGCCACCAGCTTGCGCACCTGGGCGTGAGGACAGGTGTCCACCAGCGTCGAGTCGCCTGGGGCCGACTGACAATCGATGAGCACGGGCAGCTGCCCAACCTCGCTGCCGGCCAGGGACGCTTGCTCTGGACCTTGCTCCGCGGACTCGCTTTGCCATGCGGAATATCCCCAGCGGAAGCAGAGGAAACCGACGAACGTGATGAAGCCGAACAGCACCTGGGCGGAGACCGCGAACTCGAGCTCGTATCCAACGGCTTCGACGAGCGCCTTGGTGAGCTTGATTGCTGCGAGCGCGACCACGCCACCTCCGAACATCAGCGCGCCCAGACCGCAGCGCCGGTCGCCCACGGCGCCACCGCGCACGAACGTGAGGGTAGCCTCCCACACATTGCGACACAGCAGCTTGAACTGGACGAACACTAGCCCGAACTTGAACCCCTCGTCGTCGCGCCAGGCGTCCATGCGCCCAAGGGCCAGGACTGCCAGGAGCAAGCAGAACAGCAATCCAGAGCCCACAGAGAACAGCGAAGTGTCGTAATCCGTGACCTGCGCAAGCACCCATTCAGTGACGGGAGCCACGAACAGGTACAGCAACGCCGCGCTCGCCAGCAGCCAGTCGCGCTTCCCGGCGATGGCGCCATCGAGCTGCCCGCCGAGGCCCACGCATCCCCCCACGCCCGCGAAGAGCAGCTCCACGCCGACATCCATCGCGTCCGGACCCCGCGTCGACGCCGACTGCGGCAGCCGCGGCAACTGCGGCGCGCTGTACTCCACGCGAGCCGACGGCTCCGAGACGTACGCATTGGGCAACGGCAGCACCGCGGTTCCCCACGGAGATACCGCATCCACCAGCGTGTCTGGCTCCTGGGCCTTCGGCTTCCACCCGCCGCACAGCGGACAATCCACCAGCGTGCGCTCAGCGTTCGCCGGCACCCGCACCACGTGCCCACAGTGGGGAAACTCCACCGTGAACTCTGCTTGTGCGCCCATCCCCGAATACCCCAGCGGTGCGTTCATGCCTGGTCCCTAAGCACGCGCCGTGCCGTGCTGGAACCAGGCAATTCCCCGGCTTTTCTGGGGGTGAGGCGCGCCGTTTCGAGCCGTGATCAGCCTACCAGCCCCGTTTGGGTGATCGCGATCAGTGGCCGATCACCCCAGCGACAGAGGCACTACATCACGAGACGGTCGAGGGCCCGCCCCGTCTGACCGTCAGGCGCATAGTAGAGGCCGACGGTGAAGCCGCCGCTGCCTGCTTCGCCGCCAGTACCGACGACCACGGTCACGGAGTTCTGCACAGGGACGGCTCCGTGGATCGCGAGACCGAGGCTGATCCCCCCGGAACCGCCGCTCCCCGCGCCGGCTGCGCCGCCTTTTCCGCCCTTCGCACCGTCGCCTATGGGATAGCTCAAGGTCAGGCCGCGACCGCCCTTGCCGCCGTCGCCGCCTACCCCGCCGAAACCGCCTTTGCCTCCAGCGCCGCCGGTCGCGGACTTGAGCAGGACCCGGGTGAGGGTGAGCTCGCTGTCCCATGAAGTGAGCCCTATGCTCGCGCCGCCGCCTTTGCCACGCGTTCCTTGCTTGCCACCGCAGCCGCCCATGCCTCCAGCGCCGCCGCCAAGCACCGACCCGGATTGATAGCCCAGGCCACCGCCGCCACCTTGACCAGGGAAGCCGGGAGTGCCGTCGTTGCCTTCGCCAGGCTGATAACCGAGGGCGCTAAGCGTTCCGTAACCTGCTTTTGCACCGTGGGCGCCGTCGTTGCCGGGTGAACCATCCGCGGGAACACCGAACTCGCTCGCTGGACTGCCATTGGCGATGCCCGGCGGCGTCACGTTGACGTTGGGCGTCCCGTCTTGGCCTGGAGAGTAGCCGGTCGGGCTCGCGGCGCCCCCATCGCCGCCGCGGCTGCCGCAGCTCGACGCGGCTGGCCAGCTGCCGCCCTCACCCATCTCACCGTTGCTCCAGCCCTTGCCATCTTGAGCCGCAGTGGGGCCCTCGCCTTTGGCGCCGTCCAGCCCATTGGTGCCGTCTGCACCCTTCGCGCCGTTCCCTGCGGAAAAAATACTGTCCGCGATCAGCACGTGCTGCGCGTCCTTCACCCAGACCGCGATGCTGCTCCCGCCGGGAGACGTGGCGTCGCTCGAGCTCGCCTCCAGGTGGTCGAGGGTCAACCCATCGATGCCGTCGATGTGGATGGCAGTCGGATCGCCCGACACGATGCGAGCATGGTAGCTATCGTCCCACGTCCAGTTGCTGCAGCGGAAGCCACCGTAGATGGCTGCGCCGTGAGCAGTCGCGTCGAGCGTCAACGTCTCCGAGTAGTCTCCCGCGTCCGCGCAGGCGTACACGCGCTTTCCTGCGGCTACAGCCGTGGTTAGCCCGTGATTGAGGCTCTTGAACGGCTTGGACTGCGTGCCATCGCCCGTCGCGTCACTCCCTCCTGGACTGACGAACACAGCGACGTCGTCACTGAGGGTACAGTCGCCAACCGACGGATGATCCGTGGGGATGCAACCTCCGGATCCAGCCGTTCCCGCGGTGCCGGAAGTACCCGCCGTACCAGCTGCGCCTCCAGTACCAGCTGCGCCTCCGGTGCCAGCTGCCGCTCCCGTACCACCTGCCGCTCCAGTACCAGCTGCGGCTCCCGCGCCTGAAGTGCCTGCCATGCCCCCGACTCCTGCGCTTCCGCCTGCAGCACCAGTACCTGACGACCCACCGCTGCCGCCCGTCGAGCTGCTTCCCGCCTCACCCCCTGATCCGCCGGCTGTGGAACCGGACGCTCCCCCGGAGCCCGCGTTGCCGGTGCCTCCCGACCCGTCTGAACCAGCATCATCACTACAAGCCGCGAGAAAGAGACCAAGGATCAGCAGAGAGCGCGTGCGCATCGAGGGACACTCCAAGGGTGTTGAGGGGGAGCCAACATTGCAGTCGTCACCGCGCGATGCAAGGACGCGGCGTGAAAACGAATGTTGCCGTGCGGTCCTACGTTGGCACCGGGTGCTCGTGTTCCCAGAGCGTCACCCGAGCCAGCACACGCCACCAACCGGCAGCAGACCGCTGGGGCAGCGGTTCACGCACTGCCCGCTCAGCGGGTCATGGCCTTGCCCCGCGCCGCACGCGCTGCTGGCGGTTGGCGCCTGGGGCGCACACAGCCCACCAAGGCTCGGTTTGCCGCCGGCGCACGCCGGCAAGCACACACCAAACACTAGGTCGCGCGCGAGTCCAGCCTGGCACGCGTTGGTTTGCGGTGCGGGGGCTGGCGGCTCTGGATCGCCTTGAGGCAACGGATGCTCGCGCCAGTTGCCGATTTCGTAGCCTTGGGGTAGTTCGCGACCGTAAGGGTCGCGGACCTCAAAGGTGAATGCATCGATCAAGTTGCGCTGGAGTGTTTCTTCACGGATCCACACGTAGCCGCCTTGGCCCCAGCCTTTGCCCCAGCTGTTCTTGATCTTGAAGCGACGGCCGCCGGCATGGCTTGGCTGGTAGCCCACAATCGCGACTGCGTGCCGTGGGCTCCCCTTGCCGCCCGTGTAGTCTCGCAGCTCCCCAGCCTTGACTGCGTTCCATGCCCAAACTTCACGGTCGATGTATATGCCCACGTCGACCACGCGATCCGCGGCGAGTGACGCGGCGATTTCCCCCGTGGTCTCCAGGTACTTGGGTTCGGTGAAGGAGTAGAACGGGTGCGCATCCGCCGCCTCGACTTCGCGCACCAGCTGGGGGTCGTCGCGCCAGGTGCCTTCTCGGACGCCGATGCTCCGTGAGCAAAAGTCGTTGGCTGCGCGGTCTAGCTTGCACGCGCGGACCTGGTCGTATTGCCAGAGCGATTCGCGCGTGATCGCCTGGGTG
>JBFXBK010000185.1:0-17142 GCA_050183255.1 Polyangiaceae bacterium | reverse complement strand
CTCGTACCTGTCATATGTCTTTGAGGGCGGGGGCTCAGCTCCAGGCCCGCGCGAGTCGATCCCGGACAAGCTTGACCCATATGAAGTTTGCACGCGCCTGATTACCGAAGGGTACGGGCAGCCGGACTCACCAAGACGAATCACGTTTAGATACGACAAGGTCAAGGACAAGTGGCGGGGAGGCTACGCGGTCGAGTCATTTCAAGCCTACAAAGCCCAGGTCGCCAAACGAGCGGAACTCGATGCTCAAATGACTGAAGCGCTGCGCTCTGTGTGGAAGAAGGGGATGAAGAAGGTTGACCTTGTCTACGGATGGGTCGGAAAGCAGCGCGAAAATGGTCCATGGCTCGTGGTAGCGCGACCCCAGAACCAGTTCGAACACATAAAGGCACCCTCCCCATTTCCTGCGATCTGGGAAGAATACGTTGCTCACTATCATGACTTTGGGCATCAGAACGTCTATTGGGGCAGCTTCAGTTTGGAGGGGCCGAAGGCCAGCCTGCAGGAGCTCAAAGGCATCGACATCGACTATGGAATTTGAGAATGATTGAATTCGAGATTCAGAATGAACACCAGCAGGAACTCGGGCGCGCCGTTGCGGCTTCCGCGCCACCCGACGCAAACGAAATCCTGATCAAAGTGACTGGCGACGCCAACAAGCCACGGATCGAGTTGAAGCCGCCGATGGGCCTCGATGACGACGTGCTCCTGGCTATCCGTAAGCTCCTGCTGCTCTACAAGAACGACGGGAACCCACTGAGCGCGATGTACGCATCGTTCGACCGAACCGCCGACGGTGACTGGGATATGGCCATCGACTTCGAGTATGCCGACTAGCCGGTCAAAGCTCGGCTCCGTTTCCGCGCGAGATGAAGCATTCCGAGCGTACATCCAAGACTGCACCGACACCTACGGGCTGGGGGACGAGTCGTTCTTCCCCTGGCAGAACAACATCCTAGCGAGCGACACGGTTGTCTTCGGCGGGGGGCGGTTTGGTCGGAAGGGCGCGTCTGCCCCAACGGATCTTGTTCAAGAGGACTTGGCTCTCTGCACCCGTGTGCGAGACGCGCTTTCCGAATTAGCCGCCAACAAACTCGTGGGAATGCGGTCTGAGGCAGACGATCCCTGGTTCGCATTCATCTCCCTTGCACGGTCGGGTGAGAAGCGACGATTTCCAGGACGTGACTGGGTTCGCGGCCGTTTCTTCGGGGATACAATCTGTCCACTCGACGTCGTGACGGTGGAGACGCTCAAGCCAGGCTGCAAGTTCTGGTCCGACGCCGTTGAAAACGCTCCTGAAGGCGGGCTGTCGGAGGATGACTGGGAGACGATCCACGGGATGCTCTCGTCCAAGGGCCTCGCCCGCCCCGCTGGGATCTACGTCGGGATGTACGAGTACGGGCCGTCGCCGCTTGGATACCGCGGCAGCGTCCTGCTGCGCGTTGCCTGCGGCCAGACAGCAAACGGGAGCATCGTGGGGTTGATGGGCCGGGTCACCTGGACCTGAGAAAGCAAGCAACCCACGCCCTCACGGCCCGATAGGACGGCATGGCCCGTCCTACGACCCGGCTTCCGCCGATCCCTGAGCAGCTCGCCTCCGAAGAGCCTCCCACCCGATTCGACCAGTCAGTGCCGGACGGCTGGCTCGAAGAGGAGCCGACTCCAGCGTCCACACCGGCAGCGAAGGCGCCACCAAAGCGCACTGTGCGGCTGGACGTGAGCATTCCGGGACCGCTCCCACCCCCGCTGCCGACTCGTCCAAAGGCGCGCGAGATGAGCCCCACGACGCGAGTGGCGATCATCGCAGGGTGCGTTGGGTTCATGATCGGAATGGCCGTCACAGCCACCATGGCGATGACCATTCGTCCCGCCCCGCCTCCCTGCACCAGCGCGCTGCGATGAGTTCGGACGCTCCGGAGCTGACGGACCTGCAGAAGCAGGTCGTGGACGCTCTGCGCGCTGCGGGTCGAACGCTGAGCAGCGTCGAGGTTGCAAACCTGGTTGGTGTGAATCGCTCCGATGCATTGCGATGCCTCGCGGAATTACATCGGCGACAGATCGTTCGCTGCCCATTCCGAGATAAGTATCGCCTCGCGAACACGCGCAACTGATGGCAGCTCACTCCGACTCACGAGCATGCAAGTCAACTCCGCGGCGCGACGATGCGTCTACGAACCCGAAACCCATTACGAAACGCGCCGGGGCGATCAAGTCCTGAGCAAGTCGGTCACGAAGCCGCGGGACTCCTGCGGTGCTGAATCTTCAACCCGACTCCCCGAGGAACCCGAGACCGACTTCCTGGACGACGCGGCGGACGCGGTTGGTTCGTTCTTCAGTGGCTTGCTGGAATCTCTGGGTGGGCTGTTCAAGGACCTCGGCGATGCTGTGCTGAGCATGTTCTCCACGCCCGTGCTGGACACTCTCGCCGTGGGCAGCACGAACGAGCGCATGCTCACGTCCTCCGAACGCGAGATGGCCAAGAGGGTGTTCGGCGACTCGATCGACTACGACAAGGTCCGGATCGGAGAAGGCGGCAAGCTCCTCTTCTCCATCACTCAGGGGCGCGAGATCACGCTCGGGAACGAGATCGTGAGCCATGAGGGCAAGCTGAATCCGCACACGTTCATCCACGAGCTCACACACGTGTGGCAGTACCAGCATGGTGGCGGCGACTACGCGCCCAAGGCGCTCGTTGCTCAGCTTAAGGGCGATGCGGGCGTCGGACCGGGCTACGACTGGCGAAAGGGGATCGACGCAGGAGAATCCTGGAAGGACCTCAATCCTGAGCAGCAAGCGCAGCTCGTTGCGGACGCCTACGTCGACCTCTACTCGGACTCCCCGAACGCAGAGCGGATCGAGAAGTACGGCGTCGCTTACGCGAAAGCCCTGAAGGAGTTGCAGGTCGGCCACGGAGCCCCGTAAGGTCGATTCCCTGCGGTTGGAACACGCGCATTGACCCCGAAGCCCGACTGAACGAAACGGCTGGACTATCCGTGAGCGATCCCCTTCAAGGCACCCCCTACCGAACCATCTCCCCACTCGCGAGCGGTGGCATGGGCGAGGTTGTGATCGCGGAGCATCGCGAGCTCGGTCGCACGTTCGCAGTGAAGCTGCTGCTCCGGACCTATGCAGACGATGTGCGCCTGGTCGATCGGCTCCGCGTCGAAGCGCGCATCCTCGGAGCGCTTGAGCACCAGAACGTGGTCGGCGTTTTCGGCTTCGACGTCACACCCGATGGCCGGCCCTACCTGGTCATGGAGCACCTGCGCGGACGCACATTGTCCGAGCGCCTACGAGCGGATGGCAATCTCGACGTGTATGAAGCTGTCCGCGTCATCAGCCAGCTCTTGGCTGGGCTCGAAGCGGCGCATCAGAAGGGGATCGTCCACCGGGACGTCAAGCCCAGCAATATTTTCCTCGCAGAAAGCCATGGGAGCACCAAGGTCAAACTCCTCGACTTCGGGATCGGGAAGGTACTCACGGATGCGGATGTCCCCAAGCCGAAGTACGCCACCGAAGAGGGGATGATGGTCGGCACGCCGCGCTTCTCGGCGCCGGAGCAGATCTTGGCTCAGCCAGTTGACGCTCGAACAGACCTCTACGCCGCAGGTCTCGTCGCTTACACGCTCCTCGCTGGTCGGGGCCCGTTCGACCACGTGGCGGACACGAAGATGCTGCTACGCGCTCATCTTGGCGACGTGCCGCAGCCCCCTTCGGCGTTCAGTCCCACTCCGCTTCCGTCCGAGCTCGACGCGCTCGTCCTGAAAGCACTGGAGAAAGAGCCGGAGCGTCGATTCCAGAGCGCCACGGAGATGAAGGACGCAATGGAGTCCGTCTCGCGACTCCTCCAGATGCCCGTTGGGTTCGCGGAGACGACCACGTGGGACCCAAGGGAACTCCGAGCGACGCGCAACCAAGCCCCGGAGCCAGAACCGACCGTCGCCAACCCAGTGGTTGTTCCGGTGAACCGGCAAGTTGGGGAAGAGCCTGGCCTTCAACTGGCGGCGACAGCGCTCGAAGTTCGGATGGCGCCCACGGAATCGGCTCAGCCTACCCTTCACAGCGCGAACCCCGATCAGCGCCCATCCAGCGTGGCGCCAAGCGCCAAGGGGTTCGTGCTGTGGATGGTGATTGCCGCGATGGTGATGGCGTTCCTGATCGGCATCTACTGGCATTTCCTGCTGTAGCGAGGGTTGTTGGAAACTAGTCGAGCAGCTGGCCGATACGTGGGCACCCAGATCCCGGCATCCATCATGTGTTGTGGTACATACGCTCGGGTTCGCGGAAGGAGAGCGTGTTGGAGGCTAGAGTCCAGCTCAAGCCAGGCGATGAAGTAGGCAGCTATCGGTTGCTCCACCAGGTAGGAGTGGGCGGCAGTGGCCTGGTCTTCGCAGCCCAACACGTTGTGTTCGGCTACCAGCGCGCCGTCAAGACCATGCGCCTGCACGAAGCGGTACGCGGCGAGGACGCCATGGCGCGTTGGCGACGCGAGGCCTTGCTGCTGCAGGCGATTCAGCACGGAAACATCGTCCGGGTTCACGACGCGGGAGTAGTCGAGGGTTGCTTCTGGATCGCCATGGACCTGCTTCAGGGCAGAACCCTTCGAGAGCAGATCGAACACTGCGGGCGTATCCCAGTCGCGACGGCTCTGCACTACGGGAGCCAGATCGCAGACGGGGTGCACGCAGCCCACGAGATGAAGGTTGTCCACCGGGACATCAAGCCGGAGAACGTCTTCGTCACGGAGTCCAATGAGATCAAGGTTCTGGATCTGGGGACAGCCAAGGTTCACGGCTACGGCGTGAAGACAACCGAGCGGTACAAGGTGATCGGGACGCCGCTCTATATGGCCCCCGAGCAGTGTGAGGGTCGCAAGGTTGACGCGCGCACCGACATCTATGCTCTGGGCGTCGTGCTCTACGAGATGATGGCGGGTCGCCACCCATTCATCCATCCCGAAGACCCGCACCCGAGCAACCAAGAACTGGTCACTCGACACCTCGTCGCTGAGCCGACTCCGTTGCCAGACGTTGTTTCAGGGTTGCCCGACTACATCTGGCGCGTCGTTGAGCGCGCCATGCGGAAAGAACCGGGCGATCGCTACACGTCGATGTTCGACTTCAGCATCGCGATGCGCGAGGCCCGGAAGAAGGCGATCGCGGCAGCGAATCGGCATGGATCTCCTGGAGCGGCGGCAGCGGTCGTACGAATGGCACCTGCTGCCCAACACGCCCCGCCATCGCAAGCCAAGACACCAGCGATGGTTCCTGCGGCGACCAACAAAGAGTTCGGTCCTCGGGGCACGTTCAAGATGGCCCACCTTCCCCCTCCTGAACCGGCGGCTGAGGTGGACAGCCCAGCTTGTGAGCCGAGACCGAGCAAACCGATCGTTTCCCCACGGCCCCGCTTTCGCCTCCGCCCATGGCATGGCGCGTTCGCAGGGGCGTGCCTCACAGTCGTGGCGTTTGGCGTCGTGCGCAGCCTCGCTGCCAGGCCCCAGAGTCCTCAAGTCGAGGAAGTTGAAGCGACGACAACGGCCGAACCCGCTGCCAATGCAGAGTTGACAACGCCGTCTGGCACACCAGTCGCGCCAGCCGAATCCGAAGTGACTCAGGAGGAGATTGATGCGGTCCTGAACCGGCTAGGAGCCCCGCAACCGTCAACGGCCTCGCCACCGCCACCAAAGGCTCCCCCGAAGAAAGCCAGTGCCCCAGCGAAAGCGAGCGCAGTGAAGCCGCTCTGGGATGTAGAAGAACCTCCCAAAGGCGGTCCGACCAAACCGCCAGCCACGCAATCCAATAAGGGTGCGGGTCCTTCGTCCAAAGTGGAGTCCGGACTGTGAGCAGGTTTCTGAGAAAACCCGAAACTGGGACGCGAAAGGTCCGAGCATCGGACTCAAGGCGCCGGTCGCCCTTTCATCCTTGGAGAGCAGCACCATGAGCGTCAACGACAGGTTCAGGAGCGGTGACACCGTTCCGCCCAACGTGCTTGGGGAGAACCGCGCCGTTGACGAGGCGCTCGCGGAACTCACACAGGGACTCGAGCCCGACGAGGATGCCCTCTACGCACGCCCTGGCTGGTCGGAGCGTGCGGACGTCAAGCTCACGAAGCCCGGCGAGCGTACGACGCAGGAGATGGACGTCAGAGACATCCAGGCCGGCCGGTTGGCGTCAGGCGCAAACGAACCAACACCTGCTCCAGCTCGACCATCGCCCGAACTCGCCGCACTTCAGAAGAAGCAGCTCATCACGATCCGAACCCGCACGGTGGGGAACACGCCAAGTGACTACGCAGAAGACGAGTTCATCGACGTATCCACAAACCGGCGAGAAGACCTGGGTCCAGACAGCGAAGATCTCGCCGTTGCGTCGCCCCGCCGATGGGAGGGGTGGGAAGGTCGCTGGGCCATCATTGGTGTCGCCCTCGCAGCGCTCATCTTCGTGTTAGGTGGCCTTGTGTTCCGCAAGGCGAGTGGAGCGCAAGGTTCCGCGAAGCCAGCCGACGAGGCACCGTCCAGCGCTCCTCGAATCGTCCCGCCAACCCCTTCCTCCACCGCGGCGCGACCGGAACCGCCGGAGGCAGAGACACCACCTGAGACTGCGTCAGCCAGCCCAAGTGGCGCTTCAACTGCTACGCCGCCTCCTTCCGCGGTAGTTCCACCGCCGCCCGCCACCCCCCCAAAAAAGGTACAACCGGCCTCCAAGGCCGTGCCCCCTCCAACTCCCCCCAAGAGCTCTGCACCAACTCCCGCTACGAAACCTGGCGGACTGGAACCCATCTGGGACTGACATGCATCCGAAGCTAAAACTCCTCGCACTCGCGACCCTTGCGTTCGTAGCGATACCGCACGGAACAGCAAGCGCTCAGCAGGACGACGTCGCATTTCGCAACGACCTCTTTGAACGCGGCAAGCGCCTGACGCGAGAAGGGAAACTGGACGACGCTGTGAAGGCGTACGAGGCTTTGTGGGCGATTGAGCAATCCGCCCGCGTCGCGTGCAATCTCGGCCAGATCTATTTCAGCCAGAAGGAAGCGTACGTCAAAGCCGCCGAACTCCTAGACCGCTGTCAGCAGCTTGCAGACACGCCGCTGAAGCCGAAGCAGGCGGCTTTCATCAAGGAGGCATTGGGCCGGGTGACGAAGGTGGAGCTCACTGTGGAACCCGGGGAGTACAACGTCTCAATCGACGGCTCCAATCAGTCGCCAAAACCTGCCTACTACCTTGAGCCAGGGATGCACGAGTTCGTCGTCTCGGCACCAGGATACGTCGAGCAGCGAGTCCTGGTTGACTCTGCGGGCGGCAGTACCGAACGTCGGAGCGTCTCCTTGGAACTCCGAGGGGATCCGCCCGCGGCAGGTCCAGCGTCCGGCCCGAAAGCCACCACTCCCCCAGACCAACCGCCCGTAGACGGCACCGAACATGACCCCTACCTGACGCGAAACATCGTCGTGGTAACGGGTGGGGTACTCGCGGTCGGTAGTGTCGCGCTCAGCTTCGTCTTCAGGGGGCAAGCCAATTCAAAACTCGATGAGTTGGATGGCCTGAAGCTAGGTGCGGGTGAGTGCTCCGGTCAAAGCAGCACTCGCTGCAGTCAGGCGTCGTCGCTGTCCGCCGATGCTGATAGCGCCGCCACTCGGTCCGACGTATTCATGGGCGTCGGAATTGGGTTGGGCGTCGCCACCATCGCTACGTTCTTGCTTTGGCCTGATCAGGCTCAGTCCAAGGCTTCGACGCGGGGGCTGCGCATTGCCGCGAGTCCTAAGCAGTCCTTCATTGGCTATCTTGGGGAGTTCTGATCATGCGACTTCGACACTACCTACTTACAGCAACAATCAGCTCAGCCGCCGTGCTGTTAGCAACGGCTTGTGCCCCTCGCCCTGAGGACTGCGCGGATGGGCAATGCGCCTCATCCGGTGGATCTGCCGGTACCGCTGGCACCGCCGGATCGGGAGGCTCAAGCGCCGGAGGCACCAGCGGTGCCGCAGGGAACGGCGGAACTGCTGGCGACGGCGGGTCAGCAGGCACCGGCGCGACAGGAGGGGCCGGGGGTATCGGAGGCACCGGCGGCACGGGCCCGATGTGCAATGGTACGTCTCTTCCAGGCGAGGACGACTGCGTCATTGACGACGAGTACGGTGTGTTCGTGTCGCCCAACGGCGATGACGGAACCGGCGACGGCACCAAAGCGAACCCGTTTGCCACGGTTGGCAAGGGGCTGACCGAAGCCAAGGTGTCAGGGAAGCGGCTCTATGCGTGCGCGGATGACGGCACCTACGACGAAACCGTCGAGCTGACTTCAGCGACTGCCGGTGTGTCGGCTTGGGGTAGCTTCAAGTGTTCGGACTGGGCCTACGACAACTCGCTCAAGGCCAAGGTGGCACCCAGCGCCGAAGGCTACGCGCTCACCGCAGACAGCGTGAACACGGACACCCTGCTGGACGGCTTCGAGTTCGAAGCGTTGAGCGCCACCCAGGCGGGCGGGAGCAGCATCGCGGCGTTCGTGAAGACCAGCAACGCGCTCACGCTGAGCAACGTAAGGCTTGTCGCGGGTGACGCGATGAAGGGTGCGGATGGGAGCCGTACGCAGTGGACGTTACCCACTGCCTCTGAACTCGCGGGCAACACGGCCACGGGCAATGCTGGGGCGATGAGCAAAGAGTACGCTTGCCCAAGCGGCACAACGACAGTAGGCGGCGGTGCAGGCTCTGGGGGCTCCTCGCCGACGGGTGGCGCTGCTGGCTTGCCTGCCCTCGGGGCAGGCGAGCCTGGCGTTTCCACCGCACCGACATGCCTAGGCTTGCCGGGGCAATCAGGCTCGGGTGGGGATGGCGCTGCGGGTGCGGTTGGCTCACCGGGAGCGGGCGCGAGCACCCTTGGTACGCTTGACGGAAGTGGCTGGACTTCTACGAGTGGGCTTCCCGGTACCGCGGGGAAAGATGGCCAAGGCGGCGGAGGCGGTCGTGGCGGTGCTCCTAATGGTGGAGGCGGTAGCGGCGGTGCGGGCGGATGCGGTGGAGACTTCGGAGCCGGAGGGCACGGCGGAGGCTCCAGCATCGCGCTGCTGCTCGTGAACTCCCCTATCACACTGGTGAGCGTCACCGGCTCGACAGGGAACGGAGGCGATGGCGGGAAAGGCCAAGATGGACAGCTCGGCAACGCTCCCGGCGGGAGTCGAGGCAATGAGGCCGGATTCGGTTGCCCGGGTGGCCGTGGTGGTAGTGGCGGCGATGGGGGCCCTGGAGGCGGCGGCGCGGGCGGGTTGTCCGTCGGCATCTTGCACCTTGGAAACGCACCGACGACGACAAGCACCACCTTCACGCTCGGAAGCGCAGGAGCTGCCGGGCCGGGTGGAAGTGGTGGCAACGCTGGCGCCGTCGGTGTTGCCGAACAGGTCCACCAGCACACGAATTGACGAATGTTCCGAGCAGCAAGAGGCGGCGCAGCAGCAACAGTGCTGGCCGCCGTCCTTTCGTCTCCGTCACCCGCCACCGCGGCGCCTCCGGAAGGCGCCCCTCCATCCGACGTGGTCGCCGAGTTGATAGCGCGCGGAAAGAGCGAGTATGCGGCTGGCCATCAGCAGCAAGCGTATGATGCCTTGCGCGCCGCATGGGCGGTCTACAAGTCGCCGAAACTCGCCTGCGTGCTCGGGCAGGTCGAACTCGAACTGGAAAAGTATCGCGACGCCGCGGATCACCTCACGACCTGCAGCGCGCGGTACCCCTTGCCGGAGCAGGGGCAGAAGGACCTCAAGCGCGCGAAGAGCCACGTCGCAACGCTCGATCTCACCGCTCCTACGGAAGCCACTATCCAAGTGGACGGCGTGAGCGTGGGCACCGCGCCGGTCGGAACTCTCTTTCTCGAGCCCGGGGACCACGAACTTCTTGTTCAGCTCGATGGTTACGAATCGCGAACGGAGCGCTTCACAGTTGTAGCCGGCGACTCGCTGGTGAAACGGATCGACTTCAAACCCAAAGCCTCAGAGCCAAGTCCCGCCCCGGTCTCGACCCCCGCCACGCCGTCCGCTGACAGCCCCAAGGAATCGGGCTCGAGCATGAAGACCGTCGCCCTGATCGGCGGAGGTGTCGCAACGGTTGGGTTCGTGATCGCTGGAGCAGTCTTTCGGGTCAACGCATACTCCGCCAAGGACGAGCGGGAACGCCTAAAGGGTCAGGTCGACGATTGCTCGAACAGCATGTCGACCGGGTGCAGCGACATCCTCCTAGCTCACAACGACTACGTGGACTCCGGGAACATGAGCAACCTCATGTTCGGCATCGGCGCGGGCTTCGCGGTGCTGACTGTCGGCGCCTACTTTCTCTGGCCAGACTCGAAGCCAACCAAGGCGCAAAGGCAGCCGTGGGTTGGTGTCGCGATTGGGCCACGCGGATTGTCAGCGCGCGGAACCTTCTGACTTTCCGCGCGAATACTTCCCTTCATGCCGTGCGGTCACTTCTGATTTGCTCACCACGCAGTTGACACCAGTCCGCAACCGCAGGAATAGACAGCGCATGGCCGACACCAACGATCTTATCCGTGCTCGCGTCGATGCTTTCGTCGCCGACCTAACCGACCTGATTCACCAGTCTATCCTGGAGAACATACAGTCCGCGCTTGGGCAAGCGCTGCCAGCCGCTCCACGGCGTCCAGGACGTCCCAAGGCGCCGGCAGCCACCGCAGCCGCTCCCACGAACAAGGCCGGGAAGCGCGGGGGCAAGCGCACCGCTGCCGAGCTCGCCGAGATGGCTGACAAGCTCGTTGAGTTCGTGAGGTCGAACCCGGGGACCAGCATCGAGGAGATTGGCAAAGGGATCGCGATTCCCACCAAGGAGCTGGCGCTCCCAGTGAAGAAGCTGCTTGCTGAAGGCCGCCTCAAGAAAAAGGGCCAGAAGCGCGCCACGCGCTACAGCGCTGGACGCAGGTAGTCGCGATCTGCCGCACCACACCGGACGCCCGCTCCATCATCGGATGAGCGGGCGTTTGCGTTGAGCGTCAGCCCAAGGATATCTCTTTCCGCGCGGTGACCGATGCTTCCCATAAACTGAGTTGACGATCGATCCAAACGATCGCAAACACGTTCGCACATGACCACCGCGAACGAGCTTATCCGCGAACGAGTTGATGCCTTCGTCTCTGACCTCAACGAGGTGATCCGCCAGGCAGTACTTGAACACGTACAAGCAGCGCTTGGCGGCGCGCTTCAGCCTACCCCTGTTGCCCGTCCGCTGGCAGCACGGCAGCCCACAGGGTCCAGAGCGCCAACAAAGAAGCGGAACGTCGCGCCCCCTCTCGCCACGCCGGTGAAAAAGAGCGTGCTTACCAGCGCGGACAGCAGCCCATCTGTACGTCTGCCCTCGCTAGCGACTGAGAAGCTACTATGCATCCTCACCGAGTCTGGGCGGCCGATGACCATTCGGAGCCTGGCGCTCGCATCAACGCTGCCGCACGACGTCGCAAGCGATCTGGTTCAGCAGCTAGCGGACGAAGGGCACGTGACCATGCGACGAGGTGAGGTGTCCCTTCCTCGAGAGGCGAAAACGCCGACGACGGGCGAGCCCGCCACTAGTGAAGTCGCGAACGTTCACCAGTTCGTCGTGCGCCGGAACGGTGAGCGGGTTCGGCGATTGCGGGCGTAGCGCGGCTTACACAAGCACACACGAACCGACCCCACGGTCTGCGCAAACGTTGCGCGCTTTCTCTCCACGAGCCATACCTTGTGATGGCTGGGTTTTGCTGGGTTGGTGACTGGCAGCTTCTGCGCCGTCACCTTGTCGTAGGGACACGATTTCACCGCGAGGCGTTTAGCCTAGCTCCGGTATCACTGTTCGCGCACCGCGTGTTCCAAGAGGTTGCTGAAGCGTCGGAGCTGCGATGTGGTCTACGCCTTGTTTGGTTGGAAACCGCGCGAGGTCGAGGCGGATTTTTCACGCCTGGCCTCGTTGCCGTGGGGCAAGCCGACCAAGTGCTACTCGCAAACACAGTGTTCAACGACTACCTCCACCCGCTCGCCCCGTATGATGCCGTGCTTGCGCAGATGCGCGATCCTTCGAGTGTCTACACGTACGAGCAGGTCGCGCGCGCAGGAATCCAGTACGTCGTCGCCCACGAGATCGGTCATGCACTCCAGGCCGAGCGCGCAGAGCCAATGACGCCCATCGAAGCAGAGTGTGACGCGGATACCTGGGCAGGCGTCATCGCCGAGCATTTAGGTTGGGACATGACGCTACAACGTTACTGCTCGCCTGACCCGTACGCGGGAGAAATGGGCGTTTTCGCGTGCCGCTCGGATCGGCAGCGCCAGGTTTGTTGGGGCTGATGCGCTGGTCGGGCGCGGCGAGCGCCTCAGACCAGTTCCCAGGGGAGCAAGATCTCGCCGCGGCGTGAGGCGAGCACGGCCTCTTTCAGGTAGCCCATGGGGTCCACGCCGTTGAGCTTTGCGGTCTCGATGAGCGTGTACATCGTTGCCGCGACTTCGGTTCCACGTCGGCTCTTCGAGCCGTAGTGGTTCTTGCGACCGACGACTGGGCCACGGATCGCGCGCTCGGTTCCGTTGTTGTCGAGCGGCAAGTCCGGATGCTTGGTGAAGAGAGTGAGGCGCTCCCAGTTGGATAGTGTGTACATCGACGCGTTGCCGATCGACAGCGACTTGGGCACGGCCTGGCTCAATAGCCACTCGCGCATTTCCGTGAGGACATTGATCGAGTCGCTAGCGCGCAGCTTCCGGCGTTCCTCGAGCGATGCCGCCTGTTCGTCGATCTCGTACAAGCGCCCAATCCACTCGAGCATCTTGCTCGCTTGTGGATGGTCCGGTTCTGCCTCGCGGAATTTCCTGAAGACGTGAGCCCAGCACCCAGCCAGCTGAAAACCAGGCCCATCACGTTGAGCAGCGCCGTGCGTGCTCAGCGCGTCGCACACGATCACGCCGCGGTAGTCGCCGACCAGGTCTAGAAACGTCGCGGCCCCTTTGTTGTCGCGGATGCGATGGCAGACGATGCGATCGGTCGTGATCGCCCACATCTGCCAGGGCTTGTCCTTCTTGCCGTCGAGGCTTGGCCAGCTCGTTTGGTCGAGACCGATCCAGTTGGCCGTGAGCGCTAACTCGAGCAGGCGCGCGGAGGTGGGTTCCAGCTGCCGGCAGATGGCGTTCGAGAGATCCCACAGCGTCTGGCTCGTGATATCCAAACCGTACCGCGCGGCAATGCGGACTTGGCGACTGAGCGGGAGGTGATCGCAGTACTTGTCGCTGCACGCCTTGATGGCGAAGTTGAGTGAGTAGCGGCTGCCGGGTGTGGCTCGTTCCGGACCAGGGGCGGTGCACAGGTGCTTGCCACACTTGCAAGCGTACTTGCGCTGGATCACACGCTTGAGGTGGTAGCTGACCTGGATGCAGTCAACGAGCTCAGACACGTCCTCACCGATCAGCTCGGCTTCTCCGCCGCACTCCGGGCACTTCCGCTCGGATGCATCGAGCTCGAATACCTGCTCGGTTTGCTTCAGCTTCGGCTGAGAGGTGTTCCCGAAACGCTCCCGCTGCTTCTTCTCGCCCTTTGCCTTGCGCTTCGCCTTCGGCTTCCCGTGGTCTACTTGCGCCTGCAAGCGTGCGAGCAACTCGAGCGTTTGCTGCAGTTCGTTGGGGTCACCCTTCAACGCCTCGAGCTCCTTGCTCTTCGCGTTCACGACGCGCAGCAGCTGCTCGATCTGCTTCTGCTGCGTGCGCGCGATCAGCCGAAGCTGCTCGATATCGCGCTCACGCTCGATGTCCACGAGCCTGTTTAGATCACACCACGATCTGCTCTGCAAGGGGTTTCAGTTCGATTCTCCGCGGAGACAACGAGCGCGTGCCCACCAGCTCGCAGCCCTCGATGAAGAGCGCGAGCTCACTCGTCGTAAGTTCGACGCTGCCGCCGTCCTGGCGCCACAGCGACGCAAACTGTCCACGCTCAAGCCGCTTCTGAAAGATGCACAGGCCGCTGCCATCCCACAGCAACACCTTGCACGCGTTGCGTCGGCGGTTCGCGAAGAGGAACAGATCTCCGGAAAGCGGATCCTGCTTCAGATCGCGCTGCACCAAGCCAAACAGGCCGTCATAGCCCTTGCGAAGATCGACAGGCGCGGCGTACGCGAACACACGGCTCTGCCGACTTGCCGCGAGGATCAAGACAGACCTCGCAGCAGCGCTTCGAGCTGCGATAGCGTGAGCCCGCGCACTCGATAGCCAGCGGGCGTGATCAGTTCGAGTTCCGGCCCGGGGTCGGGCGCGCTGACCGGCTTGCGCTCGACCACACGTACCGGGCGCACATGTGCGACGACGCTGCTGCCCTCGCACCATTTCCGCACCGTATCGAAGCCAAGCCCAAGCGCTCCCGCTAGTGACTCCCAGCTCCGGCCGCGCTCACGCTCACGTTGCGCCCACGCCACCACCTCGCGCTGAAGCGGCTTTGGTACCGGTCCTCGGCTGCGCGCCGCCCGAAACGCCGCTATCCGTTTTCGAAGCCCATCTGACTTGCTCGACATCGCAATCTCCTCGCGGAGATCGCATCACGGAACCTTCAACCCGTCAGGAGTGGGTCAGGCGAGTAGTAACGCTACAACGGCACTTTGCGCACGCGATCGGGTGCACCGGGATGTTCTGTTCACACCCGCCTCCAGAGGAGCGCGTGGACTGCTACAACCGCGGGCGCGCGATCCAACGCGCGCACGTCCTCCGTAGTCGCCGTTGGGGCGCCTAGGCGCAGGGTTCGTATCAGCCCTATGGGTGCAGGATCCCTTCCCGCTCAAGGACGCGACGTATGTCCTCAAACTGAGCCTTGACGTTGCCGGAGGGAAACCGGATCTGCGTCACCCCGATGATGTTGGAGAACTCCTCGCATCCCTCTTCGAGCAGGACGATCGCTCGCTCGAACCCGAGCCGCCCTTGAAAGAGGCCCACCTCGTGGATCACGTTGGAGCGGGCGTGCCGTGTGCCGTCTGCCTGTTCGTCTTCTGCCGTCATCACCAGAAAAGCGAAGGACGCACCGTCGAGCATCTCCAGCAGGCGCTCCTTTGAAGACATGCCCGCAGTGGGCTCACGGTTGAACTCGTCCCAGGACAAGTTCAGCCGGTCCTGGACGAAGTCCTTGAGATCGCGCCACACATGGGATCTGCCGTGGCCAATGAAGATCTTGCCGTCAGTTCGAGCCACGGATCTACCTTTCATCTTGTGCCTCTTCTCAAGGTATTTCGTCACATGACGAATCTGCTTCCCGAGTTCGTCGATCTGCATTCCGTACGAGAGGTGCTCGGCAAGCTCGACCTGGAGCTGGACGTGGGCGGGTACCTGCAATCCTTCATTCATCGCACGCCCGTCGCGGGACATGTACTGTTTGGGCGCCAGCGCCATCACAAAGCTGCGCTGCGAATTGTGGCTCTTCAGAGAGGCGATATCAGCCCGAATACCCTGAATGGTGTTGTCGGCGTGTGTTGCTAGAACCGCATCCAGCGTAGGGAGCACGTCCCCCTTCACGTCGTCGAAGGTGTCCCCAACTTCGTGCGCTATCGAAGCCAGTTCACGCCATTCCTCGTCGCTCACGTTCGCTTCCGCCAACGTCGCTTTCCGCACGGTATCCACATCGTATTCGGCCCATTCCCCTCTCATGGTGCTAGCAAATCCACCCCCGGCTCCCCACTCGGAATCGAAGCTCTCCCCCGGGCGACGATCTCGGAGTCCTTCGGTGTAGACTCTCGAGTGGTAGCCAATCCACGACCCGGACCAAGCGCGACCCATCGCGCCGATGGCAGCGGCGAGCCGAACCGGGAGCCCGTCAAGCACCGTATCGCGCTCCAAGCGCTTTGACGCCCGTGCACATCGGCGCGCCGCGCGGACCAAGTCATCAAGAACGTCGTCCATCAGCATTGATGCATGCTTTGACATGCGGGCCCTGTCAACCAGACTCCGTCGTAGTCTGGCGCTGCAGCGTCCCAAGTAGATTGCCATCTAGTACTCGCCCCCGAGCAAAGCCGTGGAATCGCCTCACGGGCGCACCCGGCTAGGCGCTTCCCCAAGTGTCCCAGAGGCACCTAGGAGTGAGCTAGCCGACGGCGCGGCCCGATGCTGGGTGGCAACGTCCGCCCACTCGCTTTCCTTCGGGCGGGCCACATTTCGTTTCCGCGCGGTGATCTCTGTAGGCACCGGACGCACATTTACGACGGCGAGTAGATCTCCGACACTACCGCGGTGCTGTCGCTACTGCTCCGCTCCCTCGAGTTCGGGTTCTATCACTGCCTCATCACGGCAGTCGACAAGGTCAGCCGCCTACCGCGCAACTCCACCATCCCCGAAGCCGCTCGGCTGTATCGGGAGAACATCGCCCTCAAGGCCCAGCTCGACGTCCTTGAGCTGCGGCTGAAGCGCGATGAAGCTTCAGGCGGCAACTCGATCAGGAAACCCGGACGAAAGCGACCGCTGAAAGAGCGGGCAGCGCAAGTCTTCGCCTACATGCTCACGCGCGGCGATGAACCGTTCCAACGCTATTTCCTCTCGGCACCGATCCCGACCATTCGTCGTTGGGCAAGCATCTTCAGGAAGCGCAAGTACGTCCCACCCAACACCGGTGGACGTCCGACGCTAGATCCCCGGATCGAGGAACTCATCGTCACTCTGAAGCGTGAGAACGGCGCCTGGGGGCAGAAGCGTATCTCCGAAGAGCTGCGGCGCATGGGGATCCGGGTCCACGCACGCACCGTCCAGCGCGTACTCAAAGACCACGGCTTCTCTCCGCACCCAGGTCATGGGAAGTTGGACTTCGAACGCTACCAGTCTGCAGCGAAGGACGCCGTCTGGGCTCTCGACTACTTCGCGGTGAAGACCGCGAAAGACGTCTGGGTCCAAGTCCTCATGGTCCTCGACATCCACACCCGCGAGCGGCTCGAGCTCCGCGTCTACGATGGTTGGGACGTCGACTCCCGCTGGACCAGCAAGGTCTTCGGCCAGGTGCTGGCGCGCACTGGGCGCAAACCAACGAAGGTGATCCACGATCATGGCTCCCACTTCGCGGGCCAGTTCGAACGCCAGTTGCGGGTGCTCGACATCGAGCAAGACCGCACCCTGCCTGGGCTGCCCTCACTCAACTGCTACGTCGAGACCTCTATCGGCACCTGTCGCCGCG
>JBFXBK010000184.1:0-17297 GCA_050183255.1 Polyangiaceae bacterium | reverse complement strand
GACCGTGATGTCTGGGCGCCCATCACCGTTGACGTCGGTCTTCTGACCTTTGTCGAGGTCGCAGTCCTCGTGAACGATTGCCGTATCTCGACGTTGGACTCCGTCGCCGTCTGGGCTGGACGCAGTGGACACCGACGCGCTGCACGCCGTCGCACCAACCAACGCGCACGCGAGCCCAAACGATCGCACCAAGTGGAGGCGCCACCGGGAGCTTGGATGCTCCTGCGAACACACAACGATTCCCCTCACTTATCCCTCGGTCCAGTAAGTGTTGATGGCATCAAGCTCATGAAGCAACTAGCACGGCGCGATCAGGTCTGCCGGTGCCAGTGGGGCATCGTAGGCGGCGCCCCTGAGCGTGGCAAGCGTCGCACCAGACGCGAGTGCGCATCCGTTCGGATAACGACCCCATCGAAGTATGACAGGTCGGGGGATCGGGGGGTGAGGCACGCCGGTGCGTCCTTCACCCCGCTGTCTCGCGGCGCGCGCACCCGCTCGCGCGGTTCACCGCTGCCGGGCCCCAGCTTCAGGTTCCGCCATCCGGCCACGCAGCCGGCCCGGAGCGGGGCCAATGGCTGCGCGCAGAGACTGAACGGACGCAACGTTCTTGCCCCCGTCGGCCGCCCAGCCCAGAGGCCTAAACACCTGAATTAATTGCGTTTTGCCAATTGCGGCGCCAAACGTGGTGGATTGACAATACACGTATGGGAATCTAATGTAACTGCAGTCGCTGCACACTCCGTCTGACCGCGTCCGCCCCGCGCTCAGCGCCTCGCCGGGAACCACCCATGTCACGTAAGAAGATTTCGACGACGGTCTACATCACGCCGGAGCAGAACGACAAACTGCGCATGCTGCACGACCGTACGAAGGTTCCGGTCGCCGTCTACATTCGCGAGGGCATCGACTTAGTGCTGAAGCACTACGAGCACGCGTTGCCGGGGCAGATGACTCTCGCGGACGCTCCAGCACCGGCACCTGGCAAGAAGTGAACGCAGACATCGCGCGCGACCACCCGCAGCAGACTCACGAGTGGGTGCCCACGCGGCGGTGAGACAAAGCACCCGAGTCATACCCAGGCGGAGCGTCGAAACCGACTTCGAACGCGCTTTCCCGTTTTGCCGTTCATTGGTTCGGCGCTAGGGAGGCGAATCCTTTCTTCGCGAGTGCCCTCGCATGCTCCGCGAAGTGGTCGGCGCGCGTCTCGCTCCCCAACCAACGTGCAGTCGACACGGCGGGTCGCGTGAAGTCAGACCTTCACGCTCTCTCGCCGGCGCTCTCAAGAACTCTACCGTCATGGCGAACACCAGTCACATCCGCAACTTCTCCATCATTGCTCACGTCGATCACGGCAAGTCGACGCTGGCTGATCGCATCCTGGACGTCACCGGTGCGCTGTCTGCGCGTGAGAAGAAAGAGCAGTTCCTGGACAAGCTCGAGCTCGAGCGCGAGCGCGGCATCACGATCAAAGCACAGAACGTTCGCCTGCCCTTCAAGTCGAAGGATGGCCAGACCTATCAACTCCAGCTGATCGACACACCTGGTCACGTCGACTTCAGCTACGAGGTCAGCCGAAGCCTGGCCGCGTGCGAAGGCGCGCTACTCGTGGTCGACGCCACCCAAGGCGTGCAGGCGCAGACCGTCGCCAACGTGTATCTCGCATTGGAGAACGATCTCGAGTTGATCCCCGTGCTCAACAAGATCGACCTACCGTCGAGTGATGTGGACGGAACGGCCGAACAAATCGAGGAGGTGATTGGCCTCGATTGCAGCGGCGCGATGATGGTCAGCGGCAAGACGGGGGTTGGCGTGCCCGAGTTGCTGGAGACGATCGTCGAACGTATCCCGCCGCCCAAGGGTGATGCTGAGGCTCCCTTGCAAGCGCTGATCTTCGACAGCTGGTACGACTCGTACCGCGGTGCCGTCGTCATGGTGCGCGTCGTCAACGGCACGCTAAAGAAGGGCGAGAAAGTGCGGATGCTTGCCACCGGTCGCACCTACGAGGTCACCGAGATCGGCTGCTTCTCGCCCCACCCCGCCTCGCTCAAGGAGCTTGGGCCAGGAGAAGTAGGCTTCCTCGCCGGCAATATGAAGAGCGTTGAAGACTGCAAGATCGGCGACACCATCACGACGGCCGTCAACGGCTCGACCACGGCGCTTGCGGGCTTCAAGGAGGTGAAGCCGATGGTGTTCGCCGGTGTGTACCCAACGGACTCCGCAGACTACGAGGATCTGCGAGACGCGCTTGGCAAGCTGCACTTGAACGACTCCTCCTTCGTCTTCGAGCCTGATACGTCGGACGCGCTCGGCTTCGGCTTCCGCTGCGGCTTCCTCGGATTACTTCACATGGAGATCATCCAGGAGCGACTTGAGCGTGAGTACAACCTGGATCTCATCACCACTGCTCCCTCCGTCGTCTACCACGCATGGGTAAAGGGTGAGATGGTGCGCGTGGACAACCCTTCGAAGATGCCGCCCGTGGGCGAAATCGACAGCATCGAAGAGCCGATCATGAAAGTGGTCGTGCACGTTCCAGCGGAGTACGTCGGCGCCGTCGTCGCGCTGTGTGAGGAACGTCGAGGGATCCAGCAGAACATCCACTTCGCGACCCAAGATCACGTCGTGGTGACGTACGAGCTGCCGCTCTCAGAAGTCATCCTGGACTTCCACGACAAGCTGAAGAGCGCATCCCGCGGCTACGCGAGCATGGACTACGAGCTCACGGGCTACCGCGCGGACGACTTGGTGAAACTGGATATCATGGTCAATGGCGAGCCCGTCGACGCCCTGAGCGTGATCGTGCATCGCGCGTTCTCACAGCACCGAGGTCGAGCGCTTGCCGCCAAAATGAAGGAGTTGGTGCCGCGACAGCAGTACGACGTGGCCATCCAGGCCGCGATCGGGGCAAAAATCATCGCACGCACCAACGTGCGCGCCCTGCGTAAGGACGTCACGGCCAAATGCTACGGCGGTGACATCTCGCGAAAGCGCAAGCTGCTGGAGAAGCAGAAAGCAGGCAAGCGCCGCATGAAGCAGTTCGGTAAGGTCGACGTACCGCAGGAAGCCTTCCTGGCGATTCTCAAGCTCGATTCCTAAACCAGGGTTAGAGCCGGCGGCAGCGTGATTCGGCTTCCCGTCAGTTCCTCGCGCCTCGTAGAGTCGAGCTAGTCCGTCATTCGTGGGCTCGCGACAACCAGAGCCACTCACGTCAACGAGCAACTGGAGAGAGCATGGATCGAGACGCGCTAGACGCCCTCAACGCGACCCTCAATGCAGCCCAGCAAGTCAGTCATCTCGGCTCCGCCGCCTTCGGACCCAAGCTCAGCATCGAGCGGTTTCGCCTGGGCAACGGGCTCGACGTCCTTGTGTGCGAGGACCATACCGCGCCGGTCGTCGCCTATCACACTTGGTTCCGCGTGGGTTCGCGCCATGAGCGAGAGGGCAAGACCGGCCTCGCGCACCTGTTCGAGCACTTGATGTTCAACGAGACGGAGAACCTGCCGAAGGGCGAGTTCGATCGGCGTTTGGAGGAAGCTGGCGCGGACACCAACGCGTCCACGTGGCTCGACTGGACGCATTACAACATCGCCGTGCCGAGCGACCAACTGCCGCTCGTGATCCGCTTGGAAGCAGAGCGCATGGGGGCGCTCGTGCTCAAAGAACCGCAGGTCGAGAGCGAGAAGGAGGTCGTAGCCAACGAACGTCGCTATCGCGTCGACGATGACGTGGAGGGCGCGATCAATGAGGTGCTTTGGGCGACGGCGTACACGACTCACCCGTACCATCACCCGACCATCGGTTGGATGACTGACATCGAGGGTTTCACCACCGAAGACTGCCGTCAGTTCTATGAGGCCTACTACGCACCAAACAACGCATGCGTGGTCGTTGTCGGTGACGTGAGCCCAGCAGAACTGCTGAAGCAAATGGCGGATGCTTATGCTGAGCTCAAGCCGTTCGAACTCCCCGTTGAGGAGAGCTGGCCCGAGCCGGCGCAAACCGCAGAACGCCGCGTCGAGCTGACGCAGCCGACCTCCACGCAGAAGGTCGCCGTAGCGTACCACGCGCCGGCACTGGGAGACTACGACCACCCGGCGCTCGCCGTGCTCAACGAGGTGCTCTCTGGCGGACGAGCGAGCCGGCTTTACGATCGCTTGATCACCGAACTCGAGCTCGCGAGCGAGGTCCGCACCTTCCTCGGCCCATTTCGGGATCCGGGACTGATGGAGGTCTACGCTTCGGGCCGCGAGGGTATCCGCGGGGAACAGCTTTTGGAAGTGATCGACAGCGAACTGGAGCGACTCATCCGAGAGCCTGTCCCCGTTCCAGAACTGGAGCGGGCTTGTGCTCGCATGGAGCTCGGGCTTCTTGGTGGACTCGAGAACGTCGACGGCCGCGCAAGCACGATCGGCTTCTATGAAACAGTTCTTGGCCGGCCGGGGGCGGCCTTCGAGCGGCTGGAGGCCATGCAACGCGTGACTCCCAGCGACTTGCTGCGCGCCGCACGACGCTACCTCCGTCCCGAGCAGCGTAGCGTGGTGATGGTGCGTCCGAGCCGTGACGGTCAGGAGGCCGCGTGATCCCGGTCCTCCTCGAGCACGACGCGGCACTCCCACTCGTCCACTGCAGCTTAGCGCTCAGGATCGGTTCCGTTGTGGATCCTCCCGGAAAGGAAGGACTAACCAGGCTACTGTTCCGCCTGATGCGCAGGACGGGCGGTGGCGCTACACCCCGCGTACTGGATGAACGGATTGATCGCCTCGGCGCGGCGATCTGGGTCGACGTCGGCCAGAGCACCTCGGGCGTCCACGGCACGACTATTTCACGCAACTTGGACGCGTTCCTCGACGTGCTGTCCGACGTCGTGTTGAAGCCCGGCCTCGACGCCGAGGAATTCGAACGCCTGAAGCGAGAAGCGCTGAGCGAGTTGGTGGAGGTGCTCGACAGCGATCGAAGCCTCGCGCGGCGCTGGTTCGCGCGACGCTTGTTCGCTGGGCACCCCTACGCACGCCCGACCGGGGGTACCAAGACGACGCTCGCGGCGATTCAGCTCGAAGACCTGCAGCAGCGCTACCGAGAGCTGTTCTGTCCCGAGAACTTGGTGCTGGCCGTAGCCGGGGACATCGACGAAGCAACGGCCCGCGCTTTCGCGGAGCGACTCTCAGCAACGTTACCCCGAGGCAACGCGCTGACCGATCCGACGCCCGAGCCGACCCAGCGTCCTGGTCGTCATCTGGTGTTCGTTGACAAGCCAGAACGCACGCAAACGCAGATCCTGATTGGGTGCCTGGGGAGCCATCCCCACGACCCAGACCACATCCCGCTGCACGTCGCGAATACCGTGTTCGGGGGGACCTTCACGTCGCGCCTCACCCAAGAGGTACGAGGCAAGCGGGGGTGGTCCTACGGCGCCTACGCCAGCCTACCGGTAGACCGGCGTCGACGCAGCTTCAGCATGTGGACCTTCCCAAAGGCAGACGACGCACTGGCTTGTATTCAGCTGGAACTCGAGTTGTTCGAAGCGTGGGTCAGGGAAGGCATCACCCAGGAAGAGCTGGACTGGGTCAAAGCGTATCTGGTGCGGTCGCATGCGTTCGCGGTGGACAGCTCCTCCAAACGCGTGGGCCAGCTGCTCGACATGGAACTCTACGGTCTCCCCGACGGCTACCACACGGAGTACACCCAACGAGTCGCCGCCGTGACACTCTCCCAGGCCAATCAGAGCCTACGCAGGCTTACACCCAAGGACCTGCTGATCAGTGTCGTCGGCAGCAAAGAGCCGATCTTCGATGCGCTGAAAGCGGGGATCCCTCACCTCGAGTCGAGTGAGGTGATCCCCTTTGATACCGACTAGCCGAGTTCGAGCAGCGTAGCAACGTCCTCGGCCACGCTCTTGGCGCGCGCAGCGAGCTCTTCCTCGGCGCCAGTGACGGACTGGTCGCCGTCGAGCCGCTGGCGAAGGTCCACGTAGATCTTCAGTTTCGGCTCAGTTCCGCTCGGTCTCACGAGAATACGACCAACCGCTAGCTCGATCGCGACGAGGTTCGCTCGGGTAAGCCAGCGCGGGCGTTGCTCTGCACCTTGCTGGTAGTCGGTCACGGTGAGCACCTCGGCATCGCCGACCTGCTTCGGGGGGGTCTGCCGCAGCCGCTCCATCGCCGCGGCGATTGCTTGAGCCCCTTCGGACCCCGGCATGGTGATGCTCTTCTGAGTGCTGACCCAGAGCCCATGGTCTCGATAGAGCTGGTGGAGTCGCTCCACGACGCTCAAACCTTGAGCCTTGAGCGCCGCGGCCAGCTCGGCGAACAGCACCGCCGCGCTGATGCCGTCCTTGTCACGCACGAGGTGCCCCGCGGAATAGCCAATCGCCTCCTCGAAGCCGAAGACGTAGCTCACGCCTCCCTTGGCTTCGAGATCCATGGCCGCGTTCCAGATCCACTTGAAACCGGTCAACGTTTGATCCCAGTGGGCGTCGTAGTGCTTCGCCAAGTCGCCCAGCATCGGGCTCGAGACGATGCTCGAGATCACCATGCGGCGCGGAGTCGTTGGCGACGCGGCGAGCATGAAGTCAGCCAGCAGCACGCCGATCTGATTGCCGGTGAGCTGGACCCAGCGCCCGCTAGATGTCTTCACACACACCGCCAGGCGATCAGCGTCGGGATCATTCGCGAGGATCAGCTCGGCATCGCACTCAGCGGCGAGCGCCAGCGAGAGATCCAGCGCGCCTTTCTCCTCGGGGTTTGGAAACTTCACCGTAGGGAAATGCCCGTCCGGCTCGAATTGTTCAGCCACCGCATGGACGCGACGGAAGCCAGCTTGCTCCAGCCCACGTAGCACGAACTTTCCTCCGACTCCGTGCATCGGGGTGTAGACGACCGCGAAGTCGCGGTCGACTCGCACCTTCGGTCGAAGCGCGTCGAGCTCCGAAAAGTAGCGATCGATTAGCGTCGAAGGGATCGCTTCGGACAGCTCCCCGGCGCCGCCAAGCTTGACCTGTGAGGCGGACTCCACACGCCCGATACGCTGAGCAATCTCGCCGTCGACTGGGGGTACGATCTGCGCCGCGTTCGAAGCGTAGACCTTGTAACCATTGTACTCTGGAGGGTTGTGGCTCGCCGTGATGCAAACCGCGGCACTCGCGGAGAGTTGCCGCGCGGCATAGGCGACAATCGGGGTTGGCACGGGCGCCTCGAAGTAACGCACCGGGATACGCGCGCCCTCAAGCACTTGCTGGGTCGCGTTCATGAATTCAGGGCTCGACAGCCTACCGTCGCGCCCGATGACCACAGGCAGCGTCTTGGCGTCTGGAACTCGCGCCAACAGGTAGTCTGCGAGCCCCCGAGTGGTGCGAATCACATTCGCGAGGTTCATCCGCGAACGACCGGCACCAACGATGCCGCGCAGCCCCGCTGTTCCGAACTCGAGTTCCGCGCCCATGCGCTCCTCGAGTTCGTCCCGCTTGTCCTCCGCGATGAGTGCCGAGAGTTCGTCGCGATCCGCGGCGCTCGGGTCTTGGGCCATCCACTCTCGCGCGCGTGTCACCACATCCTTTTCGCTCATCGCCCGAGGATAGCGGAGACTCGAGGTTTGCCCAGGGCACGCTCGCCGCGGGTGCACGTGCGCGTTTTTCCCGGCGCTATGAGCGCTACTGCCCCTCGAACTTCTTGCGCAACTTGATCGGCTCCCCTTGGAGCGCGAGCTGTCCGCAAGCCGCATCCACGTCGTCACCGCGGCGCACCCGCACGAAACAGCTGACGCCCGCGTCAGCCAGCCGCTCCCGAAAAGCTGTCACCCGTGCCGCACTCGGCGCCTTGAGGTCGGAAGCGGAGATCGGATTCATTGGGATGAGGTTCACTTTGACGCGCAACCCCGATAGCAAGTCGATCAATCGATCACAGTGAGCCGAGCTGTCGTTCACGCCATCGATCAACGTGTACTCAATGGTGATACGACGCCGAACCGGCAGCGGGTAGTCATGCAGGGCCTGGATCAATTCTTCCACGGGGAAACGCTGATTCATCGGCAGTATCCGACTCCGTGTCTCGTTGTCAGGCGCGTGAAGGCTGATGGCCAGCCCTACCTTGCCCCCGAAGTCCTCGCCGAGACGTCGGATCCCAGGGACCAGGCCGACGCTGCTCACCGTGATTCGTCGTGGGCTCATACCCAGGCCCTCGGGGTGAGTGATGAGCTGGATCGCCCGCAGCGTCTGGTCGTAGTGGTGTAGCGGCTCACCCATGCCCATGAACACGAGGTTTCGCAGATCTTCGTCGGGCTCGAGGTAGCGCTTCGCCACCAACACCTGCGCGACGATCTCGTCCGCGCGCAGCCCACGCTGGAGACCTGCCTGCCCGCTGGCGCAGAACACACAACCCATTGCGCAGCCGTACTGCGTGGAAATGCAGAGCGTCACGCGCTCTCGCGGAGCAGCCTCGTCGTCGGGATCGAGGCTCGCTGCGGCCGCGTCAGCGTCCTCGGCCGGGCTCTCGCCTTGCGCGGCCTCCCGCGTCATCGGGATCAGCACGCACTCGACGCGTCCACCATCGGCGAGCTCCAGAAGCAGCTTGCGCGTGCCGTCCTTGGAACGAAGGACCTCGGCGACGTTGAACGGGTCAGCCAAGCCCGACTCCGAAAGTCGCGCCCGCAAGGCCTTGCCCAGATCCGTCATTTGCTCCGGATCCATGACCCCACGCTGGTGAATCCAGCGGAAAACCTGACCTGCGCGATAGGGCTTCTCCCCGAGGCTCTGCAACACCTCGCGCCACTCCTCGGGGAAACGCGCCACTGGATGCAACTCTGCGCTCATACTCACTCCTTCTTACGCTCGCGCGCCTTGGCTTCGTCCCAGTAGCGATCCAGCTCGGTGAGTTGAAGACCCGCTGTCGGTTTGCCCCGCTCGTCTCGCGGCCAGTCACCGTGCCGATTCCGCACGGCATCCTCCACGAAAGCGAAGCGATTCTGAAATTTGTCACACGTCCGACGGAGCGCCCGCTCTAGATCGACTCCGCGGTGCCGCGCGAGGTTCACCAACGCGAACAGCACGTCGCCAAACTCCGCCTCGGCTTCGTCGGTGTTCTCCTCCGCCAGCGCCTGGTCCAGCTCGTCCAGCTCCTCAGTCAGCTTGGCTCTGGACCCGGACGCATCGGGCCAGTCAAATCCGACGAGCGCGACCTTCTGCGAAATCGAGTGGGCGCGACGTAGGGCGGGCAGCGAGCGTGGGACGCCTGCCAAGAGAGGCCGCCAGCCTTTCTCCTCGCGTTTGATTTCCTCCCAACGGCTCGCGATACGCGCGCGAGCCGCTTCATCCGCTGCATCGATCGCAGGCTCCGCGAAGACATGAGGGTGCCGACGCACCAGCTTTTCACAGATCCCGAGCAGCGCATCGTCAGGACCAAACGCCCCCTCACGACGCGCTAATTCCGCAAGGAAAACGACCTGAAAGGCCAGGTCTCCCAGCTCTTCGCAGAGCTCGCCACGGTCGCCGCCGTCGATGGCGTCGATCACCTCACACGCCTCTTCGAGCACGTAGTCGCGCAATGACTCGGGTGATTGTTCGCGATCCCAAGGACAACCATCGTCTGCCAGCAGGCGCCGCATGACCGCGACCAGTGCTGCAAACGTATCACCCCGCTGCTCAGCGAGTGGGACGCTAGCGGGGAGCTCGAAACCACGCGACATCGGCGCCTGCTCTAGCACAGCTGTTCGAAAACGCGGCCCAGGCGGCCAAACCAACGCGCCTCCCCCCCAAAATTCACGGCTGCGTGGGGAGCAGAAGCGGCGACCACTTCACGCGCGCCGTGAACATGGCCCGAACCGCAACGCCTAGAACAGGTAGCGCTCGCCGGAGTCACACAGCACGGTGACTACGTTACCGCGTTCGAGCTGGCTCGCGACCTCGATGGCAGCGTGGACGTTGGCGCCCGACGAAGGCCCAACCAACAGCCCCTCTTCTCGCGCGAGGCGACGCACCATGCGCTCGGCGGCCACATCGCTGACCCCGATCACCTCGTCGAGCAAGTCACGGTCGAGGATTTCGGGCACGAACCCGGCGCCCAAGCCTTGGATGCCATGCATCCCCGGTCGATTGCCGCTCAACACCGCACTGGCAGCTGGCTCCACGGCGACGACCTTCAGCGCTTTACCGACCTTCTGCTTCAGCACGGCGCCAACACCCGTGATCGTGCCTCCAGTGCCCACGCCGGCAACGAAAGCCGCGACGTCACCATCCAGCTGTTCGAGAATTTCGAGCGCGGTTCCGCGCGCGTGCGCCATGGGGTTCGCCGTGTTCGAGAACTGACTGGGCATGAACGCACCCGGGGTCGACTTCATCAGTTCTTGAGAGCGCTTCACCGCCCCCGCCATGCCGTCTTGCGCGGCTGTGAGCACGATTTCTGCCCCGTACGCGCGCAGGATGTAGCGACGCTCGAGACTCATGTCTTCAGGCATCACGAGCACGCAGCGATAACCACGCACTGCCGAGATCATCGCGAGGCTGATGCCAGTGTTGCCGCTGGTCGCCTCGATGATGCTCGACCCCGCCTTCAACTTTCCTTCGCGCTCTGCCGCGAGGATCATCGAGAGCGCTGGTCGATCTTTGACGCTGCCACCCGCGTTGACGAACTCAGCCTTGGCCCACACTTGCGCAGCCCCGTCGTGGATCCGACCAAGCCGCACCAGCGGAGTTCCAGCGACCAAGCCTAGCGCCCCGTCGGCTACGAGCAGGCCGCTCGCGGTGCGTCTGGAAGCCTCGGGGACGTGAATCGGAAAAGCCTTGCGATCGCTCATGGAGTCCTTGGAGAGCGACGCTAGCACCGCCACGCTGGCGCCGCGACCTGGCGAGTCAAGCGCCGCCAAGCAGCTTGGTCGGATTGCCCGCGACGTTGAGCTCGGACTCGAGCGCCGTCGTCTTGAGGAGCGCAAAGCCGAGCACGCCACGCTGATTGGGAGCCATCACGCGCGAGCGCAGTTGGCCGACAGCCAGTCCCGCAGCGTCGGTCACCTCAGCATCGCTGGGCGGGAGCGCGGCCCCCTCGATCCACACTGGAAAGAGGCTACGCCGCACCTTGCCGCGCATGTCCTGCATGCACACCACCTCTTGTCCAAGGTAGCAACCTTTGTCCCAGTCCACGGGCCCTTGCCCCAGCGCTCGATGGGCGATGCCGGCTTCATGGGGATTGCTCTCCACCGCGTAGTCTACGCCCCACTCTGGCAAGTAGCGCTCGGCGCGCAGCGCGCTCCACGCGGCATCCTCGAGTGCCATGGCACCTGCGTCGCGGAAACGCGCTTCGGTGGCAGCAAGGTCGTCTTCTCGCACCGCAACCAGCGCACCTCCCATCCCGGTAGCGTCGAATAGCCCCCACGCTCCAGGAGCCAGCTCAGCGCAACGCTGGGCGTCAGGGCCAACCAGCACGATGAGCCGCTGATCGCGCGCCAGCTCGAGCTCGGCGTCTTCCATGATCAAGAAGCGATCGAGCAACTCCACCAGGGAGGAGGCTTGCCCGGGCGGAGTGAACACCAACAGCTCGTCGTCGCTTTCGACCAACCACAGCTCGCTCTGGATCTTGCCTTGCTTCGTGAGCGCAAGCCCCCACCCCGCCTGCCCGGGCCGGACCCTCGTCACGTTGTTCGTGAGCAGGCCATTCAGCCAAGACTTGCGATCCGGCCCACGCACGCTGAACGCTTCGTGGGTCGGACGCGTCAAGAACACGCAGCGCGCCTCAATCGGAAGGTGCTGGGGAGGCCAGGCGGTCATGACTACCTCCTAGTGCGCGAAACCCAGCGAGGCAACGCTCGCTCACACCTCACGTCCCCAGCTCTTAGCGGCTGTCGCGCCGGTGGGAGAACTGTTGGTTGCCGGATGGTCACGCTCAGGCGTGTCAGTCGATTGCAACGCCGTCGGTGGAGACTGGGTAGATTGGACCGTTCTTCAGGGTGACGGTCTTGAGGTCACCCGTCGGCTTGCGCAGCTTGAGCTTGACGCCTGTCGAAGCGTTCGCGTTCACCAAACTTTGAGCGTCACCGTCATCGAAGTTCGCAACAGGTTTATCCTGGATTTCCAGCACCTGGTCGCCTTTGGCGATGCCCGCTCGTCCAGCCGGCGACTCCGGAATCACACGACTGATGAAGACGTCCTCGGTGCGCAGCTCGTAATAGAAGCCAAGGCCGATCTTGGCGTGGGCCGGCTCGACGCGCAGGGTGACTTGAGCCCCGCTATCGCAGTCGAACGAGACTTCTCCTTGATAGGCGTCCTCCTTGAGGCTCATCAGCTTCTTGACGCAAATCGGGTGATTGTTGACCGGGTTGGAGTCCCAAACCTCGACCCTCAGCCGCGCGCCGTTCGGAATGCGGTAGTTGGCCTTTTTTTGATTCGGCCAGGTCGGGCTGACGGTGTTGCTCTGCACGGGTGTGCGGAACAGCTCCTTGTCGTTGAGGAACAGGATTGCGTAGGGATCCGGCGCCGCGCCGCCAAGCTTGTCCCACTTGCGGCCATCACGCGTAGTGGTGGGGATGCGCGCTTGTTTGAAGCCAACGAATAGCAAATCGTCGGGTGGTGGCGGTGTCAGCTCCCGTCCAGCGGGAGGCGGCCGCAGCGGAGATGAAAGCTCCGGGTAAACCGCACCGCAGCCTGCGACGCTCCACGCAATCACCAGCAGGCCCGCTGTCCAACGGCCAGCACTGTTCGTTGCTCGCCAGCCAAACGGTGACCGGAACTTGGTAGCTGCGTCTCCCATGCAACCCGCCAGGCTAGTGCCCTACTTGCTTGATTTCCAGTGTTTTGCCGCGCCGAGTCAGGCTGCCCGAGTTTTGGTCAGGTCTCCCCAGTTCCCAGCGGGTGAGAGGCGCTGCAGCGGGCGGAGGCGGACCGAGGCGGACGGCAGCGGCAGTCGCTCCGCCTCGCTGTTGATCCAGAGTTCAGGCAGGCCGGACCGAGCGACTCGCCAGTGCCGAACGCAGACTCGGCGGAGGCGCCGAGGGGGGTTACTCGAACATCGCAGACCAGTCGCCACCCGCCTCCGATTGGGCTATGCGCGGTCAACATGAGCGATGCCACGACGCATGAAGCGGTGAGTGTGAGTGACCTGGGTCAGCACGTCGGCAAGACAGTTCATCTGCGAGGCTGGCTGAAGAACATGCGCAGCTCGAAGAAGTTGCACTTCCTCGAGCTCCGAGACGGCAGCGGAACGGTCCAATGCGTGGTCTTTCAAGGCGACGTGAGCCCGGAGGTGTTCACGATGGCCGGCGGACTGACCCAGGAGTCGTCGCTACAGATCCTCGGGGAGGTGCGTGAGCACCCGAAGCAGAAGGGTGTCTACGAAATCGGTGTGAAGGACGTGACGCAACTCGGCGGCGCAGTCGACTTCCCCATCAGCCCGAAGGCCCACGGCACCGACTTCCTCATGGATCATCGGCACCTTTGGCTGCGTTCGACACGCCAACACGCGATCCTGCGCGTCCGGCACGCAATCATCCAAGCCGTGCGAAACTTCTTCGACTCAAGGGACTTCACCTTGGTCGACGCACCGATCTTCACGCCTAACGCGTGCGAGGGCACGAGCACGTTGTTCGAGACCGATTACCACGGTCAACCGGCGTACTTGACCCAGAGTGGGCAGCTCTACATGGAAGCCGCTGCCGCGGCGGTTGGCAAAGCCTACTGCTTCGGCCCCACTTTCCGCGCAGAAAAAAGCAAGACACGCCGACACCTCGCTGAGTTCTGGATGGTGGAGCCAGAGGTCGCGTTCATGGACCTTGATGGCGACATGCAATTAGCGGAAGACTTCCTGTGCTACATCGCCAAGCACGTACTCGAGACTCGGCGCCCTGAGCTCGAGACGCTCGAGAGAGACATCAGCAAGCTGGAGTCGATTCAGGCGCCCTTCCCACGCATCACCTACGCCGAAGGCATCGAGATCTTGCGAGCAGAGGGCCATGACGCGAAGTTTGGCGATGACTTCGGAGCCGACGAGGAGACGGTGATCTCCTCCAAGTTCGACCGCCCCGTCATCGTCCACCGCTACCCTGCGGCGATGAAGGCGTTCTACATGAAGCAGGACCCGACCAACCCGGAGCTATCGCTCTGCATGGACGTGCTCGCGCCGGAGGGATACGGCGAGATCATCGGCGGTGGGCAACGCGAAGACGATCTCACGCGCCTGGAGCACATGATCGACCACCACCAACTGCCGAAGGAGGCGTTCGAGTGGTACCTCGACCTTCGCCGCTACGGCAGCTTCCCTCACGCCGGTTTCGGCCTGGGCATCGAACGCACCGTCGCCTGGCTGTGCGGCTTGCCTCACGTGCGGGAAACGATTCCCTTCCCGCGCATGCTGCACCGCCTCGCGCCCTAGTCCTCACGGAAACAGCTGCAGGCTGTTCGGCACCGCTGCGCCCGCGGAGCGCTTACGTTTCCGTGAGATAAGGAGCGCCGTCGGCACCGCGACGCAGGCCGCACTCGTGGGCGACTTCGTCGCGATAGGCCAGCCAAGCCTCGAGGGTTGCCCGCATGTACTTGACCACAGAGGCAAACGTCTCGGGCGCAGCGTAGTCCAGCAGGCTCCGCCAGGCAGCGGCCCGATGACTGTCTTCGACCTGACGATGTGCGCGCGTGAGCGCCAAGCGCTCGAGGGGGAGGCCGTAGTGCTTGACCAACGGGTGCTCTTCAAGTGCCGGCTGCGGCCGCTTGGGCGCGCTAGGGTCCAACTCTCCGCGCTCGTAGCGTGTGCCCTCGAGGAATAGCGTGGTCACGGCTGCCGCGACCTCCCAAGCCTGCCCGAGCGTCGCTGCGTCTATTACCGCGCGAAAATATCGGGCCGCTGGCAACAACTCGACGGCCGCGAAACGCTCGAGGTCCATGCCCAGTCCCCGCGGGTACTCCAGAAAGAGCTCGGGATGTGGTCGCCCCGCCGAGAGCCCGCCGGTCTCTTCCTCGAAGACGTTCTCGATCAGCTCTCGGCGCACCTCTGGCACCGGACACACCACGTACGCGCGCGCGACCAACACCGGAAAGTCACGCACGTAGGTCCCGAACTCTTGCTCGAGATGCACGTGTAGTCGCGACTTCGGCACCAAGCCTTGATTGAATCCTGGCCAGGCCCAGTGGTGCTTCTGCTCCATCACACCAAGCAGCACTTCTCTCAGCTCTTCGGTCCTCATCTCATCGGTCCTCATCCGTCGCACACCCTAGCTGACCAAGGTGGCGTCGGGAGCGCGCGTTCGGGGTGACACTTCCGGGCGCGAACGGCTGAAGCACGGTGCCCGAACTACGTAGCGGCACTTCACAGTGGGTCGCCAGGGACTCACGCACGGCACATCTTTAAAGTAACGCTTGAGCTGTACGGCGCGGGTGGAGCGATCCGTCTTACTCACGGGCACACCGGAACGCTCGCTCGAACGTCTAACGAAAGCGGCCCCTGCCGGCATGAGGTGCAGGCAGAAAGAACTCCGCAACCGCGGCAGTGAACGCGAGCGCCACGAAGCACAGCATGACTCTCAGATCACGGTTGCAGCGCCCAGGTACTCAGCGCTCGAAGCTCATTGGAGAACGCAGCTGAAGGTGCGCGACGCCGCCTCTTCGCGTAGGCTTATACATGTCACGACCCATGCACCAGCCCAACACTCTCGCGCAGTGCACCCCCTCAAGGGATGCTCGCGTGTCGTGCGTCAGGCGCTCGGATGCAGACTCGGATAGGTCAACGCAACTCGCGCCTACGAGGCGTGAACAACAATCATTCTCCCGCGGAGCTGCAGCACCTTCGCCTCGCAGCGCGGTACGCGGAGTGGCGGCGTCATCAGACGCTCGCCAGCCAAGGAGGTCACGATGAGGATGTTCGGCTTCATCGGCAATCGCCAGGATCTGGGTGCTCGAATTCTCGAGCTCACGCCGGCCGTACTTCGCGTCGAAGCTCCGAAAGGGCAACCGCTCGGCTGGGGTATCGGCTTCTATCAGTCGGGCGAGGTGCTGCTCAGAAGGCGGCCCCTCGACGAGCGCGCGGTCATCGACCTGATGGAGGTCACGCACGGAGTCAAGAGCGACGTGCTGATAGGGCATGTGCGCATGCCCACCATTGGGAATCTCCGCACGGAAAACACACATCCATTCCGGTATCGGCAGTGGCTGATGGCGCAGACCGGCACCATCACCGGTTTCGACCGCGTGCGTGAGCGCATGCTCGAGTCACAGCCAGAGTTCCTACGCAGGAACGTGCGGGGCGACACCGACAGCGAGTGCTTCTTCTATCTGTTTCTGTCGTTCCTCCACGACGCCGGTCATCTGGACGACGAGTGGGTGAACCCAGAACACGTTCGCGCCGCGCTACGCTCAGCGATCGCGTTGGTCGATCGACTCACGGCGGAAGTCGGTGAGCCAGAAAAGCGCGGTGACCTGCTGCTGACCAATGGGGAACAGCTGTTCGCGGTGCATCGTGGCGACGGGATGGGGCTGCGACGTATCGAAGGTAAGGCCGAGGTCGAAGAGCTGTTTGGCGAAGATCGGCTGACCTCGGGTGGCATCCCTGCGATCGAGTCCACGCGATTCTACGTGGTCAGCTCTGGGGTCCCCGACCTGCCAGAGCGATGGGAGCGCGTCGCAGAAGACACCATCGTCACGTTGTCGCGCACAGAGGATCCCGAGCAAGAACCGCTGTAGTAGTATCTCCGGGTGATCCGCTGGCTCGGAACCCGGCTTTCAAGCGCACCTAGCTCGATGCGCAGCGTCGTGGCGTTGTCCATGTGTGTCGGTGCTTGCGCGACCGCGGGCCCGCCGCGGTTCGAGAGTGTGGCGAGCTTCAACGACGACGCTGACCGACATCCGGCGGGTGTCTCCGTGGACCCCGTCAGTGAGTTGCCACCACGCCAAGACAAAGCGGACACCAGCTCTGGAGTCATCGTGCTGACGACTCCGGCAGATCCTGCCCAGGGTCGAGAGGTCGTACGGAGATTCTTCCGCGCGGTAGTCGCGGAGTCGATGGAAGATCTCGAGGCGGAGCTCGGAGACAACGCACTGATCCAGCTCAGCTCCGGGGCGCGACTTCCCGTCGCCGCGTTCTGGCGCCAGCGCTTCGCGACCCTCGACTACGCCGCCCTGGCGGGCTCACCCCTGTTCCGAGAGCGAGACATCGAGACCTATCGGGGCGCCGATCTGAAGCAGCTCGGTGGGCGACGCCGTTTCCCCATTGCGGTTCCGGAAGACTCTGTCTTGGTCAAGGTGAAGCTCGCGATCACTCGAAGCGGTAGGACACGCTTCTTCGCCGACGAGATCTACTTTTTGCTCCGCCCGAGCTGTGACGGCTACATGATCAGCG
>JBFXBK010000183.1:0-17301 GCA_050183255.1 Polyangiaceae bacterium | reverse complement strand
CCGCTCGTCGCGACACTCCACGTCGAACCATCAACCGTCCCCCCGCTGGGCGGGGCGCCGAGCGCAATCAGCTCGAACAAGGTGCCTAGCTTGAACTCGGAGCCGTCGCTGGTCGTGAGTTCGACCGTACCATCAGTCTGCTTCGCCGCTCCAAGCTCCGCGCCATCGAACACGCTGAAGGTCGTTGCCTCACCAGCGAAGACTCGCGCGTACAGCACTCCTGGCGTCGTCGCGTAGGAGTCCACTTCAGCTGGTCGCGTGGTGGGCGCCATGGTGTCGATGGTCGGGCGCAGCATGGGCACGATTCCACCTTCGCGTACGTAAACCGGGATCTCCCCAAGCGGAGCATCCACGCTCGAGGTCACACCGCCCTCCTGAATCGCTCCCGTCCACCAGTTCACCCAGCGCCCCGCCGGAAAGCTGACCTCGCGAGCTCGCGCGTCGCGATCCACGATCGGCGCCACCAAGATCGAATCCCCGAGGAGATAGATATCGTTCGGGTGCGCTGCAAGCTCCGGGTACGCGAGCCCCAGCGGCCGCGCAAAGGGTCGTCCGCTGCGCTTCAGGTCCTGGGCGTAGGTCCACAAATAGGGAAACAGCCGCAGGTGGATGCGCGTGTAGACGCGGTACCAGTCGAGCATCTCCTGGTCGAAACCCGGTCCACCATTCGGGTCCCATGCGACGGAGTTGGTGCTGGTACCGATCTGCATCACGGGCGAAAACGCGGTCTGCTCGAACCAACGAGTGAAGAGCTCCTTGTCCGGCGGTGAGTGCTTGTAGCCACCAGTATCCGAGGCAAAGAAGGGGAAGCCTGAGGCGCCGAGGCTGAGCCCTGCCACGATGCTCGCTGGCAGCCCACCGACGCCCTTCACCGTCGTGCCGTTGTCGTCGAAAGGCTCTGCGTGCTTGTGGAAGGTCGCGTCGAGATCGCCAGGCCAGATCACGTTCACGTTGACTTGGTCTCCCGCAGCTCCGCCGCGACAGATCAAGAAACCGCCATCCGCCGGTAGTGTTTCCGCGTACACGCGATGATAGAAGCGCTGGTAGCCGGCGTGCATGGTGCGCTCATCACTCCCGTCAGCGAACACCCATTCGTTGCGCGCGTTGGTGAGGCCGGGGACGATGTCTTCAGCGTAGTCGAGCTTGTACCCCTCGATGCCCATCGCTTTGTATTTGCCGATTTGCTGTTGCCACCAGGCGTAAGCATCCGGGTTCGTGAAGTCGATGGGCCGGCCCCATTTGTTGAGCAGCAATCCAGACGTCACCGGGTAGTACCCACCGGCCTCCGCCTGAGCGCGCAGCTCTGCGGTGTCGGTTGCACCGTCCTTCTCGTCTAGATAGGGCGTATGCCATAATGCCATACGGAAACCCAACGCGTGCGCCTCGTCGATCATCGCTTGAGCATCAGGGAACTGCGACGGCAGGAAATCGAAGGTGTTTACCGCTGTCGCGTAAGGTCGGTCGATCCACATCGCGCTGGTTGCCAAGTCGAGGTCGCGAATCGTTTGAGCGTCTGAAAGAAACTCCGCCTGGTCCTTGTTTTCGTCGCGCCACACCCACGGCCCCAGGGCCCAGCGCGCTGGCACCGACGGATAGCCAGTGACGTCGTAGTAGAGCTTCGAAACATCAAGAGGGTGCTTCGCTCCGAACAGGTGAAACCGAAGACCGTCAGCAGAGCCGAACCCCGTGCCAAACGCTGCTTCCACCAAGTCCGGCTCTGCCGGGTCGGCCGCGACCGCGAACGCTCCCGGGCGGTCCGACTCGATGTACAGGCCCCAGCCGGTGGTGCCTGTCAAGAACGGCACCGGGACGTGAGCCTCGTAGTAACCGCTCTCGATGCTGGAGTCGACCTCGATCTGCATCGGTCGAACCTTGCCCCGGTGATTCACGTCGTCAAAGTACTCACCCAGCCCGTAGAAGCCCTCCTCAGCGTTTCCCCGCGGACGCAAGCGAAAGAACGCAATCGGCGAACTCGGGTCAGCAGGCTTCCAGAGCGCGGAGTAGCGACCTGGCGCTGGCGCCTCGATCACTAGACTGCCTTGCTTGCCTCCAGGATAGCTCAGCTCCAACGTGAGGCTGTGATCGTCTTGCACCGACACGCGCATTTCCTCGGGGGAAATCCAGGTGGTGTCCGCTGGTGCGTACAGCGGATGCGAGACGTAGAAGCGATAAGGGTCGTAGTTGAAGTCCTCGAGCGCCGCGACCATGCCCCACTGAAACGCGTCCTTCGGCAGCCGCAGCAGCGTGGTGCCACCGTCGGACAGCTCGAGCTCGTCGCCCGCAAAGGTGATGCTCAAGTCTCCCGAGTCGAGCTCCGGATCGTGCGCTGACTCGCTCATCGGATCATCGGATCCGCAGCCCACCAGTAGGGTCGCAACGAGCGCCCCCAAGACACCTGAAGTTAAGACACGCTGGCTCATGAGGTCCCCGGAATGGCTGCGCTTTCACAGCCGAACAACCATTCGTTTACCACACCGGTCGAGGCGACGGAGGCTGCGCTGGATCCGCCGGATCCGGCTTGGGGGCACCTCTGCGGATCCAGTGGATCCCGGAAGCCGAATGACGCGCTGAGCCGAAAACCCATGGAACGCAGAACGCGCCGCGTTCTCGAGCAAAATCAGCCACACGCAAGGCCCAACGCGATCGCCGGCGTTTGGCATATCCCGTGCTGAAAGGGGTGCCATGCAACCCCTCTCCCGTCGTCGATTGCTCGTTGGAGCTGGCGCGTCGCTGATCGCGGCGCCGTTCGTCAGCATGCTGAGCGGCTCCGCTCGAGCAGACACGAGCAAGACTGCCAAGCGCCTTGCCATCTTCTTCTCCCCGAACGGAACCGTGCTCAAGCACTGGCGGCCGACAGGCAGTGGCAAGAACTTCGACTTCGCCAGCGGGTCCATCCTGGAGCCACTCCAGAGCCTGAAGCAGAAGCTCGTCATCTGCGACGGCATCGACTTCAAGAACGCCAGCAACCACGAGGGCGGCATGGCGGCGATGTTGACGGGCGGAGGCGACGCGAGCTCTCAGAGCAAGGGCATGAGCGTCGATCAGTACGTCGCTCAAGCCATCGGCAAGGATAGTCGCTTTGCGTCGCTCGAGCTCGGCGTCCAGACCTCAGCCTGGGGCGGCAACGTGCAAACCCGCATGAGCTACAGCGGGCCGGGTCAGTTCGTCCCTCCCGACGACAGCCCCACCAACACGTTTTCCAGACTGTTTGGCGACGTCACTGCGACACCATCCGATCTCGATCGCGTGGCGAAGCGCCGTCAAAGCGTGCTCGATCTGGTGCGCGGAGAACTCGGCGATTTGAGGAAGCGCGTCGGCGGCATCGAAGCCCAGAAGCTCGACGCGCACCTGGAAGCGCTGCGATCCGTAGAGAAAGGCGTCCAGGGGCCTGGCAGCTGCACGCCGAGCGCCACGCCCGAGAACCTGGATCCGTACGGAGCCAGCGACTTCCCCGCCCTCGCCAAGCAGCAGATGGACTTGCTGGTCACCGCCTTTTCTTGCGGCATGACCAACGTGGGCAGCATCCAGATGTCTCACACCGTCGGACCGCCGGTCTTCAGCTGGCTCGGACTCTCCGAGGGGCACCACTCGTTGTCACACATGGACGACAGCAACACCCAGGGCGTCGCTGACTTCGTCACCGCAGAGCGCTGGTTCGCCGAGCAATTTGCGTACTTTCTGAGCGCGCTGGATAACCGCCCGGAACCAACGGGCGACGGCAGCCTGCTCGACAACACGCTAGTCGTTTGGGCCAAGGAGCTTGGCGACAGTCGGCTCCATGAGTGCGTCAACGTGCCCTTCATCTTGGCAGGCGGCGGCGGACGCTTCGAGCTGGGTCGCTACCTCAAGTTCGACTCCGAACCTCACACGAAGCTCCTGGTGAGCATCTGTCAGGCGCTGGGGCTCGACAACCAGACCTTCGGCGACGCGTCGAGCGGCACCGGACCACTGGAGGGCTTGGCGTGATGAAGGCTACAGCTAAACGCCTCGGCACGTCCCACCGCCGACTGCTCTGGCTATTTGCCAGCCTGGCCCTGGCGCTCGCCGCAGCGTGCAGCAAAGAAGAGCCCCTCGGTAGCTTGCCCGGCTCCTCCAACGGTTGCCCTGATGACCTCGAGTACTTCGAGCAGAACATCTGGAACCCAATCCTCAGCGTGAAATGCATCGGCTGTCACAACTCCGACGGCATCGCGAGCAAGACACGCATGGTGCTCGACCCCCCGGAGGTCGACGGCTACCTGGAGCACAACTTCCGCACGGTAAAAGCCCTCGCTGAGGTGACCAAGGGCGGGACACCGGTGCTGCTCCTGCGGCCGACCGGGAAGTACCCCTCAGGGCACTCCGGCGGCACGCTGTTCAGCGACGAGAGCACCTACTACAAGGACCTCCAGACGTTCATCTCTCGAGTCACGCTCGGCGAGAAATGCGACCAAGGTTCGGCGAAGGTGCAGTGCGCGGACAAGGTCCCCGCCCCCGGTCGACGTCAGCTGCGGCGGCTGACCCGCATGGAATACGACTCGAGCATCCGCGACCTGCTCGGCATCGAGTCGACGTTCGGCGAGAAGTTTGCCCCAGATGTCGTCGTAGATGGCTTCGACAACAACGCCAGCGCACTCAACGTGAGCGCGCTGTTGGCGGACCAGCTACGCGACGCCGCGGAGCAGCTCGCTGCCACGGCCATGCAGAGCGGCGCGCTCAAGCGTTACGCTGACCCGAACTGCGACACCGCCACCAGCGCGACCACTTGCGCGCAAGCGGTGATCGAAGACTTCGGTCTCCACGCCTTCCGGCGACCGCTCAGCGACACGGAAGTCGCTCGCTACAACTCGCTGTTCGACGCGGGCTACGCGGACCCCGCACCCGGAGGTAGCGCCTATGACAGCGGACTCGAGCTCGTGCTCACCGCGATGCTGCAGTCACCGGGCTTCCTCTATCGCCTCGAGCTGGGCAGTGCGGGCGCTGACGGCCTGTTCGAGCTGGACGGCTACGAGGTCGCAACGGAGCTCGCGTACCTGATCTGGGGCACGACGCCCGACGACGAGCTGCTCACCGCGGCCGCAAACGGCGACCTGGACAGCCCTGACGGCGTCAAGCTCCAGGCGACGCGCCTCTTGAGCGACGAGCGTGCGCTGACCGGCTACACCCGCTTCGTCGACCAGTGGCTCGGACTGACTCAGCTCGATACGGTGCAGAAGGACCCGGCTACCTATCCGGAGCTGGACTCGAGTATCCGTGCGGCATTAGCGGAGGAGACCAAGCAGTTCATCCGCTACGTGCTCGACGAGAAGGACGGCCGCCTCGACGAGCTGCTGACGGCGCCCTATAGCTTTCTCTCGCCGGAGCTTGCGACCTACTACGGCGTGTCCGCGTCAGGCAGCGCGGGCTTCAGCCAGGTGGACTTTGCGGACGGCCAACACGCGGGGCTGCTGACTCAAGGCAGCGTGCTGGTGACTCACTCGATGGCCAACAGCTCGTCGCCGATCCATCGGGGCAAGCTCGTTCGCGAGCGCCTCCTGTGTCAGAAACTCTCCCCCCCACCCCCGAACATCGTGGTGGAAGTCCCTCCGGTGGATCCCAACGCGTCGAACCGCGAGCGCTTCAGCGTCCACTCAGCGAACGAACCCTGCAAGAGCTGCCACCGCCTGATCGATCCCATCGGCTTCGGCTTCGAGCACTTCGACGGCATCGGGCGCTTCCAGGCCGACGACCGTGGCTTCCCCATCGACACCAAGGGCGAAATCCTGGCCACCGACAACACAGACACGACGTTCGAAGGGGTGCCGGAGCTGGGCGCGATCCTCGCGGATAGCAGCGACGTCCAGAGCTGTGTCGCGCTGCAGTGGTACCGCTGGGGCTACGCTCAAGAAGAGACGGACGAGACCACGTGTACGGCCCAGGCGTTCGCCGATCGCTTCGCCGCCAACGAACTTCGACTGCCCGAGCTGATCCTCGCGCTGGTCGAGGCCGCTCATTTCCGCACGAGAACACTCGAGGCGGGCGTCGACGAGCCCGTGGACCCTGGAACCGGCGGCAGCGGCGGCAGTGGGAACACTGGCGCAGGCGGCTCAGGCGCCGGTGGCTCGGGCAATGCGGGAACCGGTGGCGCAACCAACGGCGGCTCAGGTTCCGGCGGCTCGAACCCCGTGAGCAGCGACGTGAGCGTCGAGGACAAGCTCGACAGCCAGTGGGATAGCGGAAGCTGTCACACGGTCAACGTCACCAACACCGGCAGCGCGAACGTCACGTGGACCATCGAGCTCGACGTCGCGGGCACCCTGGACAACTACTGGAACGCGGTCGCCACCGCGAGCGGGAGCAAGACACGCTTCAGCGGTGTGGACTTCAACCGCACGTTGGCGCCAGGCGAGGTTGCGAGCTTCGGCTACTGCAAGACGAACTGAGCACGCTACCAAGACGCGAGAGGCCCCGCACTCGATGGAGTGCGGGGCCTTGCGTGTCTTCTTCGACCAGGCGCTGACGCTCAGTTGCAGCGCCAGCTGTCGTTCAGGCAGATGCAGCCGCCGCCCATGTACGTGCAGAACGTATTCGCGGGTACCGCGCTGCAGTCGTCGTTGTTCATGGGCTTTGCCGTGGGGCAATCGCTGGTGTTCGTACCGCCACCGCAGGTCCAGATGTTGTTGCCAGGCCCCGGCGGGTTGATGCAGCTGCAGCGCGTGCCCGAGAAGTCACAGGCGAGACCAACCGTGTCGCATTGATCGCCGTTCGACGGTTGAGTGCCTGGACAAGAACCGCAGGACCACTCGGCTTGGCCGCCACCACCCGTACGCTGGCAGGAGCACTGGTTTGCTCCGTAGCTGCAGCTGATGCCCTGATCGCTGCAGTTGTCACCATCGGTCGGCTCGGTGCCTGGGCACATCGCACAGTTCCAGGTCAGTCCGCCTGGACCGCCACCGAAGCACGCGCAGCTGTTCTGACCGTAGTTGCACGTCAGGTTGAACATCGTGCACATGTCGCCGTCGGTCGGCTCCGCCGTGGGGCAGTTCCCGGGGTTGCCGCCGGAGCCACCAGCGCCACCAGTTCCGCCTCCAGTGCCACCAGTCGCCGCGCCAGCGCTGCCTGCGGTGCCCGTGCCACCGGTCGCGCCCGCACCTGCAGAGCCGCCCGTGGTCGAGCTGCCACCAGTGCCCGCGGTGCTTCCGCCGGTGCCGCCGTCACCCGCGCTGCTACCACCACTGCCACTGCTGCCGCTGCTGCCACCGCCGGTTCCGCCACTGGTTCCGCCAGCGCCCCCGTTGCTCGAACCCTCCGAGCTGCTGTCACTGCCACACGCAGTGATCAGTCCGACGCTTGCGCCCAAGGCGACCAACCCCAACCAAGTCAAGCTCCTCATTTCCCATCCTCCTTGTGCGCGACGTTCGCGCGACCGTCAGGTTACGCCTCACTGAGTGGGGATGTCAGCTGCGGGTTATGCACTTGTCCGTGCGGATTTCGCGGCTGAGTTGGCGCGATTTCCCCGGGTTCCCTACACGCTGGACGGTAGTTTCCAGCGTCAACGTTCTCTTGCCGGAACGGTTCGCGCTATATGAGAGCCGTGCTTTCGGCGTCCCAGCCTGGCCCTTCTTGGATCACCTTGGTCACGCTGCTCAACGCGGGCGTGATGTACCTCTTGATCCTGGCCGCAATGATCATCGCTCTGATGCGCTGGCCGCAGAGCAAGAATTGGTTCCGGCGGGGCCTCATCCCTGTAGTGCTCGCGGTGCTGCTCAGCCTGCCGTTCGAGATGGTGATCGGGTGGCACACCGACGTGAGCAAGCTCACCCCCGTGCATATCCCCAGGGAACTAGTCGAGAGCCTGCGCTACATCGGGGTGCTCTCCGCACTCATCACCGCTGTGTTGGGCTTGCTCTTCCGGGCGTTCCAGGTGCCCGCGAGCGTGGTGCTATCCCCCGCTGGACACCAGCCGTTCCCCGGGTTGCTCGGCGACGGCTTCAACTGGAAGAGTTTGGGGGTCGGCGCAGCGATCGGTGCCGCCGGAGCCGCCATCAGCGTGCCACTCTTCGCGTTGCTCCACGTGGGCTACGGCGAAGTCTTCAAGCAGCTCCAGGAGCTTTACCACATCGACCTCGAGTCACCCTCGGTGCTCTGGGGTGCGCTCTTCCCCATGGCGATCGGAGCCGCCATCAGCGAGGAGCTGCTTTACCGCGGCGTACTGCAACAAGGCCTGTGCAAGCTGTTCAGGCAGAGCCGCGCTGGGGTTGTCGCTGCGGTGTGCATCAGCTCCCTCGTTTGGGCCGTGGCGCACATCGGCAGCGCCGACAACAACCTGCTCAAGGTGACCCAGATCTTCGTGCTGGGGCTGGCGTTCGGCTGGCTGAGTCGGACGCGATCCCTCGAAGCTAGCATCGCTGCCCACCTGAGCATGAACTTCTTCAGCGTGGTGGTCGGCGCGTTGCTGGGCTGATCATTCATTGGCCGCGAGGCCTTGCGCCCGCAGCTCCTCGGAGCTGTACCAGCGCGCGTCTCGCACGCGATATTCGAAGTACTCGTCACCCCGCACGCGGTACCCCACGGCACAGGTCGCGGGCTCGTAGTAGAGGCAGAGCCGGGCGTCTGGGCACAGCGGACGCTCAGCGATGGCCTCGAGCTCCTCCTGAGTCGGACAGCGGCCGCTATTGCGGTACACGCCTGTCGCCTCGGCGATGAAGCGCGCCGCGTAGCGATCGTCCTTGCGACTGCGGAGCGGGGTGCGGAGGAAGATGAGCAGCCCCGACGAGAACAGCGCTAGCACCAACAGACCCACCAACCCGAACATCGCGCGCGCGAGCATCGGCACCTAGACACACGCCTCCCACCAGGGTTCCTGCGTCGGCGATTTACACCCGGTGTGCTGGATGTAAACGGACGATCGCAGGCAAAAATGCCTGTGATTGGCCCCAGGTGAGCGGGTCGGCGCCGAGCGCTTCAGCCTCTCGCGACACATCGCGTCAGAAGTGGTAACACTGCCGCCGGCAGCCTGCTGCCGCTTCCCGCCACCGCGTCGCTGTTCCCTTACGGCGCCGTCGTGAGCGCAGCCCGACCTCGAGGAGATTTTCCACATGAGAAGTGCCAAAGATTTCTTCCAGCCGCTGGCCATCGGCGCTCCCCAGCCGTTGCGCGAGGTGCCGTTTCGGCCGTCGCGGATGATCCACTTCTTCGACCCGAGCAACCCGAAGATGGCCGCCAAGGTTCCGGACATCGCGCCTCAGGTCGACGTGCTGCTGGGTAACCTGGAAGACGCCGTCTCCGCGGACCGCAAAGAAGCCGCGCGCGAGGGCTTGATCGAGATCGCGAAGCAGACCGACTTCGGTGACACGCAGCTGTGGACGCGCATCAACAGCCTGGACAGTCCCTGGTGCCTGGACGACCTGCTGCGACTAGTAGGGGAAATCGGCAACAAGCTCGACGTGATCATGGTGCCCAAGGTGCAAGGCCCCTGGGACATCTACTACGTCGATCAGTTGCTCGCGCAGCTCGAGGCCAAGCACGGCCTGAAAGAGCCGCTACTCATTCACGCCATCCTGGAGACTGCCACCGGCGTGAACCACGTCGAGGAGATCGCCGCCGCCAGCCCGCGCATGCAGGGTCTGAGCCTGGGTCCCGCAGACCTCGCCGCATCGCGCCGCATGAAGACCACCCGCGTCGGTGGCGGCCACCCAGGGTACCTTGTCCGCGCGGATCCAAACGCCGAGAATCCTGAAGCACCCCGCGCCACCGCGCAGCAAGATCTCTGGCACTACACCATGGCCCGCATGGTGGATGCGTGCGCCGCGAACGGCATCCTGCCGTACTACGGCCCGTTCGGCGACATCGCCGACGTGGTCGCCTGCGAAGATCAGTTCCGCAACGCGTTCCTGATGGGCTGCGTCGGCGCCTGGTCGCTGCACCCGAAGCAGATCGCGATCGCGCGCAACGTCTTCAGCCCGCCTGCGGACGAGGTGCTGTGGGCACGCAAGGTGATCGACGCCATGGGCGACGGCACCGGCGCCGTGATGATCGACGGCAAGATGCAAGACGACGCCACCGTCAAGCAGTGCAAAGTGATGGTGGAGCTCGCGAAGCTCATCGCCACACGGGATCCGGAGATGAAGGCCGCCTACGGCTTCTAGCCCAGCCCAGACCCCGTCAATCCGAGCCTCGAGGTGCTTCCGCCTCGAGGCTCTGTGGTTTGTCGGAATAAAACCGCACGGAAATAGCACAGTCCCCCGCATCGTCCACGGAGAGCACGAGCGCGTCGGTGCCGTCATAGTACGAGGTCGGTTCGATTGGAGCCGCCGTCTGCGGGCACGCGAAGAACCCCTCGACGACGATCCGGTCACCCTCGCGGTACGCAAAGTAGCGCCTCACGTAGCCGTCGATTCGCGCCCGAGAGGCGCGAACGGAACGTGAGTTGGGGGTGAGGCGCTCCAGGTGCCGTTGCCTCATCCTGTCCCCGAGCCGCAGCTCAAACTCCGCAAGCGCATCGCGAGGCACGTCGACGAAATCCTTGCAGAGCGCGTCGGGGTCGAGATCGCAGTAGGCCTTCATCTGCTCCGGGGGCAGTAGCTCCACACCAGGCGGCAGCCCAGGGCTCTGCGCCGGTCGGCAGCAGCCTACAACCAGCAGCAGCGCCGCCATCCCGACTACCCTCACCCCCACCCGCTTCCGACACTCGTGGCCTAGCTCCCTTGGCGCTTGATTCGCCCAACGGTGCGTGAGACCGTTTTTTTCGGGGACTGCGACGTTGACGGTGTGGGGACGACACCTCACGCAACTGGGACTGTCATGAGCGGAAAACTCGATGACTTCGTGACCGCGAACACCATCGCGAGCCTGCCGCTCTCGGGACGGGTCAGCGATTATGGCGACATCGTCCCCGACATCCCCGGCTACACGATCCTCGAAGAACTCGGCCGAGGCGGGATGGGCGTCGTGTACAAGGCCCGACAAGATGCTTTGGGCCGTGAAGTCGCGCTCAAGATGGTCCTCGAGTCTCATGCCCAAGGGGAGAGCCGCTCACGATTCCTGGCGGAAGCAGAAGCCGTCGCGCGCTTCCACCACCCGAACATCGTGCAAATCTACGAGATCGGCGAGGTGGATGGGCGGCCATTCTTCTCCCTGGAGTACGTCGACGGCGGCAACCTCGAAGAGCAACTCGCGGAACGACCCACCGACTGGAAAGAAGCGGCACAGATCCTGGTGCTGCTGGCGAAAGCCGTGCACGCCGCCCACGAGAACGGCATCGTGCATCGAGATCTCAAGCCCGCGAACGTGCTCTTGGAGAAGGACGGCAACCCGAAGATCACCGACTTTGGCATCGCTCGCCGCCTAGACGCGGATCGCCAGACCAAGACCGGCAACATCCTCGGGACCCCGAGCTACATGGCTCCCGAGCAGGCGCTGGGAAAGAACGACGAGATAGGTCCCGCGGCGGACATCTACTCGCTGGGCGCCATGCTCTACGACATGCTCACCGGGCGCCCGCCGTTCGAAGCGGCGACGACGCTCGACACGCTCATGCAAGCGGTGACGCGGGATCCAATCCCGCCACGCATGCTGCAGCCGTCCATCCCACTGGACATGGATGTCATCTGCCTCAAGTGCCTGGAAAAGAAGCCTGAGCGCCGCTATCAAAGCGCGCTCGACCTGGCGGAAGACCTCGAACGGCTTCTCCGCAGGGAACCAATTCATGCGCGCCCGATCGGCCGCCTGGAGCGGGCGTTGCGCTGGTCGAAGCGCAAGCCGGCCTTGGCGACCCTGATCGTGGTGACCAACGTCGCGCTCTTCGCGCTGATCGGCACCGGCGTGTGGTTCACGCGCAAGCTCCAGGTCGAGCTCAAGGCCACCGAGGCCGCGCGCGCAGACGCGACGGCCGCACGGAATCAGCTGCAGCTGAGATTGGTGCGCACGAAAGCAGACAGCATCAACAGCGACCTGCTGCAACTCGCGGGGATCCCCAAGACGCTTGCGGGCGTGCTCGCAACTCGAGATGGCTGGACGGAGGCCCAGATCGACGATCTGCTGACGAAGAGTCTGCGGCAGGAGGCTCACATCTTCGGTATGGCAGTCGCGTTCGAGCCGGAGCAGTTCGCGAAGGAGACCGCAGACTTTTGCGCCTACGTGTATCGTGAGGGCGATCAGCTGAAGCTCAAGCAACTGCTCCCCCCCGAGTACACGCCCATCTACCGCGAGTGGGACTGGTACAAGAACGCGAAGTCAGGCGGGAGCTGGAGCAAGCCGTACGTGGACGAGGGCGGTGGCAATATCCCGATGGTTACGTTCTCCGTCCCCATCGAGCGCGCCGGAAAGCGGGTCGGCGTCGTGACCGCGGACCTGTCGTTGGACTACTTCCGCGCCCTCAACGACTCACTGCGCGAGTCGGACTTGGGTGGCTCGTCCTACGCCATGGTGGTGACCTCCGATGGCACCATCGTGAGCCACCCAAAGGAAACGTGGCGTTTCCCCGCGGCTTCATCCACGAGCGCGTTGCCGGAGGACCAAGCAGTGCGTGCCGTGTGGGAACGCGCCCTAGCGGGTGAGGAAGGTCGCGCGATGTCTCAAGATCTGACCAATGGGAAGCGCGCTGAACTGCTGTTCGCGCCCGTCCGCTCAGCCCACTGGTCGTGCGTCGCCGTGATGCCCCAGCACGCGCCCGCGCTGCAACCCGCCGCCGCCGAGCGCTAGTTGCGCCCGCCGGTTCCGGGGGTATAACCGCGGGGCAACGACGCTTCCTCACCCCCGAGCAAAGGTCGAGCTCGAGATCGCCTACGGCGCAGCTTGGCACACGCCAAGCTGCGAGCCATTCCAGCTGCTTTATCGGCAATCCGAACCAACGAAGCTGGAACGGGCCTTGCACATCAGCGACCAATGCTGCGCTTGAAGCACTTGTTGTCCGTTGGCCTGCTGTTTCTCGGCGCGGGCTGTGAGGGCTCTGCGACGACACCCATCGGTTCCACCGCACAGCCTCTGGCCCTCACTGATGCCGTCCCGCTGGACGCGACCGAGGTGATTGGCCCAGCGTACGCAGCAACCGGTGCGGTCGCCGGCGCGAGCTCCCCCGATGGCTACCTGCTCAGCTGGTGCCAAGACAACCAGCGCGTCGCTGCGCGCTTCTCAAACGACGGAGGGCAGCTCGACGCTCCTGCGCAGCTGGTGTTCGAGACCTGTGACCTCTCCCAGGTCGCGTTCAGCGACTCGGGCTACCTCATCGTTCAGAGTGAGGGCCGCGATCTGCAGGCGCGCCCGATGGATGCAGAAGGGAGGCTGGGGGCAACGCAGACCTTGGCTTTCGATTTCGCTTCGGAGTTGCAGCTGGTCGGTGGAACCCATGGCTCCCTGCTCGGGTACAACACGATCGACGACCGCTTCGCGGTGCGGCGCCTCACCGGCGACGGGTTGCCCCTCGACCGAACGCTGGCCGGGACGACCGGGCGGGCGTGGCTCGCGTCCGCTGGCGACGACTATCTGGTGGCTTGGCGGACAGATGACAAGCTCGTCGCCAAGCGTTGCCCCGGGGATCAAGAGTTGGACCTCTCCAGCTCGACCGATCTGGGCGCTCTGCCGCCCCTCCTGAAGCCCAGCATCGCCCTGGCATTCGTCGGGGACCGACTGGTGGTGAGCCGCGCCGGATCCGGGGTCGAGCTGTTTGACTCGGATCTCAGTCCGCTCGGCGCGATCCAGGGACTCAGCGGGGTGATCCCTGCGGAGCACGTGGAGTACGATCCGTACGGCTCGAGTGACACGCGGGAGACCGCTCAGACGATCACGGCGATTGGTGATCGCGCCCTAATCGCGTGGGCTGACGCCGACTCCACCCTGAAAGCCACGATCTTCGACCCTGCTCTGGGCAAGACCGTGACGGACCCCTTCACCGTCACAGATGCCAGAGGCTTCAGCTGGACCGCCAACTGGACCGTCACGGGTGTTGGAGAGAAGCGCTTGATGGTCTGGGATGCGTGGCACTCCGATCGACCTGGAATGTGGATGGCCAGCATTGATTCCTCGGGGCAACTGGGCGAGGAACAATCGCTGCTCCAGGGTCCCAATCAACAGTTCCTTCAAGCCGCCGTCGCCACGAACCAGGGTTCTCTGGCCACCTGGACGGAGTGGCGAGACGGCACGTACCATGGGTTCGCTCGCGGCGTATCCCCAGCGGGTCAGCCGCAAGGGGAGAGCCATGAGGTGTTCACCAGCGCCGGCGGTCAGGCGTACTCGCACCTGGCGTGGTCCGGCACCCACGCGCTTGCCGTGTGGATCAGGCCCCACCAGGGGACGAGCTGGCAGCTGCTGGACGCGAGCGGCGAGCCCGTGGGTGAGGTGGTTGCGGAGCCCAACCGCTTGGCGCTGGGCGTGGCGAGCACCGGAGCGAGCTTCGTCCTCACCGAGTGGGGTGTCGACTCGAATCTGCGACTCACCCTCTTGGGCCTGGATGGTCGCGAGGAGAAGCAGGTGGGGATGGGAGCCCATAGTCCGCCGAATTGCGCAATCGGAGCGGATGACACGTACATGGTGGCGTGCGTGGAGGCGGAGCTGGTCAAGGTGTTGCGCTTCGATGACGAGCTGAACGTCGTAGGCTCAGCAGTATCGAGGTTGCCCGATGAGCTGCGCTACACGACCTCCGACAGCGTCCAGCTCACCCGTGGCGCTGGGGACTACCTGCTGACATTCAACGCCTTCGGCGTCAGCTACGCGGCACGGCTAGACGCGCAGGGCGGATTGCTCGGCCAAGTCTTGGAGCTGGGCCAGCCAAGCTCCGTCAGCGCTGCCTTCGATGGCTCCGGCTGGGTGCTCGCCGTTGGAACTGAACTCGTAAGGCTCAGCGGAAACGGCGACCCCGAAGTGCTCCAGCTCGAGGGGGCGACGGAGGACTCGCCCGTGTTGCTCACTCCAACATGCAACGGTGACACACAGCTCTTCTATCAGAGCGGCGACGAAGTGAGCCGCGTTGTCACCAGCAGACTCAGCGGCAACGGAGCCAAGGGTGCCTGCGCTTCAGGAGAGACCACTCCAGGAGGCGGTGGTTGCAGTGTGCGTCCCGCAAGGCGCCAACCAAAGGGCGCTGCTTGGATCGCCTTCGGAGTGCTTGCCATGGCCGTGGGTTGGCGCAGGAGGCGCGCTCTTCGCGCCTCCCATCGGCGGAGCTAACAACGCCCGCGGCTCACTGCGGCGGCGCGTGGGGGTTCGCCGGCGCGTGCGGATTGGGGCGCCCATGCGGGTTTCCGTGAGGATTCGGGCCGTCGGGAGCTGGGTCGTCAGCGTGCGGGCCACGCATGCCCGGCGGTAATTGACCTGCTGGCGGCGGACCGCCGGGGCGACCCACGAAGGCCTGGTCTTGCGCGGGTGACTGCATGCGCCGCAGGATCTCTTGGATCTTGCGCTTCACGTGCACGTCGTCGTTCTCGGCCTTCTCGTACTTCTTCTCGAGGGCCTCGAACTTCTTCTGATCGACGCCCAAATCCCGCATCACGTCGAGCGCGGCGGTGCGGGTCATCCAGTAGGCTTCGCGGTCGACTGCGATGCTATCGAGCGCCTTCAGCAGCCTATCCGCCTTGTACCAGGGCTTGACCTTCTCAAGCCACGCCTGGCTGGTCTTGTCTCGCTCAGGGAAGTCAGTCTTTGCCGCGCGGAGATTGCGGAAGCTGGTCCAAGGCGGAGACGTGCGGGTACGCGGCTTCTTTTCGAGCACCTTGAGCGTCAGCTCGTAGGCCTTCTTGCTGGGGTTTTCAGGCTTCGGGAAGCCCGTCCAGGCGCTGATCACGCCTTGCCAGCAGCCCTCGTAGAGCTTCGGGTCCGTCTCTTTCTCATTCAGGTACTTCTCGAACACCGGAATCGCGCGTTCGTCTTCGCTACCGTAGAGGCGACCACACAGGAAGCGGCGCACGTTCATCGACTTGTCGTTGTCGACGTGGTCGAGCACCTTCTCGAAGGTACCTTCCACGCCCTTGCCGAACGCCGTCAGAAACCAGCTCATCGCCTCCTGGCGCACGTGCTCGGAGTCGTGATCCGAGAGCTTGATCAAGAGATCTTTGATCTTCGCGTTGTCGCGATGCTGCGATCCGACCACGCGCACCAAGGAGATCAATACGGCGGGCTCTTTCTCCGCCTCCGCGGCCTTCAGCACCAGCTCCTGAATTGCCGGAGTGCTGCCAAACACCGACTTCAACAGCTGCGCGGCCTGCCAACGCACGGCTGGGCTCTCGTTGCTGATCAGCTTCTTACCGACCGTCGCGTTCAGACCCGCGATGTCCTTCAGCGAAGTATTGCGGCTGCGCGCCTTCTTCAAATCCCGATAGGCCTCGCAACGCGGGTCGATGCCTCGCTCGTTGAGCTCACACTTCGACAAGTCGAGCACGAATTGCTCGTAGATGTCGGCAGTCAACGGCTTGCTCTCGTCAGCAAGCCACGCCTGAACACCGCTGAGCGCCACGGCGCTCGTGCTCGCGCTGGGCGCGGCTTCCGTCGGTTTGGACTCGTTGCAACCAAGCGCCAAGAGCAGTGCTGCAAGCGAAGCAGCGCTCAGCAGGGACCCGATACGTAGCGACATGCCGGGGGTCGTAGCACCCTCTCCCCCGACGTTGAAGGGGCATCCGGACCGAGCGCCGCGCGGTCCAGTTCGCGTTTGCGCTGCTCAGGCGTCGACTTCGTGACCACGAAAGCTGGCCACGATCCCGCTGCCCTCGAGACGCATATGAACGAAACGCGCCTCGCGGTCGTCGCACAGCACGAGGCGCAGCTCACCGGGATGATCCGCACGCCGGAAGCCACTCAAGCCACTCTTCTCGGCTTGCTCCAGCGTCATGACCTTGGCCCTGGTCTCATCCAGAGTCTCTTGGGTGAACAGCTCGTCGGGATTGGCGCCCGGCGTGAGATAGACCTCGAACACGACCATCGGGGGATGATGCATCAGATGGCGGCGGACTCAAACAGCCCGATTCGCGCATTTTGCTCGGCTGGGACTTTGAAGGCGAACTCATTTCCGCCCGGATCCCACTGGGGGGAGGCTCTCGGCCTTAGGCCGCTCTCTCGTCAGTCGGCGGCGCCAGGGATTTCCCGTTCACGCCGAAGCGATTCTCCACTTCCACTTGCCACAGCGCCCCCACGAGCACGTTGAGCATCCGCTCTTCGGGCGTGAGATGCTCCGCAACTTGCGGCAGCGCCTCAGTTTTTTTGCCTCGCTCAGGCTGCATGTCCTGAGGAACGGTTCCCGCGCCAGATGATTGAGCCACTTCTCACAGACCGACCCGTGAACCGGCCCATGGGCCGAATTCGGGGCTATCGTCCCCGCATTGCTCGGCTTTTTTGGGGGTGAGGAGCGGCGTCGGCTGG
>JBFXBK010000182.1:0-17332 GCA_050183255.1 Polyangiaceae bacterium | reverse complement strand
GTGCGCCACCGATTGGTGGCGCACCTCTTGTTGCGCAGGATCGTCGTCATCGGAAGGGGACTCTCATAACCCCTCACTCGAGGCCCCTCTCCTGCTGAGGATTTGCATCCACCGCAGGCACGACTTCAGACGATCGGCTGTCCCCCGAATTCCCCTCTCAAGTTCTAAGACTAACATCTCGATGGTGGCGGTTGTCAACGCTACCCAAGTCGACGCTTCACATTTTTGTGTCAGGTGTACGCCGCTCGTGTGTGCTCACCTCAGGTGTGCGTCAGAATCTCGAGAGTCGGTTCCGCGCGGGACCGACTACCAGCATCGACGGCGCGTGATCCAAAGCACAAATCCCGCTGAGCTGACACTGGGTTCCCTGTTGTCATCGTGCAAACGGGAACGGCTAGATGCCCGAAGCCGAAACGGATCCGTGGGTATGGAGAGTCAGTGGGATCGCTCGAGTGACTTTCTTTCCGGAAAGACACGGTTTGTCTTCGAAGCCTCCGGTGACGGCGCAGGAGCACTCCAGCCATGAGAATCAGTGCGCACTTTTTATCCGGCCGCGCGGCACGGGTGTCGCGCTGGCGCTGGGGAAGAATCAACCCTCAGCGGTCAACCCAGCACAGCTGCGACCTCCGGGTTGGTTGGCACGAAGCTCGCTTTGAGCGGCGTTCTCACGTCGGGACGACGAGCAGAGCTGCGTCCAGCGAGCTGTTTGTTCCGCACATTCTGGCTGAGAACCGCTGTGGGGGAGACATGAGCGGCGGCGGCATTATGCGTCAACGACGCCTCGGGATATCCTGCTTGGGCAGGACGTCCAAGCCCTCCGCGCACTGGGAGCATCAGGTTCGCTCACGCTCATACCCCGGCGATCCCAAACCTCAGCAAAGCCTCGAAAGTTGCCACCAACTCCACCGAACGAACATCCGACCTCTGAGACGGAATCCTCCATCGACGCTTCTTCTGAGCGCGCCGCTCCCGAGTCCACCTCGAGTAGCGCGCCTCCAGTCCTCGCCCCGGCTTCATCCGAACCATCCATGCAAACGACTTCAATCACTACTGAATCACAGACCGCGACCGAGACGGACATCGCTCAAACCAACGCTCAACCCGAGCGAAGCATCACGGAGGGCCTGGAGGTCGACGACCTGGAAGTGCTGCACGGGCTTACGGGCCCTGGCTCAGCGCTGCTTCGAGACGTCGCCAAGCACAGCGGCTCAGAGGTCGGGTTGCGTGGCAACGTGATCTTGATCTCCGGACCCGAGAGCCGCGTACTCGCCGCGCATCGCTTCCTTACGGAAGCGATCGAGCTGGTAAGGAACGGCGTCGAGCTCGGACCTGGCGACGTCGCTCGCTCACTCAGGGCACTGCACGATCACCCGGACGGCTCGCTCGTCGACCTCCTGGACGCAACCATCAAAGTTGCGCCAAAGCGCCGACCCGTGGTGCCGAAGACGCCGGCTCAGCGCCACTACGTCTCGAGCATTCGAGAGCATGACCTGACCTTCGGTATCGGCCCCGCAGGCACTGGTAAGACCTACCTCGCGATGGCGATGGGCGTGAACGCGCTGATCAATCGCCGCGTCAAGCGCATCATCCTCACGCGTCCCGCGGTCGAGGCCGGTGAGAAGCTTGGCTTCCTTCCTGGAGACCTCGCGGAAAAGGTCAATCCCTACCTGCGCCCGCTCTACGACGCACTCAACGACATGATGGAGTTCGAAAAGGTCGAGTCGCTGCGTGAGCGAGGACAGATCGAAGTGGCGCCACTCGCCTTCATGCGTGGCCGCACGTTGAACAACTCGTTCATCATCTTGGACGAGGCGCAGAACGCCACCAGCGAGCAGATGCGCATGTTCCTCACGCGTCTCGGCTACTCCTCGAAGGCTGTCGTGACGGGTGACATCACCCAGACCGACCTGCCTTCGGGCGCCAAGAGCGGCCTGAAGGAAGCATCCGAGCTCTTCAGTGACGTCGAGGGCATCGCCTTCTGCCGCTTCTCGGATGGCGACGTGGTGCGCCATCCGCTGGTGCAGCGCATCGTCCTCGCGTACGAGGCGCTGGATCGCACGCGCGAAGCGGAGAAGACCCACAAGAGCGATCGCCGGCGAGGTTCTCTCTCGGCCACCAAGGGCGACGAGGACGAACGTGAATAGGTTGTCTCCAGGACGCCGGTAGGGGGGGTTTGGGGTGAGGGGGACAACGGACGTTTCCGCAGGAGAAGACGTCGAGCTACGCAAGCTCGGCTCGCGAGCAGGGGACGCGTTGAAGCAGATTGACGCCGTCTTGCTCCGCCTGTCTCTGGACGGTCGCTTCTCGGCGTTTTCGTTGACTCGCCCTCACCCCCTCCTGCTCTGCGCGAAGCGGGACACCGCGAGTGTGCTCTTCGCGCATCACTCGGTGTGGACGCACGGCCGAGATCTGATCGCGCCGTGGATCCGGCCGCTGAGCGAGTTCTCGGCGCGACTGGTGCTGCTGGGAGACAGCGCTGACCTCGCGGCGCTCGGGGATCAAGCGCTTGAACAGGCGCTCAACCACGGGCTCGCCGCGCTCTTGCCCATCACCGCCAGCGCGGCAGAACTCCAGGTTTGCCTGCACCAAGCCTTCGAGCTGATGCAGTCCAAGCAGCGCAGCGAGAGCCGTGGAAAGTGGCTGACGCGCTACCGCTATGAACTCGGAGAGCTGATCGAGATCGCGCGCGCGCTCACGACGGAGCGTGAACTGTCGAAGCTGCTTGGCCTGATCCTGGAGAAGAGTCGCTTCGTCACCGGTGCGGACGCGGGTTCCATTTACGTGGTGGAAGGCGACGCGCCCGAGCTCGAGCGTCGCACGCTGCGCTTCAAGCTGAGCCAGAACGACTCCATCGCCTTCGACTCGAGCGAGTTCACGATGCCGATCAACACGCGCAGCATGGCGGGCTACGTCGCGCTCACACGCGAGACAGTCAGCATCGAGGACGTGTACGATCTCCCCGCGGATTCACCGTTCGGCTTCGACCGCTCGTTTGACCAGCGCGTCGGCTACCGCACGCGGAGCATCCTCTCGACGCCCCTGGCCACGAGTCAAGGAGATGTGCTCGGGGTGCTTCAGCTGATCAACAAGAAGCGTCAGCCGGAGCACAAGCTGCTGAGCCCTGAAGACTTCGAGCAGCAAGTCGTGGCGTTCGACGAACGCAGCGAGCAGCTCCTGCAAACCCTCGCGGCTCAAGCGGGGATCGCCCTCGAGAACGCGATCCTGTACGAGGAGATTCGCTCGATCTTCGAAGGCTTCGTGCGCGCGAGCGTAGACGCAATCGAAGCGCGCGACCCAACCACTAGCGGCCACTCCCGTCGCGTTGCGGAGATGACGGTCGGCCTCGCCCACGCCGTCGAGCGCACGGGCAGCGGGCCCTACAAGGAAGTTGGCTGGAAGGTCGGCGACATTCGCGAGATCGAGTACGCCGCGCTGCTCCACGATTTTGGCAAGATCGGCGTGCGAGAGCACGTGCTGGTCAAGGCCAAGAAGCTCTATCCCCACGAGCTCGAGCTCTTGTTGCGGCGCTTCGACTTCGTGCTGAAGAGCACCGAAGCTGAGCTCCTGGAACGCAAGATCCAGCTGCTCGAGCGCGGCGCCTCCAAGGACGAGCTCGCGGCGCTCGATCAGGTGCTAGCGACGCGACGGGCGGAACTGGCGGCCGCGCGTGAGGTGATCCTCCACGCGAACGAGCCGACGGTGCTCGCTGAAGGTGACTTCGAACGCATCGAACAGCTGGCGCGCGAGACGTTCCGCGAGCTGTCTGGCGAAGCGGTACCGCTGCTCAGCGCCGAGGAGGTGCGCTCCCTCAGCGTACGCCGGGGCTCCCTCACCCCCGAAGAATTCGACGAGATCCGCTCCCACGTCTCTCACACCTACAGCTTCCTGTCGAAAATTCCCTGGGGCAAAACGTTCGCGCGCGTCGCGCTGATCGCCGGGTCACACCACGAGCGCCTGAACGGCACAGGCTACCCGAATCGACTCCGAGGCGAGGAGATCCCACTGCAGTCGAAGATGATGAGCATCAGCGACATCTTCGACGCACTCACAGCGAGTGATCGCCCCTACAAGCGCGCCGTGCCCGTGGAGAAAGCGCTCGACATCCTGGGCTTCGAGGTGAAGAACGGGCACATCGACGAGGAGCTGGTGCGCATCTTCACCGAGGCTCGCGTCTGGGACTCGATCATGAGCGGCGCGCTCTACTGACAGTGCACCAGCAATCTGTAGGGAAAAAGCACCCACAGTGGTCTCCGACACCACTGTCGAAACTCAACACCTCACCACCTGGCTAGGAGGCTGTCAGCTTCCAGGTAGGCGATGGGCGCTGCTGTTCGAGGGTCCGGAGCGGCGCCCGTCGCCGAAGTTACCAATCTTCGGCGAACGGTAGGAGGTTCGAGAATGCGCAAACTTATCCTTGGCTCTGCGGTGTTGAGTCTGGCAATCGCCGCCGGTTGTGGCAGCGATGATGATCCCATTGTCATTGGCGACGAGGGGGGCAGCGGCGGTTCCGCGGGGAGTAGCGGCGGCTCCGCCGGAGACGGTGGCTCTGCTGGCAACTCTGGCTCGGGCGGAACGAGCGGCGGTAGTGCGGGCACCGGTGGCGCAGCCGCGGGCGCTGGCGGCACAGCGGCTGGGGCAGGGGGAGCAACGGCGGGTGCGGGTGGCGCAGCGGCCGGCGCTGGCGGCGCAGCGGCCGGCGCTGGAGGAACCACCGGCGGCGCCGGAGGAACCACCGGAGGAACCGGGGGCGCAACCGCGGGCACCGGTGGCACCGCAGGAGCCGCGACTGGCGGAGCTGCGGGCAGCGGAACCGGTGGCACCGGCGGAACCGCAGGCAGCGGCGGCTTGGTTGGCACCGACTGCTCTCGCAGCGCCCTCGGCGACTTGCTCCAGTGCACAGAGAGCGCCGCGCACAAGTACTACTGGACCTGCAATACCAACCACACACCGCTCCCCGGCTGCGTCACAGCCAGCAATGGTTCGACGATGGCAAGTGGGTCTGGCACCATGAACTGGTGCTGCGACACGGCCAACTGAGCACGAACGACTCCGTGTGGGCGGGTCACGCTTCTAGTAGGCGTGGCCCGTATCTATTTTCCGCGCGGTTTTCTGATCCAGATAGCCAAGCCGAGCAGCATCCAGAGCAAGTGCCACGCACTCGGCTGCGTCCGGCGTGGGTGCATCCCGCAACTCCCGCTCGTTTGGGGGTGAGGAGCGACGTCTAGGGTCCCGGCGTCGCCCGTGGTCCCAGCGTCTGGGTCGGCCGCATCTTCTAGGGTGCCGGCATCCGCGGCTGCGTCAGCTCCAGCCCCCGCGTCTAACGGTTCTGACGCTAGTTCGGAGACCACGAGCTCGAACCGCGCGTCACTGCGTGCGGTGGTCACACCGACGACGACCACGAAGCCAGGGCCCAGCGGCGCTGGCACCGCGAGCTCTCGAGCCGCCTCTAGCTCGAGGGTCGTGCCGTCAGCTTCGAAGGGAACGTACCAGACTCGATTGCGTGCGTCGTCGGTGTCGACGCTGACCTCGAAGCGCGGCAGTGTCACTGCATAGTAGTGACTGCTCAGGCTGATCGTCGTGCCGGCGATGGTCGTTGGAGCGGTCACCTCCGTCAGGGCGATCTCCGGGTAGCTCGAAGCATCGGTGTAGCCCCCGCTCGACGCGCGCGTTCCGGTGGCTGCGTTCCAGAGCGCAAAGCGCTGAAACGCCTCTTGCAGGTCGCTGTGGTGACCCGCGCCCAGTGCGGTGTCTATCGCCGCAGTGGATGGCGGCCCCTGCGCCTCGAGCTGTTCGAGCGACTCGCGCATCAGGCTTGCTGAGTACGCTTCCTCGAGGAAAACAGCAAACAGCGCCGTGGAGTAGCTGTAGCTCGCCGCCGCGCCGCCGGACGCAGAATCGAGAGAGCGCTCGGGCTGCTTGAAAAACACGGGGAAGAAGCGCTCCATGTCAGCAAGGTCAGGATACAGGTTATCCGTTGCCCACTGCGCGCCCGCTTCCGCGAACCAGGGTTCGATGCGCGCGTCGTAGCGGGCCTGGATCAAGTGGAAGTACTCGTGAGGCACCACGGTGCGCAGCGCCGTCCTCTGGTCGGGGTAGCCGTAGCCCGCGAAGTCGTTCTCGACGATCAAGAAGCCAGAGCAAGACTCCGCGCTCGGCTCTCCGCACGCCTCGTCGACCTTGGTGCCATCTGCGCTGCCACCGAAGTTCATCAGGTAGATGTCGATCGCCGCGTCGTGAGCGGCGCACGGCACTAGCTGATCCGAGACAGCCGCCGCATACCCGAGGCTGTCGTAGTGCGCATGGGCTTGCTCGGCGATTGAGAGCACTTCGACCACGTATGCGGGCATTGCCTCGCTGGCGTCGGGTGGCGCATGCTCGCCGTCGAGCGCGTACCAGACGCGAAAGTTTCCTGCCTGGGACAGGCGCGACGTCACGCTCTGCCCCACGTTGAATGGGCTGTCGGGGTGACTTGGGCGCAACAGATCGCAATCTTGCGCGGCGGCGGGCCGCGCCAGCAGACTGATCGCGAATATCCCCGCGGCAATAATCCCGCGCGAGCAGCTACTGAAATCAGTTTTCATGAGTTTGAGAACGCGGGCGGCAGTCAGGTGCGCCCACCAAGGAGACCACGGAACCTGGCCAGATCGCGGCGCATCCGAGGATTCTTCGAACTCGGACGGCTCCCCGGTGGACGCACCGAACCATGACCCTCCAAGCCTCAAATGAAAATGATTTTCAACACGCAGACGAAAATGATTTTCATTTTCATTAAGGAGTGCATACTTGGCGCGAGAGTCGCTTCTGACTCTTGTTCCCCCAACTTCGAGCCGGTGCGCCCGCGCCCAGCAACCTCATGCGGGCGCACCGGCGGGGATACGCCTCGGCTCCCGAACCATGTCTCTCTCCCAGCACTCCACACGGAAACTCATCAGCTTCTGCGCGTTGCTGTCGCTCGGGTGCACCGACATCTCGGTCGACAAGGCTGAGCAAGGCGGTGGGAGTGGAGGATCCAGTGGCACGGCTGGCAGCGGGGGATCCGCGGCGGCTGGTAGCGGGGGATCCGCAGGGACTGGCAGCGGCGGAAGCGCGCCCCTGGAGTGGCCCGGCGAGGTCACGACGCTCGACGTCCCCAGCGAGTCGGTGTTCGTGAAGCTCGCGACCACCGAAGTGAGCGCTGGTGACGAAGCGCCGCCCGACTGGGACCTGCATTTCACGGGTGTCGACGTCTTCACCAACTCGGGCGCCTCGGGCGACGGACTCGGCGGGGCGTTCGGTCCCTTGGCCTGGGAAGCCTACTTCGCAGGCGAGTACCCCGAGGTGCCCTTCATCTTCACCGACGAGCCATCGGGCGCCGTGGGCGACTGGTATGCTTACGATGGCACGAGCCACGCGCTCTACAGCCGCTTCCACACCTACGGGATCCACTCGGGAGACGCCTATTTCAAGCTGCAGGTGCTCTCGTACTATGGCGAGGTCCAGGGCGCGCCCGTCTCCGCGGTGTACAGCGTGCGCTATGCCAGGGTCGAGCCCCAGCACAATCACGCGCTGCAACTGGTCGAGTCAATCGATGGCACCGCTGGGTGGCCGAACGTCAACGACGCACAGCCCAGCGGCTGCCTGCGCCTGAGCGATGGGGCCGCGCTGCAGCTTGCGCCGGCTGAGGCCCAGCAGCGCACGGACTGGGACATCTGTTTCCGCCGGGATAATATCAGCGTCAACGGCGACGCCGGAGGCCCGGGCGGCGTGACGGGTGTCGACCTGGATGCTGACGACCAGGCAGAGCTAGGTGAAGTCAAGCTCCGCACAGCGGAGAGCGCGCTGAACGCCTTCGAGCCGGTGGACTGGAGCACGCTCAGCGATCCCACGCTGAAGTACCACGGAGACCGCATCGTCTCGGCATTCACAGACGCCTGGTTCGAGACGAGTGACCCGCCTGCGCCAACGAAAGCAAGCTGGCTCGTCATCGATCACGCAGGCGCCCCCTTTCTCCTGGCCTTCAGCCAGGACGAACCCGCTCAACCCGGGCACCTGACACTGCACCTGCTCGCCCTCGACTGAAGATCGAGCTGGGCCAGGTCACCACCAACACTGGGCACGCTCATGGAGCGCCACAGTACCGATATCGCGCGGAAACGCGCATGGAGACCCCTCATGTTTCGTCCGAAAGTATTTTCATTGATAGGCCTGTGCGCCACGCTGACCCTGGTCGGCTGCGGCGATGACTCAGATGACAACGGCGGCAGCGGCGCGTCGGGAGGCAGCGGCGCATCCGGCGGCAGCGGCGCGTCCGGCGGCAGCGGCGCGTCCGGCGGTAGCGGCGCGTCGGGAGGCAGCGGCGCATCTGGTGGCAGCGGGGGCAGCAGCGCCACTGGCGGAACCGCTGGTGCCACGACCGGCGGAACCGCGGGCAACGGTGGCACGACTGGTGGATCTGGCGGAACCACCGGCGGAACTGGTGGCACCACGGGCGGCACCGCTGGCACCGGCGGCGGGGAGCCCGAGTGCACCTCCGGCCGCAACGAGCTGCTCGGCCCCATCGACTCCGTCAGCACCGGCGACATCACGGTGCTCTCGACGGACAACGCAGTCAGCACGCTCTACATCGACGCCAGCGCGGGCGGCTACCAGAACCAAGCGACGAACCCCGCCATCTACCTCGACCTCGCCACCCTGACCCGCGTGGACATCACGGATGTCGCCGCCTTCGCGAGCACCGACTGGGACCTCGCGCTCAAGCGGGACCTGATCCGCAGCAACGGCGGGGACAGCGGCCCCGGTGCGGCCGAAGTAGCTGAACTCAGCAAGGCCTTCGATGACGTGACGAGCGCGGACGCCACGAGCGCGACCTTCGAAGAAGACGACTACCTCGACAACCTGTGCATCCCGCAGACCGATCCCACGGGCAAGCCAGTCACGCCATTCAGCGGTTGGTACGAATACGACCAGCAGAACATGACGCTAGCGCCCGCCGCGGTCACCTACCTGATCCGCGCGGCAAATGGATCGGACCTCTACAAGCTAGAGATCCTCGACTACTACTCCACACCAGACGGTCAGACCGGGGCAACCAGCGCGCGCTATCGCGTGAGGATCGGAGGACTGTGATGCGTGCACGAAGCTCTACGTTAGGCCGGCTTACCCTGGGCGCATGCCTCCTCGCGGCGGTGGCTTGTGGTGGGGCGGCGCCGGCGGCGGTCGCGCCGGAGTACGGCACTGAGACGGCGGACCTCCCCCCCAAACCCGATCCCGGCGGATACGAAGCCAAGGAGGAAGGGCCTCAGGTCGAACGCGACCAGGCTGCCATCCTGGCGATGGCAGGCACCTTCAAGGTTCACTTCTCGTTCAAGGAGACCACGGCGCTGCGCCCTGGCTACAAGCCCAAGGACGAGTACACCTCCGACGCGCTCGAGCTGGTCGAGGTCGTCGAGAACGAACCAGGAAAGGTGGTGCTGCAGCACATCCTGATCACCGGCGACGACGGCAGCGCGATGATCATCAAGCACTGGCGTCAGGACTGGCGCTATGAAGACACCCACGTCCTGAGTTTCCGCGGGAAATCAACCTGGGAGAACCAGGACATGCCCGCGGATCACGCAAAGGGCACGTGGACCCAGGCGGTGTTTCAAGTCGACGACAGCCCGCGCTACGAGAGCCACGGCCGCTGGGTCCACCGTGGAAAGACCGCCTTCTGGGAGAGCGAGGAGACCTGGCGTCCCTTGCCCCGGCGTGAGTACACGAAGCGCAGCGACTATCACGTGATCGTCGGGCGCAATCGCCATGAGCTCACGCCGAACGGCTGGGTGCACTTCCAGGACAACTACAAGCTCGACCTGGATGATCAGAGCGGCAATCCGATCCTGGTGCGGGAAGTCGGTGAGAACACCTACACTCGCACGTCGGAGGCGAACTTCGCCAAGGGCCGCGCCTTCTGGCAGAAGAATCAGGGCTTCTTCGCTGACGTCCGCAACGCCTGGGACGGCATTCTTTCCTCACAGAAAATAATCCATCTCGACACCTCACCGGGCGGCGAGCCGCTGTTCATGACGCTGGCGAAGCTCGCGAACGAGGGTGAGTCTCCCTACGCGCCGGGTAGTCAGCTGCCGCAGATCAAGCAGCTGCTTGAGAAGAGCGTCGTCGATGCGCCTCCTGCCGCCACCGCGGATCGCAGCGCGAGTCGCTAGCTCGACGCTGGTCGCCCTCGTTCTTTTCTCCACGGAATCACGTGCCCAGTCGTCCTCGGCGAGCGACGTCGTGGTCACGGGCACGCGTTCCCCGGAGAGCAGCCAGCGCAGCATCGTCCCCACGCGCTCCGTCACCCGTGAAGAGGCGGAGCGCCGCGGCGCCAACACGGTGGCCGATGCGCTGAGCCAGGAGCTCGGCGTGCAGGTCAACCCGAGCGCCTACGACTACCTGGGCAACCCCAGCGGGATCCAGATCCAGGGCTTCGACGGCGAGCGGGTCTTGATCCTGATCGACGGCGAGCGGTTGATCGGGGACACGGGTGGTGTGATCGATCTCGAGAGCTTGCCCCTCACCGACATCGAGCGCATCGAGTTCGTGAGCGGACCGACCAGCTCGCTCTACGGCACCGGCGCGATCGGCGGCGTGGTCAACATCATCACCGGGCCGCCGCGCTTTGAGGGTCTCAGCAGTCGCTTGAAGCTCGAAGCGCGAAGCTTCGGCGGACACACGGAGCAGGGCAGCCTGGCGTTTCGCGACGCCAATCGCTGGGTGATGTTCGATGGCTCGTACGCCTTCAGTCCCCTGCTCGCGCGTGATGATGGAGCCAGTGCGTTGCCGGAGTCGAAGCGCGCACTGGTCGGGATCCGCCTCGGCGCAGAACCGGTGCGCGGCTGGGCAACGCGGCTCAAGGCGCGGGTGATCCGCGACGAGCTCACGGGGCTGAGCCTGATTGACCGCCCGGGGCTTGGAGTTTTCTCTGTGGATACTCCGGAGCTGACCTATCGCTACCTGTTGAGCAGCGAGCAGCGGCTGCGTGTGACTCGAGACTCCGAGCTGCGACTCAGCCTGTCATCCCAGTGGTTCGACAACGAGTCGAAGAAGCTGTATCGCGGCTCGCCAGTCGAGGAAGTGCGACAGCGTGCGCACCGCTTGCAGAGCTTCGAGGCGATCTCGACGACGCGCGAGAGCAAGCGCAGCTGGACATTTGGCTTTCGCGGGGAAACAGAGGGCTTCGATCAGCGGCTGGACAAGACGGGCGTCGCTGGCAATGGCGATCTCACCCATGAATCCAGCAGCGAGGTTCCAAAGCAGACCTTCGGTAGCCTCGCGCTGTATTCCCAGCTCGACTGGCGCGTCGGCGATGGCTTCGCGCTGCTCCCCGGCGTGCGCGGCGAGTGGCACTCGCGCTACGGCTTCGTCGCGGCGCCACGCCTGGCAGGCAGCTACAAGCCGAGCTCGAAATGGATATTCCGCGGAGCATTTGGAAGAGGCTTCCGCGTCCCATCAGCGAAGGAGTACGGCTTCGCCTTCGACCACTCGTCCCTCGGCTACGTCGTCGAGGGCAATCCGGATCTGCTGCCCGAGAAGTCCTGGGGGGTGAGCAGCGAGGCCCAGTACCGCCCAACCACCGACGTCAAGCTGCGGGTGGGCGGCTACGCCAACTGGGTGGAGGAGCTGATCGACACCGTCTTCATCGGACGTGACGCGACCGCGCAGGTGGACACCTATAGCTACGTCAACGTGGGGCGTGCGCGGACGTGGGGCTACGAGGCCGACGCCGAGTTCCGCGTTTCCTCACGGTTGACCTCACGGGTCGGCTACGCGTACCTCGACACCTACGACGTCGAGCGCCAGCGCCCCTTGATCGGCCGCCCGCCACACACGATCAAGAGCAGCCTCGACTACCAGGTGACTCAGCGCCTCGATCTACACCTGCATCACCGCCTGGTGAGCGAGAGCTACATCGACGATGGCCTGACGAGTCCAGCGTTCGTGAGTGTGGGGGTGAGGTGCGCCTACCAGGCCACGCGCCAGCTCAAACTCCACCTCGGAGTCGAGAACGCACTGAACGTGCAACGCCAATCAGCGCGAGTCGGCGACCAGCGACCGCAGCGCGGCGCTGCAGCCTACGTGGGTGTCGTTTGGGCTACGCCGGAGTGAACTTGCTGACAGCTCCGCAGCGCCATCGACTCGAGCTCGCGCGCGAGGCGCTCAGCGAGGGCTTCGAGGGCGGGCCGTCTGCGCTTGAGCAAGCACCAGACCATCGCCACGAGCTCGCGCGTGCTCCCCCTGGGCCGCGCGAGCTGAAAGCGCTCGATAATTTCCGCAGGACAATGTAAGTCCAGGGTCGCTACACGTGGTCCCAACTGAGCGTCGAGCGCTTGCGCAAGGCAGATCCAGAGCAGTGGGTCGACTAGCGCCCACTGCGCGAGGCACAAGAGCTGCTGGGACGGCCATAGCTCGCGGTGCTGCAACTCCGCCCAGATGAGCGGCGGAACGCAGGCTTCCAGTTGCTCCTCACTCAACGCGAGCGCGAGCACCACGCGCAATGCCTCACCCCGAGGGCTCGCCCACTCTGATGCACGACACAGGAGCGGGCGCCGCTGCTGGCGAACAAAGGCTGGATGGCGGGCGTTCATGCGTCAGCACAGATTGCGGATTGTTTCCGTACGGCTAGCTCGAGACTCACGAGCCCGGAGCTGCGCGAGAGCGTAACCGAGGGTGCCCACGAGTTCGTTGAGCGCGTCCTCGTTCAGTCGCAACGTGATCGCACCTAGATGCAGGTGCAACGTGCCGCACTCGCACGCGTCGAGCGCTGCCAGCTCACCCTGCGCGAGGCGCGAGTGATGACAGCGAGCGAGAGGAACCTGAGGGATGGGCTTCAGCTGTTTCATGCCCCTGTTCTAGCGCTCTTCGGGGCTATTGAAAATGATTTTCATTTTCAATAGCGACTGGAGGGCTCAGAGCCTATTCAAGCAGTGCTCAAGCTCTGCTCAAGCAACCCTTGCACGCTTCCCCCATGCTCAAACGGTCGGCGGTCGCTCGCGGTGAGTGCAGTCGGCGGGAGGATCGACATGCGTAAGCTCATTCTTGGGATCGTGGCGGCAGTGGCAATCGGTGGCATTGGCAGCGCTTCAGCGAAGGGCGCGAAGAGCCAGGACACGTACACCGGCATCATGACGCAGATGACCGTGAACAAGGACGGCAGCGTCGCCGAGATCTACATCAAGCTCGCCGGGAACACGCGCACCGAGCGCATTCAAGGCTGCGGGATGAAGAACGCGGATCACCCGACGCTGAACGAGTTTTTCATGAGCAAGAAGCTGGTCTACCTCACCCAGGTGAACGGCTGCTTCCACAACGTGCAGCTCAAGCCCTGACAGCTATCAAGCTCACAAAGGGCGCGGCTCAACGCGCCCAGAGTGCGCCGAGCTCGAGTTCGATCGCGTCGAACGGTTCCGCACGGATTTCCTCATCCTCCGCGAAGCTAGCCACGGCGCGATACGTCTCGCCATCCAGACGGAAGATCTCGAGCAGCTGCGCGTTGGGGTCGACCAACCAAACGTGGCCCACGCCCTCCTTGGCGTAGATGGGGAGCTTGCGGTGGCGATCCAGCACAGCAGTGCTGGGTGACAAGATCTCGCAAGCCCAGTCTGGTCGCACGGTGAAGTTGGGCGCGTCTGGCAACTCGGGAAGCGTTGTGCGGCGCCAGCCTGCAAGGTCTGGCACCAAGACGTTGCCGCTGAGATGGAGCTCCGGTTCGTCCAGGATGATCCAGCCTCCGGGTCCACCGCGCCCTCGGTGAAAAGGTGGTCCCAGTTCACCACCGAGTATGCTTGCCGCCTGTACGTGCAAACTCGCCGGCCGCGGCGAGGCGATCAACTCACCGTCGATGATCTGCCCCACATAGTTCTCAGGCAGAGCCTCTAGGTCGGCGTAGGTCGCCGCGCGCGGAGCCGGATTCACCATCGCGGGTGAGGATAGCAGCTCCCCCCGAAACAGCAATTGGGCGGGCGGCGCCGAGCACCGACTCCGACGGGACTCACGGTGCCTTGCGCAGCGGGCACAACCTCAGCCATTTAGTTTCCACATGGATTGTTACAATGAGCACCGCTGGTCGTTCACGGGCTGGCGCATCGTCGAGCCCATCAGTTCAGCGTAACGCTGAACTTCGGTAGGCGCTCGGCCGGAGCCTCGGCGATAGAAGGGCCTTGCGACAACGTGAGCGAGTAGCTTCCCGGCGTGACGTTGTCCAGGCAAAGGCCGCCCGTTGGCCCAGGCTCGACGCGTTGTGATCTGTACGTCTGCACGGGACCCGTTACCGTAAGGAAAAGCGCTCGGCGGCCCTTCGTCGGCACCTTCCAGGCAACCGCGACGCACAGCTCCTTCACGCCGGAGAGCTGCGCTCCGACCAGAGTCTCCCCCTTCGAGGCCCTCTCTTTCGCGTTGGCCTCCGCGGTGGCCAACGTTCCGCCAATCCCCACGGCAGCAACCTCCGCTGTCTCCGGCCCCGAAGCGCCCGGCGTCGGGCTGGACGTGGAGGTGTCACCATCGCTCTGCTTGCACGCGAGGAGCGCCAGCACCAAAGCCGAGAACGCCAACACCGATGAGTCTCTTCGCATACTTCCCCCCCCCAAATCTAAACCTACCGATCACAGCACATGGCGCGACCGGAGGGAACAGGCACGGGATGGGTCCTCCCTGAGGGCCCCTGGTTTTGGGGGTTAGCCAAGCTGATCAGGCGCCCGAGAGACGCCAGGACACCCAGCGCAAAGCTAGTCGCACAGGTTTGGACCGAAGGTGCGCAGCATCACTTTCGCTGGAGGACTTGTCGCGTCAACCCACACTATCGCTGCGTGCTCGCCGTTTCCGACGGCTTCTCCGTAGGGGGAAATGACGTGTTGAGGGGCCGACACCTGCCTGGTGACGATCGCATCACAGGCTGAATCGATCTGGGCGAGGTAGAACTCTCCCAAGCTGCCGGCCGCCAATACGCCGTAGACGACGTAAGGTTCACCATTCCGCGCGGCAAATCCTCCCAGGTGTATCGGAAGCCCCGTCCCCTGAAAGATGTTCTTCGGCCCGCAGTTCACGTTGCCGGAGCCGTCGGTGCGCACGACGTTCTCCTCACCAGCGCCCCCATCGGCGGCCGACACAGCAGCGGTCAGTCCGGCGCTATCACCGAAGAGACCAACCCCAGTGGCGGACTTCGTGGCCGAGGTAATCGTGAAAGGTAGCTTGATGGGAGAACCCGGCTGCAGCGAGCCATCCATCAGACTGATGTGGTAGTCGTAGCCCGGGTCGCGTCGCTCGAGGAAGCCGAGGTAGCGCTGCCCGCCATGAAGCGAGAACGCCGGCACCACCAAGCGCGAGCCAGTGATTGAGATCGGGCTTCGTGGAGTCAATCCATCGGTGTTGGAGTCCAGCACGAGGTTCAGGATCCCGTCGGCGCCGCTAGTGGAAGTGAACGCCGCACCGTTCCCCAGCCCAGTCGCGGTAACCGCGATGCCACCACCCAAGTTGGAGCCTCCCACCGGTTGGTTGGAACCCACCAGCGCCCCGCTATCGTCAACCACCTGAATGAACGCTTGGGGTGTACCCAGATGAGAGTCGACCCACCCGGCGAGGAGCTGTGAACCTGTCCAGACCAAGTCGAAGGAACCTTCCTCGAATGTCTGCCCGCCTCCGGAGGGCGGCTCCGAAATGCGAACCACGTCCGAGAGCGGCACCCCTGCGAAGGAATAGGTGCGCAGGAAGAGGGCTTGCAGCGTGTTCGCCTTGTCCGACCACATCACCGCCAAACGAGTTGGCGTCACTGCGACGAAGACCGCACCCGGAGACTGAAGCGACTCCAACTCGATCGGCATCCCACTCGGCTCAAGCCCGTCCTCAAGGTCTGCTTTCCCGTCGCAGTCGTTGTCTAGACCGTCGCAAATCTCCAGCGCACCCGTGTAAACCTTGTCGTTCCCATCATCACAGTCGTCGCCCGTTGCCTCCTGGCAACGCGAGTCACCGTGTTGGTCACCATCGGTGTCCCTCGCAGTTAGCTGACACTTGGGGCCACTGCTGGTCTCGAAGCATTTGCCGGCGCAGTAGGTCGAGTCGATGCCGGAGCAGTCGACGGCGCTGCCATCTTTGCAGAAGTTCCCGTCGCAGGTCTCCGTGCCGTTGCAGGCCTTGCCGTCGTCGCACTCGGAGTTCTTGGTACATGGCTTGCCGCCGCTGCCACCCGCACCTGCGACGTCGGTTCCGCCGACGCCGGCGGTAGACGTTCCGCCAATCCCCGCGGAACCGCTGGCGCCTCCAGCCGCTGACGCGCCTGCACTGCCAGCGGCACCACCGGGGCTGCTTCCGCCAGTTCCCGCGGCGAGCTTGAAGTCATCTAGCCCAATCAGCTGACTGCAACCGGCCGCCACGGCCGCCACCATTAGAATTGTTAGCGTTGCCGCCTGGGTTCGAGGGGAAGACATGGTTCTCCTAGTCGCAAAGGTTCGCGCCGAACAATCTCAGCTTTAGATGCTTTTCTCCGTCCGTTGCGTCTGCATACACCAGGGCTCGCAGCGTGGAATCTGAGTCGAAGTCTGCCTGGAGCTGAGTCGCGACGTCAGTGACGATCGGGACCGTGACCGCCGCCGTACAGTCGGACTTCATCAGTGAGACGTAAAGATCTCCCTTCACAGCGGTCGTAGAGTACTCTGCGAAAACAACCAATGCGCGATCTGCCGTGGACGCGGTTCCAGCGATTCGGTTGGCGATCGTCCCCGACAGTCGCAAGGAAGTCGGACCGCACACGTATTGATCGCCGCTGTCAAGAAACGCCACACCAAGTTCCCCCTTAGGTGGACTGGCTGCTTCCACATTGAACGCGACAAGGTATCCAGCGTCCAGTTTGGCCACACCGAGCTTTCGATAGAACTCCGTCGGCGAGTTCGACAACGAAAATGGCGCAGGGATGTCCACCAACTTGACGAACTGCGACTCGAGTCGTGCGAGATGCAGAGTTGCGGTAGAACCCGCGACCTCGGCAAAAGCCAACATCCTGTTCGCCCCACTCCCCGCAACGACCGGCAAATATTGGGTGGTATTCGGTGGGGGTGCATCGAACGAGTAATTGCGAACCGTACCCGAAGATTCGATGAACGACTCACCCAATACCAGCTCCGTCCCCTTTGGCTTAAGGTAGAATACCCCTGTGCCGAACGCCGTGGATCCCAGCGCAACGGTGCCTGCGGTTGTACTAGGCCCCGATCTAGCGCTCGAATCTTCGTCGAGCGGGAATTTGTCTGAAAAGCCCGGTGTTGTTGGGGTTGCCACACCAAACAACCACACCGGGGGTCCCTTTTCAGGTGAAGAAGACGCTAGCCATATG
>JBFXBK010000181.1:0-17334 GCA_050183255.1 Polyangiaceae bacterium | reverse complement strand
GCGCCTGAAGCAGCTGGTTCGCGTGGTGCAGCCCGCCTGGCTGAGCGACCACTTCTGCTGGGGCAGCGCGGACGGCGTCAACGTCCACGACCTCTTGCCACTACCTTACACCAGGGCCGCGGTCGCGCGGGTCGTGGAGCGCGCAAGACTGGTGCAAGACTTCTTGGAGGTGCGCTTCGCGCTCGAGAACACCTCGAGCTACCTCGCGTACACCTCGAGCCAGATGTCGGAGTGGGACTTCGTGAGCGAAGTCGTGGAGCGCGCCGACATCGGGCTGATGTTCGACGTGAACAACGTCTACGTGTCCGCCTACAACCACGGCTTCGATCCGTATGACTTCATCCATCACGTGCCTCACGAGCGCATCGTGCAGATCCACCTGGCGGGTCACACGAACCTCGGCACGCACATCATCGACACCCATTCGGGCCACGTGATCGACGCCGTTTGGGATCTGTACCGCGAGACAATCGAGCTGACGGGAGCCGTATCCACGCTGATCGAGTGGGACGATGAGATCCCGGCACTCGCCGTCGTGCTCCGTGAGGCTGAACGCGCGCGCGAGGTACGTCAGGGGGCGCTCGACGCTCGAGCTTTGCGTGAGAGCAAAGGCGAACCCACGTCACCGAGCTATGTACCTCACCCCCCGCCCCGACCAATCCGTGTCGAGGAGAGTCAGCACGGCTGGAGTGTCGGTGGACCAAGGGAGCATGCGAGCCAAGAGGCTGGGAGCGTCGCGTGAACCTGGAACTAGACCCCGCGGAAACGCAAGAGCTGGACGAACTGCAGCGCTGGATGGCTCTCAAGTTGAGGGAGCTGCGCGGCTTACCAAAGAGCCCCGAGACCTCGGCGCTGTCTCGTGAGCGCTTCACGGGCAACGATCGACTGAAACCCGTAGAGCAGCTGGAGGTCTACCGGCAGCAGTTCTGGCTGCGCCACACGAGCGCGCTGCTCGAGGACTTTCCGGGGCTGAGCGGCATCTTGGGGCAGGCCGACTGGGAGCGCTTGATCGAGAGCTACTTGCTGGAGCACCCGCCGACGAGCTTCACGCTGCGCGATCTGGGCGCGCTGTTGCCTGCCCATGTGGAGAACGCGGAGTGGCTCACATCGCGAGAGCTATGTGAAGACATGGCGAAGCTCGAGTGGGCTTACGTTGAGCTGTTCGATGCCGCTCTTCTGCCGCCGGTGTCCGCGGAAAAGATCGCGAGTGTGCCAGAGGAAGCGTGGAATACTGCGCGTCTGATCTTGCAGCCGAGCCTACAATTCGTTTCCTCAAGGTATCCGGTGGCTGAGCTACGGCTCGCGCTGCGCAAGTCCCAGGGCGAACATCACAGCGCCGCGATCGCGCTCCCAGACGCTACCCCTGAGCGGCTGGTGTTGTATCGCCGCGGCAACGACATGTACCGAGAGGCCCTGAGCCACGCGAGCTTCGCCTTGCTCCGCAAGCTGCAGGGCGGCGCGCCGTTGCTGGCAGCCTGCGAGGCCGTGGGCAGCGAACTGCCGGAGGCGGCGAGCGAGGTCGAGTCACAGATCGGTCCCTGGTTTCAACGCTGGGCGTCCCTCGGTTGGGTCGTCGATGTGGAACTCTGAGCGCAAAACACCCTCCGAAGTCGGCGGGTGTTGGCGTTAGTTCGTGAAGCCCTGGCTCAGGGGCAGGCCGCAGCGTAGTCCGAGCAGCAGTCGCCGTGCCCAACGCACGCGGAGTCGCAGTAGCAGTTCTTGTTGGGGAATGAACCGTTTCCATCGCCGCAGTAGCCGACGCAACTGTCGTCGGGTGGAGTAGCGATTGCGGTGGTCATCGTCGGTGAAGCGATGCCGGCGAGGTACGCCGCAGTATCGAAGGCGCTCCCCTCGAACTGAGGCTACTCGCTTCACCCAGCTCGCGACCGGGCGGTCGGCTTGAACAGCCCTAGATCATCCACTAGAGTCCGCCGGTGCAGCGACTCCTCGCTCTCTCCCTTCTCACGCTCTGCAGCTGCTCCAAGCTGATTGGCCTAGATGATTTCAAGTACGATGTAGGTGCCGCAGGCGGCAGCGCGGGCGACGGCGGTAGCGCCGCAAGCGCGGGCGCGAACGCAGGGGCCCAAAACGGCGGTGCGGGCGACGCAGGTGGAACGTCGGGCGCTGGCGGCCCGGCTGGGATGGGCGGCTCGGCTGGGATGGGTGGTGCCCCAGGCGGTGCTGCGGGGGCCGGAGGCACTGACGCGACTGGGGGAGTCAGCGGTACGGGTGGCTCGAGCGGTATGACTGGCGCCGGCGGTACCGGCGGCACGGGGCCAACCTGTGACACCACGAAGGACCCAAGGTACGAGCCGTGCCTCGTGGATGAAGCCTATGGCATCTTCGTCAGCGGTGATGGAGATGACACAACGGGGGACGGCACTCGCGCAGCTCCGTACGGATCTATCAACAGGGGGCTGGACGCGGCCGCAATTGCCGGGAAGAACGTCTACGCCTGCCGAGACCGCGGGGACTACTTCGCACCCGTGAACTACCGCGCGGAACACTCGGGAGTGAGCGCCTATGGCCTATTCGAATGCGATACTTGGAAGGTCACCGGAGTCATTAGCCTTTCCAATGTTAGTCCCCCAGGCGTCGAACCCGCGCTGACTATGAATGGGCTCACTGGCACGACCATCGTCAGCGGCTTCGCCTTCTGGTCCCACAACGCCACGCTTCCTGGCCAGAGCAGCATCGCCGGTCTGATTGAGAATTCGGCTGGCATCACATTGCGCGACGTCACCTTCGACGCTGGCACCGGCGCTTCGGGGGGAGCCGCCACGCTGTCACCGTTTGATTTTCCAGATGGCAATCTGCTCAAGGGTAACGACGCGGATTCATCCGGTCCTGGCCCTTCGCTCTCGTACACAGCCTGCCCTGGAGGTGGCACAACGGTGGGTGGTGCAGGGGGAAGCACGAACCCAAGCAGCGGTGAGACCGGCAGTCCGGCGCTGGGCGGCGGCCAGGGTGGCGACGTGGCAGAACAGTCCTGCGACCCAGGTCTGGGCAGCGGCTCGAAAGGCGCGAACGGCCTCGATGGCTCTGCTGGCGCGGGCGCCGCGATCGTTGGCAAGCTGGTGGGCAACCAGTGGGTACCGCAAGCAGGCGAAGCGGGTGAGCCCGGCGGAATCGCTCAAGGAGGCGGGGGCGGACGAGGCTCGGCCACTGGTGCTGGCGGCGGTGGTGCGCCCGGTGGGTGCGGTGGTGCAGGCGGTGCGGCTGGGCTGGGTGGGGGTGCAAGCATCGGCTTGCTGGCACTCGACAGCACGGTCAGCGTGTTGGACTTCACCATTCGCACACACAATGCCGGTGATGGCGGGTCCGGCTCCCTTGGTCAGGCGGGCATGCTGGGCGGCAGCGCTGGCGCGGGCTGGCAGGCGCCTGCGGGTTGCCCTGGGGGAGACGGAGGAAGAGGTGGCGCAGGCGGACCCGGCGGCGCGGGCGCGGGGGGCGTGGTGATCGGGATCGCATGGCGTGGCAACGAGCCCATTCGCGGCACCGGTGGACTGACTATGGGCTTCGCGGGAAAGGCGGGTTCGGCAGTGGGCAATGGCAATCCAGGTGTCGCAGGCTACTTCGCGTTTTTCAAAGAGCTCCCCTCGAACTGATTGCGGTGTGCGAGCAACGCGACGCGATGCCCAGAGGGCGAGCCCGGGCCCGAGCGGGTCTGCGGGCGCCCACTCGAACACCCGCGACCCAAACAACCGAAAGGCGAGGCGTACGCTCCTGGTGCGGAGCGCGCCAGAGCGTGCTCAGGGGCAAACAGCCGTGTAGTCCGAACAGCAGTCGCCAAGCCCCAAGCAGTCGACGTCGCAGTAGCAGCCGTTCGTTGGGAAGGAGCCATTGAGATCTTCGCAGAAGCCAGCACAGCTATCCTCTGGAGGCGTGGAGATCGCCGTGCTGGTGGTTGGCGAGTTGATGGTGTAGCAGGCGCCGCCTGGAACCAACGTGGAGTGATACGTGGTCGGGCTAACCGTCACCTCGCTCAACGTCACGTTGGTCATCGTGAACTGCGGCGTGCCGGAGCTCGGTGCGCCAATGACCGTGATGGTGCCCGACGTTTGGTAGAAGACCGCCGACGTGCCGCTACTGTCCACGTCTTCCAACATGCGCAGGCACTGCGTGCAGGTCTCGTAGTTGTCGTTGTCTCCCGCGCTCATCAGATCGAACGTGCCGGTGGCATCCGAGTAGAACTCGTAGAACAGGAAGTCCTGCAGCGACGAGTCACCGAGGTTCGGCCCATTGCTGAAGTAGACGTAAGGCCCCGCGCCATCGAGCAGGTAGATCGGAGTTGCGGTCACCTGCATGCAGTTGCCACTCATGCCGCCCGTGCCGCCGGTTGAACCGCCCGTGCCGCCGGTTGAACCGCCCGTGCCGCCGGTCGTACCGCCCGTGCCGCCAGCCGCACCACCTGTGCCGCCCGTCGTACCGCCAGCACCACCCGTGCCGCCGGTTGTACCGCCCGTGCCGCCGGTCGCTCCGCCGGTGCCGCCGGTCGTACCGCCCGTGCCGCCGGTGCCGCCCGACGTGCCAGCGGTGCCGCCTGCGCCGCCGGTCGTGCCACCTGCGCCGGCCGTGCTGCCGCCGGTGCCGCCCGTTGCCGCACCGCTGCTTCCGCCAACGCCGCCGTTGCCCGCAACGGAGCCACCAGAGCCGCCGTTCTGAGAACCGGCCGTGCCCGCGCTACCCGCTGCGCCTGCGTTGCCACTACCGCCCGAGCCACCGTTGGAAAAGCTATTGGTGTCGCTCTCAGCGCAGCCCTGCAGCGCGAACAATCCACCAAAGAACACAGGCACCAAGCTCAAGCGATTCATTTGCAACTCCTCGATCTGGTTGGCCACGCCCCCAAGCCGGACGTGGACCGTTGAATGTCACCTCGAAGCGACACCGGGGCTCAACGCGGAACCAAGCAACACCGCGGCGCGCCACGAGTCGCTCGGGCGCAGCACGCCCCGAGCGAGGTTGGGGCTTCTGTCACAATCGAGGAGCCGAGGCTAGCCCCTTTTCATTTGGAAAAACCGAACCACGAGTCGATTTACATCGACACTAGAGCGTGAAGTCCGCGCGGACGGCGTAATGATCTGACAACGCAGGTGACGAAAACGCGCGCTGGTAGTTCACGCCCTGGGGCGCGAACCCTCGAAATAGCACGTGATCGATGCGCAGCCCGCCGCTGTCTGGATGAGGCTGCAAGGCGTTAGCGTAGCAAAACGTGCACTGGTCTTGCTGACCACTCGCCGCGTCAACCAGCCCGGTCTGCCGCAGCAACCGAGCGAAGTGTTGGGGTAGCCGTGCTTGATACTCGAAGCTGCCCGCGCCCCCATGAGGCCCGGTGTTCAAGTCACCCAGGAGCACCACCGGATCGTTTCCACGAGGTTTCGCTGATGGGGCCGCGATCAGCGCGCTGAGTCGGTCGATCTGCCGCGACTGCTCCGTGATGAACTGACCAGCCGGCGGGTGCTTCATCCCACGCAGGAAGGGCGTGAGGTGCGTGCAGTAGACATTGAGCGTTCCGAGGTCGGGATGTTCGACGCGCGCGTGGATGACACCCCGAGGGTGCATGCTCGAATCGAACTGGGTGTACTCGACATCGGTGACGGGGAGCCGACTGACCAGCGCGGTGCCATAGCTGCCTCCGAGTAAGTAGGGTTTGGGGGGGAGGCTGACGTCACTCTCCTCGACCGACGGTGCGCTACATCGAGCCAAGCTCCCGAGTGGGTCATCCAGGTCGGCGCTCAGGCACGCCGCGCACCCGTCGCTCAAACCGTCGAGCTCGGAGCGGCAGCGCTGAATCGCGCAGCTCGCGACATTTGATTCCCCACGGCAATCTGACGCCACGCAACCCACCAGCGAAGTCAGCTCCGAGTCACCGCAGCTGAGGCCGACCGTCGACTCAGGCGCCGGGCTCCACCAGCTAGCGCCGCCGCTGGTCAGCGCGCTCCGCAGCTGCTGCTGGTGACGCGGCAGCCACACCTCTTGCAGGCATGCCACGTGGAAGTCGTCACGGGAGAGCGTCGCGGCGATTTCGGTCGCGCGTTCGTCGACGTTGGGGATCACTCCAGGCGCCAGCCCGGCGTTGAACGTGAGCAGGCGTAGCTCGTGTGAACCTGGTGCGTCAGTGCGTGAACCGGGATTCGCTTTCAGGCGTACTGAGGCGCTCTCACTCGACAAGAAGCGCAGCGCCGGGGCGCACCCCGGGAGCAACGGAAGCGCCAGAAATATCAAGAGCGTGTTGAAACGCCCCAAGCGGCGGCGGCCGCTGGGTTGCATTGCTGAGTGCTGCACGCCAACCGACTCGCAAGTCGAGTGCCAACTCGCTCGTGACGCCAGATGGCGCGGCTAAAACGCGGCGCCGCAAGGGAGTGTGGTCAGAGCACGTCGAACGGGTAGCCGTTGTCTTCGTAGGCACGAGAGGCGATCAACTTGCGCAGCTCGTCGTCGTTGTTGTCGAGCTTGTTCAAGTTGCCACGGATCCTGAGGATCGCGGCGCGGGAGAACATGCTCGTCATATCGAGCTCACGCCGCGCACCTTCCTCACCGCGCTGCTGAATGGCTCGTGAGGTGCGCGCGATGCACGCGGCGAGCGCGTAGAGATCGATCGCCGCGTTCGCGATGCGCAGCTGCACATACTGCATCTCGGCGATTTCGCTGCCGTGCTCCGTCAGCGCGCGGTCCACGGCTTGCTGGAAGGCATCCGTCGCCTCCTCGAAGGCGACCGCCTCACGCCCTAGCAACGGATGGGCGCGAGACAGCCGTTCACGTCGGAAGGTCTCCTTAACTTTCCGCACGGCAAAATCTCGTAGCAACCCGAAGCCCTTTACCGGCTCGCGCATCGCACCCACGACTTCGCTACGCTTCTTGCCCGGGCCGTGCATGCCGCTCAAGGCGATGAAGCAGCGCAGGATCTCGTTCGTGCCATCGATCACGAAAGAGCCGCGTGCGTCCCGCAAGTAGCGCTCGAACGCATGAGGCCGCACGTAGGCGCTGCCACCCGCGAGGGAGACCGCGTCCCCGACCACGCGCCACAGCGCCTCGCTGCCTGCGACACGACACATGCTGCTCTCGAGGCTGGAGTCTTCGACGTGCTGGTCCACAAGACCGGCCGTCAGGTGCACCATGGACTCGATGGCGAAGGTGTCGCTGAGCATGCGAGCGACCTTGTCTTTGATGATCGAGAACTCGCCGATGCTGCGCCCGAAGCTGTAGCGCTCCTGAACCCAGCGCACGCTCTCCCCCACAATCTTGCGACACATGCCGAGGAAGACACCGCTCAGCGGCACGCGCGCGGCACTCAGCACTTCCATCGCGATGGCGTGGCCTTTCCCGGGTTCCCCGAGGATCGCGCTCGATTCGAGCGCCACGTCAGCCAACCTCAGGTCGCACATGCCTGCGCCCCGAAGCCCTAGCTTCTCGTGATCGTCGCCGGTGGAGACGCCTGGTCCCCGCTCGACCACGACCGCGGTCATGTGCGGCTTGTTGCCAGTGTGAGGTGCGCTGGTGCGCGCAAAGACGACGAAGATATCTGCGAGGTTGCCGCCGGTGACCCAGCGCTTCTCGCCGCTCAGGCTGTAGCCATCGCCCTTCGCGCTCAGCAAGGTGCGCATCGCGCTGGCGTCGCTACCGGAACCTTCTTCGGCTAGGGCGAACGCGCCCAATCTTTCGCCGCTCGCCAGCTTCGGCAGGTAGCGCTGCTTGAGCTCAGGCGTACCGAATTGCTGGATGGTCCGCGCCGTGAGCGACTCGCTGGCAAAGATACTCAGCGCCACCGAAGGATCCGCCGCGCCCAGCTCTTCGAGCACGCGCGTATAGCCCATGCAGGTGAGGCCCATGCCACCATGGCTCACCGGCAGTCCAGTGCCGAACAGGCCTAGCTCTTTCAGGCTCGTGAGCAGCTCGGGGCTGAGCGAAGCTTCACGATCGATGCGCTCGGAGTCGATCTCCGAGTCCGCCAAGCGACCAATCAGGTGAACCAGGGTCTGCACCCGCTCACGCTCTGGGTCTGTGAGCAGAGGATAGGGAAAGATCAGATCTTCGGCGATCACACCGAAGAACAGCGCCTTCGAGAAGCTTCCTTCAATCATGTTTCAAGCGACGTCATCGTCTCGTACGCGGCGCACCGCGGACGAGGCGGTGCGAGCGAGCTCATTCAGGCTCTCGTTCTCAGCTTCTGCCTCCTCGGATCCCGGAGGCAATGAACTAGGCGGGATGGCCGAAGGCGGCATGGTGGTCGCACCGTGGATTTGGATTTCAGGTGCCGAGGGTCGGTTCATGGCGCTAGACGGAACACCGAACTCTTCCGCCCGCTTCGCTTGCCACTGATACTTGATGCGGTGGTGGTTCATGTTCACCAGCGTGTCCGTCATGCGATTGATGATGATGCGCATATCCGCGAGCTCGAGCCCAGACTCATCCAGCTGCCCCGACGCCAGCTTGGTGAACACGATGCGCTGAATCATCGCCTCGAAGGTGTCGCGATTCGGAGTCTCCACCGTGCGTGAGGCCGCTTCGATAGAGTCCACGACCATCAAGATCGCCGTCTCTTTGGTTTGTGGCTTCATGCCTGGGTAGCGGAACGCCGACTCGTCGAGCTCCTTCGGGTTGCCTTGCTGCAGGCACTTGTTCCAGAAGTACTCGACCAGCTGAGTGCCGTGATGGGTGTACGCGAATTCCACCACGGGCTCCGGCAGCCCGCCTTCCCGCATCAGCTTCGTGCCCACGACGACGTGGGCCATGATCGCGTCCGCGCTGACCTCCGGGTCCAGCTCGTCGTGGGGCGACTGTTCGTCGGGTCCCAAGTTCTCGACGAAATAGCTGCGCTGAATCGTCTTGCCGATGTCGTGGTAGTAGGCCCCGACCCGGGTCAGCAACGCGTCAGCACCAATGGCACTCGCGGCTTGCTCCGCCAGGTTCGCCATCGCCCGGGAGTGCTCCCAAGTGCCGGGCGCTTCGCTGGCCAACCGGGTGAGCAGCGGTTGCTCCAAATCGGTGAGATCCAGGAGCCGCTCTCGCGGCACCTGACCGAGCACCCGGGCCACGAAGCTCCGCAGCAGCGCCGCGATGCCACCGCTGACCACGCCTCCGCCTACACACGCCAGGAGGTCGGAGCTGGTGAGCCGCCTGAGATCCGTGAGCACATCGAAGGAGCCCTCGATGGTGTAGCTGATCGCGACGTAGACCAGTGCCGCGCACAAACCGCCCAAGAAGCCGCTGAAGACCATATGGCGCGGATGCTTCCGGTCCAGCAGCAACAACGTCGCGGCCATACCCCGGGTCAGCAGCACGCTGAGGAGGATCAGGTCGAGCTGCATCAACGAAGCAACGATGAATGACGAGATCATCGTCATCAGGAACGCGCTTCGACGATCGAAAGCCGTCGCCACCCACAGGGGCAAGGCGCTGACCGGGAGCCACAGCTCCGGCAGCGAAGTGAACAGCAAACCTAGTTTGCTGAACAGCAAGAGCACCCCGAGGACGATGAAGATCCCCACCTGGGTTCGCAGGAGCTTCAGGCGGTTCTGGCCGAATTTGCGCAAGTAAGCCGTTAAGGCCAGCGCCAGCGAGAAGAAGATCGCGAAGACACCCAACAGGCGCTGGGTGCCCGGGGGCCGCGAGCGCTGTGCTTGGGCGTAGGCGACCCGATGGGATCCGATGTGAGGCTGGAGCACCTCGCCGCGGGCGACCAAGACATCTTCGTGGACGTAGTGCAGCTCCGCTCGACCCGTTTGCGCGTCGCGCTCGATTCGCGGCCCATACGGCAATCTCAACGTAATGTGCGCCGGTTCGCCGAAGCGAGGCGTCCAACTAGAGATGAAGCGGTCCCCGGAGTGGACCAGCGTCCACAACACCGCACTCACGAGGCTAATAATCAGGGCAGAACCCAGCCCTGCGCGGATCCGTGTGCGCAGCATCCCTACACCGCTCGCCCACGCACGGGAGCTGTACAGAGGAGAGCCCTGCAAGGCAGCTGCAAGCCCGCGTGCTTGGCCCCTCGCGGCGAACAAACGCCACCGCAGGGTGTGGAGTGCTGGAGGTGGCCCATCCGCTGTTGAGTGCACGTTAGCACTTCGCCCGAATTGGCTACAGACATCGCGCACTCGCGGGCCCGTGGGCAACGCTTGGAGAGCAAGCTCGGAGAGTTGCCGCAGAGTAAGGCTGCTCGAGCCCGTGAACTTGCATAAGCCGAAAGCCGTGCTCTGGGCGCGCCGGAACGCGCAAATCCACCTTTGCAACCGACTCGCGAGACAGAGCGGGTGGAGCTTGCAGAGTACGCTCCCGCTTGCTACCCGAAAGTTTGTGGGAGGCTTGAGCACATCGCTCGGATCCAAGCTGCTGGCCGTGCGTCGCGCGGGGAGCGCGGCGGTGATGGGCGTGCTCAACGTGACGCCGGACTCCTTCTCCGATGGTGGCGACTACCTCGAGCCGAGCGCTGCTCGCGCGCGCGTGGACGCGCTGCTGAACGACGGAGCGGACATCGTGGACATCGGCGGCGAGTCATCGCGCCCCGGCGCAGCCAGCATTCCCGCGAGAGAACAGATTGAGCGCGTCGAACCCGCGCTGCGCTACGCCGTGGAGCGCGGCGCGCTGGTGAGCATCGACACCACGCTGCCTGAGGTAGCTGAGCATTGCCTGAGCGCAGGCGCGACACTCATCAACGACGTCTCTTGCCTCGCGGAAGCGGACTTGGCCGCCGTGGTCGCCAGGGGTGGTGGCGACCTCCTGATCATGCACGCGCGCGGTCCAATGAGCCGCATGCCAGGCTTCAGCGAGTGGCCGGACGACGCCTACGGCGACGTGGTGGTGGAGGTTGCTCGGGAGTGGGCCGCTGCAAGGGACCGCGCGGTGGCCCGGGGCCTGCCCCGCGAGCGCATCTTCTTCGACCCTGGACTTGGGTTCGCCAAGAACGCGCGCCACTCCTTCGAGGTGTTGCGCCGCCTGCGCGAGTTCCGCAGCCTGGAGGCGCCGATCTTCGTCGGGCCCGGACGAAAGTCTTTCATCGCCTCAGTCGACCCAGCGCCTCCAAGCGAACGGCTGGGCGGCACCATCGCCGCCTGTGTTATTTCCGCACAGAAAGGCGCACACGCCCTCAGGGTGCACGACGTACGCGAGGTCCGGCAAGCGCTGGCGGTGCTCGGCGCCAGTGAGGACAACGAGGTGGGCCATGCTTGAGCGCCTCGTAGCCTACTTCACGGACCGCACTTGGGTGCAGCTCGGGCGCGACTTCCTCGACGTCAGCATCGTCTACTACCTGTTCTATCGCGCGCTGCTGGTCGTACGCGGCACGCGTGCAATTCAGGTTGGCTTCGGCTTGGGCGCCGTCCTGCTGTTATACGTCGTCGCCCAGCGCCTGCAGCTAGAGACGGTGATCAACATCCTCGGCGCGTTGATCTCCAGCATGATTCTGCTGGTCGTCGTGGTCTTCCAGAACGATATCCGTCGTGGCCTGATGCGCCTCGGCCGAGGTGCGACTTGGACCGGCACGCGCAACGCCGAGACGCGCGTGATCGACGACGTCGTGGAGGCCGCAACGGAGCTGGCGCGCCACCGCATGGGAGCGATCATTTGCTTCGAGAAGGACGCGAACCTCGACGAGTTCGTGGAGCAGAGCCACAAAGGCATCGATCTCGACGCCCAGGTCTCGCGGGAGCTGTTGGTCAGCCTGTTCATTCCCGAGGGAACCAACAAGCTGCACGACGGCGCGATCATCATCCGTAACCTGCGCATCGCCAAGGCCGGTGTGTTCTTCCCGATGGGCGGTACGAAGACGATCGAGAGCAAGTTCGGCTCGCGGCATCGCGCCGCCATCTCGATCACCGAGGAAACAGACGCGGTCATCGTGGTCGTCAGCGAAGAGCGCGGCACCATCAGCTTCTGCTTCAACGGGAACATCGTCTCCCCCATCTCAGCCGGCGACCTGCGCAGCATGCTCGAGGCCGAAGTCGGCCCCAAGAAGAAGCCCGCGAAGAAGACGGCACAGCGCCCTTCAGCTACGCCCCCGGTCAGCAAACTGCCCGCCAGCAAGGCGCCCGCGCCCGCGGAGCGTAGCTCGCGCATCAGCGTTCCACCTCCGCGCCCCAGCGCTACGCCTGAAGATCGTCCGAGCCGTCCTGAGGACCGCAAGACCGCGACCAGCGTGGAAGACACTGGGCCGGTGAGCATTCGCTTCTCAGGAGCACCGGATAGCGAGCGCCGCACGACGCAGCCCTCGGAAGACACGCCGAAACCACTCCGTATGCGCCCTCAACCCAAGGAGAGCGCCGAGCCTGAAGCCGGCGACCGTCCAAGCCTCGATCCGACTCCCTTGGCGCCCGCGAGCAGTCCGAAGCCGCTGCGCGGTGACAGCAACGACGGCTCACCGAGCGACCCGGGAGAAGGCGCGTAATGGCCGCTATCTGGGCGTGGATTGGCAACGCTTTCACCGAGAACATCGGTCTCAAGCTGTTGGCTTTCACGTTCGCCCTGGGCCTCTTCGCGTACCAGCACAGCCGTGAGGACCAGCAGCAACGCACCGTCCCCGTCGGCGTCGTGCTACGTCTCCCCCCGGAAAGCGAGAAGCGCGAGCTGATGACGCCGACGCCAGCCAACGTCCACGTGACGTTGCGCGGCTCGACGCGCGCCATCGATCGACTGATCGCAACGGGCATCGCGCCGGTCGAGCTCGATTTGCGCGATGCTCACACCGAGCGCATCAACTTCGAGCCCGACATGTTCTCGCTCCCGATGGACGTCGAAGTCACCATCGTCGATCCGCCGAGCATCGAGCTCGAGTGGCAAGACGTCGTCACCCGTCAGATCCCCGTGCAGGCATCCATCACCGGCAAGGCAGCCGAAGGCTACGTCGTGAAGGGCGATCTGAAGGTCGACCCCACCCATGTTACGGTGGAGGGCCCAGTCAGCCTGGTCGAAGTGATGCAGTTCGCACGGCTCTCAGCGTTCGACGTCTCGGGTCTGACGGAAGGCGTCTATCGGCGCCGCATCGCCATTGATGATCCGCCGCCACGGGTGCGCTACGCAGACCCGAAGACACCGCGCCCCGCCGTGACCGTCACCATCGCGCGCCGTGTCAGCGAGCAACCGTTCCCGAATCGTCCGGTGGAAGTCATCGGCGTGACCAGCGGCAAGACCAGCCCCCGCACCGTAGACGTCACGGTCATTGGGCCACCAGAGGTGATCCGGTCTCTCCGCCCGGAACAAGTCGTCCCTCGCGTGGACTTGACCAAGGCGGTGGATATCGACCTCGACGAGCAGAAGCACGGCTCCGCGACCCTCACCGTGGAAGTGGAGATCGCGGACGCCGAGGTCAAGATCCAGCCGCCCAAAGTCAACGTGCGTTGGTAGCTACTGTCGGCGCCGATACTCCTTTTCGAGCACCTTCGACGCTACCTCGCGGCCACCGAGCCCAAACGCCAGCGCGAACGCCAGGCAGACGGAGCCGAGCACAATCGCGAAACCAATCGCGATGAGTTGGCGTCCCACACCGAGCTGCTGCAACGCCACCATCGCCGAGAACGCGATGATCGCCACCTGCGCGATTGGCCCCGTCGCCTTCACCAGCGAGTCCTTGCTCGAACCCGTCAGCTCGGCGATGCGCTGACGCGCCCAGCCGCCCGCCCAAAGTCCTGCACCAACCACCAACACGGCCGCGAAGGCGCTCGGGAGGTACGCGAGCAGACTATCGAGCAACACGGCTAGACCATCGAGCGCCATCGTCTCGAGCGCCTGGCGTAGGAACAACAGCACGATCACCGCGCCCACGAATACGCCGGCGATGTCCGCTGGCGTGCGCGCCCCGTCGCTGCCCGTAGCACCAAGCAGCTCGTCCGTCTCGTCCGCGCGCTGACTGGCAGGCTCGCCGCCGCTGGCTTCGAGGCGCTGGTTCAAGAGCGCCTTCGACGTCTCCTCCTGACTCTTGCTCTCGCTCGTCTGCTTGAAGATCCCGATGTGCGCCATCAGCGTGTTGAAACCCAGTGCCGCGAGGAGACGCGCAGCGACGCGAGCGGCGACACGAGCGGCGATCACTCCGATGGCAAGCAACACCGCGCCGATGAACAGCTTGGGCAGGTAGACGTAGATGCGGTCGAGCATCAGCTTGAGCGGCGCGCTGATCTCCTCTATTTCCAGGCGTCCGACGGCACCAATCGCAAACTGCAGCAGGATGAACGCCATCACAGCAGTCCCCAGGATGCCGCTCAGCGAGTGTTCACCAGTGACGCGCCCGAAGCCGAGCCGCACCACCGCGCGGTCGACTCCGACGCGACTCAGCACGCTCGAAACGACCCGCCGAGCGAGCTTCGAGAGGAAATACCCCGCCAGCAGCAAGAGCGCCGCCGCCCCTACCTTCGGCAAGTAGGTCGTGATCGCCGCAAAGGCCTTGGAGAGAGGCTCCGCCAGCACGCCGATACGCAGCGCTTCCAGCACCGGAATCGCCGTCACTACCAAGATCACCCAGTAGGCGACCTCGCCAATTGTTTCCGTAGGAGAATGATCTTTGTCGTCCTCCGACGCTTCGTCTCCACCAAGCGCCTCCAAACGTCGCTCGAGGCCGAGCTTGCCCAGACCTCCAACGATCAAGCGGCGCACACCTTTTGCCACGATGAACCCGACGAAGCCGATGATCAGCGCTTTGAGCAGGCTCGGTACGGCGCCCGCCAAGCCATTCAGCAGGGTCACAATTGGAGTGGTGACCGCAGTGATCCCCAGGTAGTTGAAGAACGCGATCGCGACGAACAGAATGCCGACGTAGTAGAAGACCTTGGAGACGAAGCGCTCCACGCGGGCACCGTGTTCACTGCCCGTCTTCATGCCCAAGGCACTGGCGATCTTGTCGTCGATGGTCGTTCGGCGTAGCGCAGCGAAGATCAGCTTCGAGACGATCAACGCCGCTAGCCAGCCCAGGATAAGGATCAACAGCGCAGCGCCCAGCTTGGGAAGGTTGGCAGACGCCTGCTTCCATAGCTCCATGATCCACGGTTTGTTCGCCCACTCCGGCATGCTCCACTCTCCTGTTTAGATGAAAAACAGGGGTCAGGGTCGGGGGGTTCCGGCGAGAGATCAACCCGAGCCCGGACATCGACGCGCCGTCATTCGTGTCGTGAACCGCCGAAGAACCATGCCGCCGGGCTCAAACTCCGAATATCCCGCTAGATTCGCGCCGGAGGCGTCTCGCGCCGCATATTTCCGCGTAGCAATTCTTGGTCAGATTTTTCCCAACCGATAGCCCTGGAAGCAGCCTAGTCGTGCGTCCCAGGCGGAGTGGACACACGAGGATCCCACCGACGGCGAACGAAACGCGGTAGCAGGACGCACGCGTCGCGGCGCCTCGATTGTCGCGGTTGTGCCAAGTTGGGCCGGCCGCGGGGTTGCGCTCCCCAGCGCGACGTCTTACGCACGCGGGGTTTTGCGCGGATTTCTCGGGGGTGAGGGCTGGCACGACGCTTGTATCCGTGCGGGATATGCAAAGGCTGACTCGCGCGCTGCTCCTCCCCCTGGCTCTCGCATTCGCCGCTTGTGGCGGCAGCACTTCAGGCAATGATCCCGGCAACGGCGGCTCGAGCGGCAGCGGCGGCAACGGCGGCAATTCCGGGAGCGGCGGAGGCAGCTGCGCCGGCGTCGACTGCAAAGCTGGAAACCAGTGCTGCAACGGCAAGTGTATCTCGCAAGACTTGGTGTGCGAGGGCGAGCCGTGCGGCGACACCGTTTGCACGGGCAACACCTACTGCTGCAACGCCAGCTGCGGCACCTGTGTGGCGCCAGGCGAAGGCTGTACAGCGATTGCGTGCGGAACCGGTGGCAGCGGTGGAGGCGGAGGCCAAGCGGGTGGTGGTGGCGCTGGCGGCGCAACCTTCCAGTGCGGCGCCGAGACTTGCAAGCCGGGGCAGCAGTGTTGTGGGACCGAGTGTGGTGGAGGCTTCTGCGCCGACGGAGAACTGCCGTGTCCCCCTGTGGACTGCCAGCCCGAGCTATGCGGTCAGGGATACTGCGAGGCGGGCACCTTCTGCTGCAACTCGAGCTGCGGTACGTGCGTGCGCCCCGGCGAGAGCTGCACCGACGAGCAGTGCGAGCCGGACTGCTCGCCTCAGCGAGCGGCAGGCTACGGTGACTGCGATGGCTATTTCGGCTGGGCCTGGACGGGCACGTACTGCACGATGATCGGCGGCTGCTCGTGCAATGGCCCGGACTGCGACTCGCTCTACCTCAGCGAAGACGATTGCTGGAAAGCCTACGGGATGTGCCCCATCCCGCTCTGAAATCAACTGTTACCAGAAGCAGCGCAGGCCGACTCCTCACGGAATCGGCCCGGCTTACTCGAGCGCTGTTTGATTCTACTCAGCCGCCAGCGCTTGAGCCAAAGGGAAGCGGAAGATGAACCGCGTCCCACGTCCCAACGCCGTCTCGACACTGAGGAAGCCGCCCCGCGCTTCGAGCTCGGCGCGCACTGCGCCAAGACCTACGCCTCGGCCCGAGAGGTCCGTTACTTCGTCCTTGGTGGAGAAGCCATCAGAGAACAGCGCCTTCTCGAGATCGCTGCGCGTCTGATGCGGGACGCCGAGCGACTCTGCCTTCGTCCGCACTCGGTCCCAGTCAATCCCGCGGCCGTCGTCTTGGATCTCCACACGGAATTCCTCCGGAGACTCGATAGCGATCAAGTGCACACGACCTCGCTCGCGCTTGCCCGCGGTCACTCGCTCGTGTTCTGCTTCGATGCCATGATCCACGGCGTTACGCACCACGTGAACGAGAGTCGAGAAGAAGGGCATCAAGTCGTCTCGCGGGATGCGACCCTCGCTGGTGTCGATAGTGACGTCCACCACTTTACCGGTGCGGTCGGCGACGCGAGTCACCTGACTTGCTAGGCGCTCCATCACGCCGCGGGTCGGAGCGTGGCGCCACTGACGGACTTCTTGCACGATGTCCGCCGTCTCGCGTCGCGCCGTGAGTCGCTGCAGGAAGCGCTGGTATTCGCTCTCCTCGAGCTCCACGTAGCTGCCGCCATCGCCGAACACCGCATCGATGCGCGCTCGAGCGTCACTCCAAGTCGCCTTGACCAGCCCAACCGCGTGCTCCGCGTTCTCCGCTTCGAGCGCCAGCTCGTCTTCAGCTTGGTGGCACACCTCGGAGACCGACTGCAGCCCGAAGATCGCTGCGTTGCCCTTGAGTGTGTGAAGGCCCCGCTTGAGCGCGGATAGATCGCCACCATAGTCCAAGGTATCGACGATGTGCTGGCTCTCCTCGACGAACGAGCTGAGCGCGCCGCGATCTCGCATCGCCTGACGTGCGACAGCTTGGAGCTCTCGAGCGTCTCGCTCAGCGCGCTCGGCAATCACCTCATCGCTCGCG
>JBFXBK010000180.1:0-17337 GCA_050183255.1 Polyangiaceae bacterium | reverse complement strand
TTCGTTTCCGTAGGGAGCACTCGATACCGTGACCCGGCTGAGTCGCAGGTTTTGCTCCATTCGGTAGCCGCTGCGGTAGCTCACCGTCGGATCCGTGCGAGTCTCCCAGGTCAAGTGCGTGCGGTGCGCGTAGCGACCAAACTCGTTCGCAGTCAGCACGGGCTGGTCAACCGGGGACGTATCGTAGATGTCCGAGACGTAGACGGAGTTGCCGTCCTTCAAGTAGCGGTAGACCACGGTGTTTAGCGGCGCCCCGCTCTCCGTCCCGTCGTCGGTGTAGGTGTCGTACTCGCGCACCAAGTTCCAACGAAAGACTTCGTTCGGTGCGCTGGGATTCTTCTCGAGCGCATCGGTGTAGCCGCTGCCATCAAGGGGCACACCGAGCTCAAGGGTCGTGCCGTCCTTCGAATGCACTCGCCACGTCTTGCGATCCGGTGACCAGAAGAAGCGCATGAAGGCGCCCTCGACGCGGGCGCGGTGGTACTGCCAACCGGCAGACCACGTCGGCATCACCTCACCGCTGAGGGCGCCTTCGCAACCGAGGTCACTCCCGACATCGCAGATCGGTACGAGCTCTTGCCCACCGTTGAAGACGAAGCGATCTTGAAGCGAGTGCCAGCTCGAACGGTCGTCGTAGGTTGGGACACCGCGATCGGTCTGGCGCGAGATGAAGGCGCTGCCGACGCTCCAGCCAACGCCCGCCGTGCCGTGACCGCCGGAGCTCGAGTAGGAAAGCCCGAGCGCCGGCTGAGCGCCGCCGCGCGCCGCTGGGAGCTTGAAAGGAACCGAATAGGTCGCGATACCCGTAGATAGCTGTGCGGAAAAGGACTCCCCCATGCCGTCGATCGTGCCGGAGCCCTTGGGGATGCTGATGCTCTTGCTCGAGACGCCGCTCTTGTCGTCCCCAGTGGTGAGCGCGGTGGTTTGCTTCGGGGCGACCTGGGCCGCCGGGTCCGTTGCGTTGATGGCGTCAGTGTCTGCTTCAGCTTGGTCGTCAATTTGGTCCGCCGCCTGGCTTGGCGCGGCGAGGCGACCGCTCGGGTCATCGTCAGCATCACCAACGGTCGCCGGCTCCGAGCGCTCGACGGGCACCTCCTGGACGACACCTGGCGGCGATTCCTCGCGGTCTCCGGACTGGGCCGCAGCGGTCAGCGGGGCAACCAGGCTGGCCCAAAACGCGGCAAAAGTAACCAAACTCACCGACGCCCGGTGACGACGAAACGACTGCATGGCAGTTCCTTGGAGGTAGCGAGGGAGGGGAGCGGGCGCAGCGATAGCGCCCAACCGACGATCAAACGAACCGTGACCCAGCCGCGCGGAAACGCGGCGGGTCAGCTCTTTGTCAGTTGTTGCGGGTCCAGTAGCGGTAGTTGATCATCAACTGGACGTCTTCGAGCTTCTTGAAGTCCACACCCTCTTCGTCCCAGATCCGGATCCGGAACATGCCGTCCAGAGGTCGACCACGGAACTCTTGGCGAATGTAGGGGGTCAGCAACTGCTGGTCGCCGCTCGACAGCGGGTTGCCGAGATAGCGCCCTGCGGCCAGACCCCGGGCGTGTTCGATCTTCCCGTCGAAGAGCAAGGCCTCGAAGTCGTTGCCTTCGTAGTTTCGAACGTAGAAGGGGCCTACATGGTACAGCGAGAAGGGAAGGTAGGCGTTCGAGTAACAAGCATCCGGACTGTCCGAATTCGAACAGTCACGCAGGTTCTGCCCGACGAAGTTCACGCCGACGTCTTCGATGCGATAGTTGAAGTTTCCGCGTGCGAACCCACCCTGGCCGAAGACCTCGCCGTTCTCCCAAGCGCGCTGGCTCAGCTGAAACGAGGTCTCCCAGTAGCAGTGATTCTTGGCGTTCTCCAAACAGGAGCTGGCGTATCCGTTCGGGCACAGTTTCACGCAGCCATAGTCCCAAGACACTTCACGGAAAGTCGAGCCCCCCGAGTCTGGACAAGTGAGCCGCGTGATCTGACCGTTCTCGTCGGGCGCTTCGAAAGTCGCAGGCTTCGCCTCGATGAGGTTGTAGTCAGCCTCGGAAAGGTGCTTCTGCGGTTGGTCTAGCTGGGGCGCGGCGATCACAATTTCATTCGCGGGTCGCGAGCCGGCAATCGATGAACCGATCCCAACTTCAACGGTGGTGGTTTGATTGACTTGGAACAGGACGTAGACACGACTCCACTCGGAAGACTCAGTTGGTGCCGAGTTTCTGTCCAGTTCCTCGACGAGGCCCGGCTCAAAGCTGAGAGACAACAGATCCTGGAGTTGAGACGTACCGAGTCCCAAGTCATTTCGCGCGTAGATCGAGAAGCGGTACTGACCAGGAGTGAGCTCTAACGTCTGCACTAGCCGGGCTTCGGACTGATACCCGCAGTCGGTGTCTCCCTCTTGACAGTGGCTTGCTCCACCGAACCGGAGCGTCTTTCCTTGAACCGTACCGAGTTCGCCCAGAGAAGCCGTAAAGGGAGAAAGGAAATCTGGTTGACCATCGCCATCCAGATCAGGCGACTCTACGACATCGAGGCAGTCGTCGCTGGCACGACCGGCGACGTTGCCGTTGATGTCATACACGTCGTGCCAGACGCATCCCTCGACATGCCAAGTTGGAGTTTCTGGATCCAGCTCAGAACGCGGCCGATCGAAGCCGAGCGGGTGTGTCAGGAGGTTTACTGAGTCCACCTTGCAGGCTGACTTAGTCTTGTAGATGTCGTCTCGCAGAGACAACAGTGTGGTGTCGCTTCCCTCGTGAAAGCTGTTTTCAAGACGATAGGACTCAACGACGTTCTCTAGCTTTGTTACGTATGCCCCGATGTAGGAATCCGCGAAACTAGTTCGGGTGTTGCCATCGTCGCCGGTTAGGGTAGCGTAATCGATACCACTCGTAGCACAGATCCCATCGGCCCAGCGAGCCGGCGCGTCGACGAGCGGGAGGTCGTTGGTCATGCTCTCAAGCGACACGCCGATCCGTTGTTCCACTGCTCGTCGTGCAAGGAAGGCCAACCGCTTCGCGTTCTGATGTGCTGATTCGTAGCGTTCCCGCGCGGTAGCGCGACGCCGGTCGTAGGTCGTGCTTAGCGGAATTGTGGCTTCTGACTGTTGCGTCGCATACCATATGGCTTTCGATAGCGTTCTCTTGCCGCGCTGTTTGAGGTTCTCGATGACTAGGAGCTGTCGCCCTACCGACTCCAGCGCTGCCTTCAACTTCGCGTCTTCGATTTCCAAAGCGGTAACGTGGTCAGTGAAGCGCTTGTTGAAGTCTGCGATAGCAATTTGGCGCTGAGCTTCGTTGTCCTCCGTACCCAGTTTCTGGAGCTCCTTGGAGAAGTTTACCTGTGCGACCGAGTTCGCACAGGTAATCTGTGCTCCCGCATAGCTTCCCATATCGGGGCTTGCCGGGGTGGGGAGGCCCGTTACCAAACTACGTAGACAGCTTGCTAATTGGTCAGCGGTTTCCGCGGCGAGCTTTACCTCGGACATCTGGTCCTTTAGGTCAAAGCTCTTCATCGTGTGCTTGAGCTGAATCAGGTCTTGTCCGAACAGCCTCAACTCGCGGCCGATTGTTGGTCCGGAAGTCGATATGTCTAGTAGGGCGGTTCGTAAGGCAGATATCGCTTCGCCATACGCGCCCCCCGCGATACCCTGTTGTTCGATAATAGGTTTCAATGCCGCTCGCGGGACATTCTGGAAAATCGTATACACCGCGGCACGCGTGATCCCGTCCCCCATGCACTGGATGTGTTCTCCCAGGCGATCTAGATCGTTGAGTGAGTGAAGCTCGGGAGCGTTCTCCGAGGTACAGGCGCGGCCCGTAACACCTCCGGTTGACGCGGCGCAAAGGAGCTCCATGCCGTCCAAGATCGCCTCTCGGTCATAGCGAGGATCGACTCGCACACGTGGGGTAGCGTGGGTGGCCGACTTGTCGATGCGAGGGTCTCCAAAATAGAGTGCGTTGGTTCGGTCTTCGCCAATTCCGGCTACCCCGTGTGTGGTCGGGTTTCGAACGTAGCTATCGAACCATGCCCGATCCGAGTTGACCGGCTTTCCCCGCAACATGGCAAGGAGCGGACCTTCGACGCCGCCATCGTAGGTCGCCAACCCTGAAAACAAGTTGGTCGGCAGTAGGCCCGTTGTGTCAACAGGCATCCGGAAAAAGCCGAACCCATTGAAAGGCCACTGTGTGCCGTCGAAGAGTTCTCCAGTTGCATACGGGAGAAACGGAATCGGATCGACGCCGTTTCCTGCGTAGGCGTCATCTGTTCCCTGCCCTGGCACAATCATGAACGGGTCGTCAGTGTTGCCAAGAAACGTCGCGATCGGATAGCCGGGAGGCGCTGACGAGAACTCGACAACTCGCCACTCGTTGTTCGACCGTTCCTGGTAGAGGAAGGTGTTTCCCGTATTCGGATCTAGCGCAGCTCGATTCTGTTCGGAGCCGAGGTCAAGGCCCAAGCGGTGATATGCGGGCATCTCGACCGTCGAGTCGGCGCCTCCGAGTGTCAGGGCTGCGATCGCCGCCATGTACAAGCGGTTGTCCGCCACTGCCTTGTCCAAGGGGTTACCGCACGACAACGGTGCGCAGAACAAGCTCGTGTCAGGCCCCTCACAACCTGAAGCGCCGCTAGGTGCGCAAGGCCACGAAAACGTGTTCACGCCTCCCACCGTTGATCCAGTCGAGAAGGTCAGTCCACCCGCGTGTACTGTTTCGTATCCACCGGGATCAAGCTCGGTTGAGATCGTCTTCGCTACCGTTTTTATCGCTTGGGGTTGGAAGATGAAGCTGTCTCGGACCGATTCGAGGTCTGCATCAAAATCTTCGGAAGAACCCTCGCGAAGCCGGCGCAGTGACGTACAGACGGTTTCTGGAGGCGGGGGCGGGAGAGTCTTACTTGTGTCGAAGAAGTTTAGATAGTCACCAGCCCCTACTTGAATCAGTTCGTTTGCGTTCGGTGGTGCCGTGCAGTTGGTGCCGGCTTGCGGGCACGGCTCGTTGTCAGGCGCGTCGGCGCAGAAGCCATTCGGTGTGCTCCAAGCGCAGAGCGGTTCGTCGCCGAGCGTTGCGTAGGTGACGTTCCCAAAGTCGTTCAGGCACTCGGCAAGCCGCTGCATCTCTGGGTCGCCAGAGTTGAGGCGTGTCTCCCAGTCGCTTACTGATGCGCCCGCGTCGAGTTGCCCTTCTGAGTTCATACCCAGAGCGGCGAACAACGAGCTGGGATCGATCGCCGTTCCACAGATCTCCTGAAGCGCGTCAAGCTCCGCCGCCACGCGGTCTTCGCGCGCGATTCGCCTCAAGTCTTCCTCCTCGTCACGCGATAGGCTGCCAACGACGGTGTTGACGTACTCGTCGCCAAGGCGATCGGACTCGGCTGCCGCGCTCTTGGCGAGCGCGAGATAGTGTTTCCAGGAGGACTCGATGTTGTCGCCGTCGGACGAGAGCTCGTCCTCGAGGGGGAGCCGATCATCAAAAGAACCGCCCGCACAGTCGGTGCGCGGGCGTGCGCAGCTCGTCGGGCTGGGTTCGAGAGCCGCTTTGGTGGCCTCCTCCGCGAGAGGAATAATCGGAACCTCGATGCAACCATCGGAGCCCGCACCGAATTGATATGGGACGAAACCGACAAGCGCGGAGGCGTTACCGACCCCGACGGTGTCCCCCGCGCTTCGGGGCCGCAGCAAGTAGTAGCGAGCGGGCACATCGAAGAACGAAGTGGCGGCGCTTGCGACTGCCACGCTGTAGCCGGCTGGAGCAGCACCCGTAGTTTGGATGGGGAACTGGGGAATATCCGCGGTCGTACATGGGGCTCCTTCGATGGAGCCAGCCGTGGCGCACGCTAGTGCGTCCTCTCCCCGGACCACGACCAACTGATCTGTGGGGGTGAACCCCGCGGCCGTGATTGTACGACTGCTGCCGGACTCGCAAAGGGTGACCAACCCAAGCGAATCGTGGGCGGCCGTCACTGTGGAGAGGACCCCGGCAATCGCGTTGAAGTTCGGAGCGGCTTGCAGCGCTGGATTCGCCTTCAGCGTCTCGACGATGCCGAGGTTGGCGCGGACGAAGGTCGAGTAGCTGAAGTTCGTGGCAAGATCTGGACTCGGCGAGCGAAGAGGATTTACCCAGGTGCCGTTCGTATCCAAAACGAACGGCGCGCGCCAAACGCCTTGGTTAAGTGCTGGTTTGCCTTGAGCGTCCAAGGCGTCCGTTCGAGCCAGCGCCCCGTAGTACGCGGCAGGCCGATTAGGCGCGGGGGTCGCCGTTGCGGCGTACTTGGCATAGGTTGGCGCGACAACGTCGCTCGCGAGCACCGCGGTTCGACTTCGTGACAGCGCGACCACTTCCTCGGCCATCCAGCGCCGCGCTTCGTCAAAGGCTTGGAGCGAAACGTCGTAGTGCTCTTGTACAGTTCCCTGCAAGCCCGCGCCAAGGAAGTACTCGAGTCGCTGCTTGACGCAGCCCTGCGGAACGCTTGGCGAGTTCAGAAGCGTCGCAGTGTCGATGGTCGGAACTGAATACCGCGAGGCGTACGGCTCGAAGCCAAGCAACGCATCAGGAGCCAGTCCGCTTTCTCGCAGGACCGACAACGCTGCCTGGCCCTGGGGGGTGAGGCTCTGGGCGGTGCAGATCGGTTTGGCGTCCCCTTGGAACATCGGTGCACCGCCAACAAAGGCGTGCGCCGCACTTGCCCGCGAGAGCGATTCTCCCGCGTAGCTGCGTGTCAGGCCGACCGCGCGCAGGGCGGCGGTTCCGACCTGGTTATCAGCGACAGCGAGCGAGTTCTGAGCATTGAGTTCCCACGCTTCCTTGCCAAGGAAGTAGTTCTCCACCAGGGCGCCTGCGAGGAACTCGCCATAGCTTCCGGGCCCGAGCGCCCGAGCGTCTCCGAGATCCTCGCCCCCGCTGGGCGTGGCGGGGCACTCAGTGCTGGGAATGTTCGCCGCGAGCGCAAGGCTGAGCAGCGTCGTCAAACCGACCGAAGCTTCGGTCATAGCCGCCTTGGTGGCAGCAGATTGGGGCGGGATGCGGTACGTCTTGGTACCGCTCGTGAACGTCGGTTCGGCTCCTCCCCGCACGGTCGCGAGTGTACGCTCGGAAAGACACAGCATGTGGACGGCCAAACATTCGTAGCCGGCACATCCGTTCGGAATGGGAGCGCACTCAGGATGCTCACTGGCGCAGGTTTCGCCTAGCTTGTTGAGAACGTCGCTGGCGCTCCACTCCTCTACGTTGCCTTGGTCGTCAATTACCCGCACGGCCATCATGTCGCGCAGTCGCTGTTCTTCAGCGTCCTTGTCGTAGCCGGCCTTGGCGTCCGGACCCATCAGACCTGGGTTTTGCTTCGGTGGTTCGGGGGAGCTCGAGCAAGCGACGGCGAGGCCGAGGCAACTGGCGAGGGCGGTGAAGCGTTGGAGTTTTCTCATTGGATTACCTCGGGCTGTGAAGGTGCCGGTGCCACGGCGGGCGGGAAGAAACTCGACGGATACTGTGGGATCGGCGCACGTCGCCGTGTCCAACCGCAAGGTCAGATGGTCGACGAGTCCGCGTGGAACTGAGCTGAGTTTTGGGGTGGGTACCCTGGCGATGACTCAATTCCGTGTTGAAACAGAATCCTGGTGGGGTGTTTCGTGTTTGAGCGATCGGGCGTCGCTTGGTCAAGCGAAATTTCTTGACCCGGAAGTCCGTATGGAAGCGCTTGCTGTTCGAATGTGCCCGAACGCTCTGGTTTTGCGGCTGTCGGGTGGGTGTTCGAGGGGTGAGAGCGTAGCGGGTGATTCGTGAAAGCGAGCTGTGCTGCCGCGCGGTCTGATTGTGTTTCGTGACTGCCGCCGCGCTGTCGTGGGGCAATAGACCTCGAACCGCTGAGACTCCAAGTGCCATCGGGCAGCGGCGGAACGAGTTGCGCAAAATGATGTGTCGGGCGCAGAACGCTGAAGACCGCCGAGTTCAGCCCCGTTTCCGGGTGATGGTCGACCGCATCACGCCCCCACCAAGCTTGCGACCGCGGGGCGCCGTCAGTCGGACGGCCTGCCGCTGTGCCCACTCGGCCTTGGCGCCCCAGCGCACCTTCCCCCAAAAGAAAAAGAAAGGGGCCTCCAGTACCAGGCGGGAGGGAACGTCGAACGGTCGCTCGGCGCAAGACGGCTCGTCCGCCTACGATATGTACGCCGTCTCAACGGACAGGCGGACCGCTCTACTGCTCACCAGCACTTTGAGTCGACCAAGCGGCCAAAGTTCGCTCCCCACAACTTCCCTAGCAACCGATTCCCCGAGTGGCCGATCAGCTGTTCGGCCAGCGCGAGCGTCAAGCGACTGAGCGGCAACGGTGCTCGCATTCCCATCCACGGATTGAGTCCAGCGAGAGCTGCACACGCCCCCAAAGCCTCGCTCCTTCGACAGAACGCCCGAGATCAGTACCGCGCGGCAGCAAGACAAACCATTTCACGCTTGACGGACTGAGTGCCGACAAGCCAAAGACAGAATACCCCATCAGGCTCCGTTTCAATGACGGAAGTCCACCGACGGATTGCTCCCATGAGAAAGCTCAGCTCCTTGCTTGTCTCGACGGCCGCTCTATACGTTTTGTCGTCGTCTGCCCCCGCCTTCGCCTACCGCGCGTCCGGAGAGTCGAGTCAGTTCCCTGCGGACTCGACCGTGATCTGGCCTGAAGGCGAAATTCGCTACGAAGTCAGCGACGAAATGCCCAGCGGCCTGCTGCTTTCGTCAGCCACCGACGCGCTCTGGCAGGGGTTTAGCCAGTGGAATGCGGTCTCCTGCAGCAATCTGCGCTTCGTGGAGACCGGGGTCACCGGCAGCCACGCGCTGCCCGGCGACGGCCGAAACACGGTCCAGTGGGTGGAAGTTGGCTGGGAAGAGCGCGTGTTCGCCAGCGACGCGGCAGCGGTCAGCGACGTGCAATACGTTGGCAGCGGCGACACCTGGCGCATCGGAGAAGTCGACCTGTACCTGAACGCGGAGCGCTTTAGCTGGTCCGCAGGTGGAGACGACCAACGCAAAAGCATCCGTGCGGTCGCAACTCACGAAGGTGGGCACTTGCTCGGCCTAGCTCACCCCTGTGAGCCGGAATCTGGCCACGAAGTACCCGTTTGCGATGCGAGCTTCGACCGTGTGGCCATGCACCCGCTGTACGACGCAGATCTGTATCAGCTGAGCGATGACGACCGCGCTGGAGTGTGTGCGCTGTACCCTGCCTGCACTGAGACCAGCTGCGGGGAAGGCCAAGCCTGCACAGAGGCTGGCTGCCGCCCGCTGTGTGGAGACATCACCTGCGGCGCAGACGAAATCTGCGTTGACAACGCCTGCATTTCCAGCTGCCGCTACACAGGTTGCAGTTGCGCCGCCGACACCGACTGCGACGGGGCGCTCTCTTGCATCGAGAGTCAGTGCGCGCCTGGCGCGGCCGAGCCCGGTGACCCCTGCAGCAGCGATCGCGAGTGCGCTTCGGGTACCTGCCGAGGAGCCGCGGGATGCGGTCTTCCGTGCGGTTCCAGCGCCGACTGCCCTGGCGGTGACGACGAGTGTCTGAACGGCATCTGCCAACAAGGCCGAGCGGCCTATGGCCAAGAGTGCGACTCAGCTTCCGCGTGCACCAGCGGCCTCTGCATGACGGGCGCCAGCAACCCAGCGATGTGCACCCGCACCTGTGACCCGGCAGCTGCGCGACCTTGCCCCTCCGACTGGAACTGTGAAGCCGTGGACGGTCAGTCCATCTGCGTCTCGCCAGTCCCCGACATGCCCTCCGCGTCGTGCGCGTTGGCTCCCCTCACCCCCGCAAACCCCAAGTCCATCGCGCTCTTCGCCCTCATCGGCGCCTGCGCCTTCATCCGTCGCCGCACCCAAGTTTGAGCTATTCCCAGTTGAAAACCTCAGCGGCCTCGCCAGATCACGATAGTCGAACTTCGCTTCCCTCGTTGCATAAGCCTAGCTCGAGGGGATCGAAGCGCGCCGAGCTCGCCGTCGCGGTGGGTCGTGGACTCGATCCTCAACGCTAAGAACCGCAATCGGCCGGCGCCTCCTTCGCCTACCTGGTCCACGCGCGTCGTGAATTAGGACGGTCTCAGTGCGGCAGACGCGAGGGGTGAGCGGGACGGACCGCGGCCTGCCACGCTTCCTCACTTGGTTAAGATTCGGGCGCGTAGCGCCGACCAGCCGAGCGCCAGTTCGAAGCCGCTGCGCAGCATGTCGATCGCCCGGATGTGTCCTTGCCAGCCTTTCGACCCGAGCCAGCGTGGTACATCATCCACGAGAACGATGTAGCACGAGTTTCCAGAGTGGAAACGTGTCCGCGAATAATGCCGCGCGGCAGCAAAACAGCCCCTCTCGGAGTTTGTGGCGTGTTGGGGTAGACTCCAGCGGTGAGTTTCGAGCCGCATTGGGGAACGCTTCCCGCTCGCGCGTTGCGAAGTGAGTCGCTGTCTGCGCGCTCGGAGCGTGGGGCTGTCGAACTCTTCGTTCCGGCCCCAGGGGTCTCGGTGATCCGCGTTGCTGGGCGCCTCGAGACCGACCTGGCGCGGCAACTCACCGACGCCTACGAGCCCACCTTCGCCGAGGCGCGGCACCTGAGGGCGTTCATGGACTGCGAGTTGATGACCGGCTACGACAGCGAGGCCCGCAGTCACCTCACGCAGTGGGTGATCCGGCACCGCAGCCAGGTGAGGGGATGCTGGGTCCTCACGGGTTCCAAGCTCGTTGCCATGGGGATCACGGTCGCCGATACGGCGCTCAGCTTGGCCGGCGTCGGGCGCATTCGGCTCGTGAAGCGACCTGGCTTGATCGCGGCCATCGAGGTCGGGCTCGACAAGGCTCGGCGTGCTAAGGCCGGCTAAGATGCGCTGGCGCAGACTTGGGTTGGTGATAGCCGTGTTGTGTGCGGGGGCTTGCTCGAGTGCGCCGCCTCCCATGGCTGCGCCGCCGCCCGCTGCAGAGGAGCCGCCGGATACCGAGGTGGAGGAAGGGACAGCCTCTGAGGCACCGGAGGCGTGGCCTTGGGAGCCCTCCTACGATCAAGTCCGCGCGTGCTTGGCGCAACACTGCGGATCACCTGACTTCAGGCCGTGCCTCGAAGAGTGCAGGCAACATGGCGACAGCCTCGTGCTCGAGGGCTGTGAAGGCAGGTCGCGCTGCGATGTCGAGTGCACCCGCAAGTATGAGATCGAAGAGTGCCACGAGCTCTGCCGCATGGATATGCGGGCCTTCCTGAAGATCCCTGAGCATGGGCTGGAGATGGGGCCCCCCGGTACCGTGGAGTGTATCCGCGAGGCAAACACTTGTTCCGCCTCGTGTGGGGCCAACCCGCGTGCGAGCTGCCTCCTGATTTGCATGAAGGGCCTTCAACGGTGCGAACACGCGCACAAGTAGTGAAGCAGGCTGCGCGCTCGGTTCTGACGACAGTCAGCGCCAGCTTGCTGGCCTTCGGCGGTTGCGTTGCTCCCTCACCCCCAAACGCGGAGGCGCCTGCGGAGACTGGGGCGAGTCGAGCCTTGGCGCCAGCGCGGCGCCGCAACCGAGTGCTGTCGCTGCCGCGCCGCCAGCTCAGGGCGCGACGCGGGAGTCGCCGTGGCGAGCGAGCCTCGACCAACTGACGCGCTCAGATCTACCGAGTCACCGGTCGCGCCTGGAGGCAGTAAAGCTGACCATCGTCCGAGAAGGCCCACTCGATGTCTTGAGGCCCGCCGAACAGGGCGGCCACCCGCGTGCCGAGGGCGACCAGCTGCTTGAGTTCTTCTTCACCGATGCTCGGGCGCGCCGCGACGTCTGGGTCAACGTCCGAGGCTCGAAGCTCGTGGTTGGAGAAGGCCAGCATGCTGAGCTTTGAGCCAATCTGAGACTCCAGCACGTTGCCGTCGGGATCCAGAACGAAGCGGTCTGGGGTGATCTCTCCACTCACGACGGACTCCCCTAGACCGTACGCTGACTCGACGACGGTCTTTTCCCGCTCGAAGAACAGCACGCCCGCGGATCGCGCGGGGACTAGCTCTTGAATGATCACGCTCATGCGCACCGGTGCTTCCAAGCCGAGGCGCTGGCGATACGCGCGGACGCCGCTGCTGTGAGCCGACTCGAACACCTCGCGGACCGCCGTCGGAAGTGACTCATCACGCGAGACGCCGAGGCGAGTCAGAAACTGCCCTGCGAAGCTCGCGCCAGCGGAGTCCTCCACGTTCGCGCTCGAGCGCACCGCGAACGGAGCACTGAGGCTGCGCAGGCTATTGGCCTCCAGGCATGCGTTGTCTCCACGAGCGACCATCCAGGCCGCCGTGTAGTCGAGGGCAACACCGCGCGGAACCAAGATCCCGGCGCGCATCAAGCGTGCCGAGTGCGCGGCTTTGCCTCCCCAGCTCGCTGCTTCCTCCGCGAGCTCCAGCGGGACGACCTGTGGCTCGGCTCCAGGTTCGGGGTCGGGCACGACGACCTCGGGCGCCTCCTGGGCGGGAGCACCTGCCACGAGCGCGTCGGGAGGCGCGTCTCCAAGCACGACGATGCGACCTTGGTCACCATCGACCTCGATGAACGCACCGTCCTGGAGCGCTTCCAGCGCGTCCTGGACTCCCACTACACCCGGGATCCCAAACTCCCGCGCCACGATTGCCGCATGGGAAATCAGTCCACCCGTCTGAGTTACGATGGCTGAGGCGTTGGCGAGCAAGGTGTTGTATGTCGGAGTCGTGGCGCGAGCGACCAGGATGTCTCCGGGCCTGAAGCGCTCGAAATCCGCGCTACTCACCACGAGGCAAGCGCGACCACGCACCACTCCGGGACTCACGCCATGTCCACACAGTTCGCCCTGCTCCGGGATCGGGTCGGCATCAGCCGAGAAGCGACTCGCAAAGGCGAACATCGCAGCGACGACGCGGCGCACATCCGCGGGGAACGAGGCGATCGGGGGAGGCTCGGGCGCGGGACCAAGGTGACTCGGCGGCGTGAGTCCCGCCCAACGGCGGCGATCCGCCGTGTGACCGTCGATGGTTTGCTTCGACGGACCTCCACCGCGTAGCGCCGCGATCAGCTCCTCTGTGGTCAGGTCGCACCCGCTCTCCGCTTCGCTGGCGCGTCCCGCGTTCTCCAGCCGGCGCCCGGCCTCGAGCACCAGTCCGCGGGCAATGCCCAGCACGGCCATCGAGAGGCCCCCGTCGTCGTCCCGCAAGGCGCCTGCGCGACGAGCGGAGGCGAGCAGCTCCCGCCACGCACCTCGATGTTCCGCGGGGATTCGTGTCTCCAGATCGGCTGCGGCGCGCTCCGCCAGCGCCCGCGCAGGGTTGGACGCTCCGTCGAGTTCTGCGCGCCGACGCAGGTTGCCAAGCATCATCTGTGGCAACTCGTTCAGCGTGGGACACAACACCGAGTACCCCGTCGCGATGCGTACGCCAAACTCGCGTTCGTATTCGCGCAGGAGCTTCGCGCTCTGCGTGTCTCCATCGCGCAGGCGAGCGAGGATGCTCGCGGCGTCGGCCTCTCCCAGCCACGCGATGCGCCCTTCGCTCCGCAGCGCGGACACGATGCGGTCGAGAGCAACCAGGGGCTCCGTGGTCGCTTCGGTGAAGCCTGCGAGGGCACGCATCGCATGCCCCGCGGAGATGTTTCCCCACGCCTCGCTGTGGACCAGGTAGTCACCGATCGGGATGGCGCAACCAGGGACGGCCCGGAAGTGCACCTCGACGAGGTCCTCGAAGAGCGTCCGCGTGTTGTCTAGATGCTCGCACAACGCTTCGTCGTCCAGCTCACTCGGGTTCGCCCGTTGCAACCTGGCGATGCGCTCGACGAACGGTACCCGACGGCTTGCAAACCAGCTCCGCGCTGTCTCTTCCCAGCGCCGCTCGGACATGAACCGACGCGCGGCCTTGCGCCGACGTCGTAGCTCCGGGTGAAGGTTGAACAACAGCCAGAAGACGAACGCGGGTGGCGCAGAACCACCGCCCTCTTCGGGGCCGCCGAGTGGCTTGAGCTTGATGTACCACCAGCCGTTGATCACCGCGCAGCGCAGCGTCTCGAGGGGCAAGCCTGCCTCGCGGAAACCGTCTGCAGCGCCTCGCTCGGTAGCCGCCCACATCAGCGTGTCCGTGTAGCGCCCAAACGGTTCGCTTTGGTGGCTGGCGTCGAACTCCCAAGTGCCTGGTCCTGGGCGCTCCCAGCTGATGTCCGTGCTCATGTCTTTCCCTCCCTTTGTGCGGCCTCGATCAGTACCCGGCAGAGCCAGGCGAACGTGTCGGCGCCCTCCTCGTTCATCAGGTGATAGCGCCAGAGGATGGTCGCGCCTGCGGACGAGTAGAGCATGTTGATGATGTGGATCACGCGGCGGCGAGTGGCCGCGGGAACGCCCTTCAGTTCGTCCTTCAGAGCGTGCGCGATGTACGCGTAGCGCTCCTGCACGCCGGCGTCGCTGAGGCGCGAGGAGTTCAAGGGGCCAAGCGCGCCCAGCACCTCAGGCGGCTCTTTGCTCATGCGCTGGATGCTGTGCACCTGACGGGCGATCAGCTCTTCGCAACCGATGGAGGGGGACGGATCCACGCCTGCACGTTTCCGTACGGCTTCACGAGCCGCGTCAATGAGCGACTCCTTGTCAGGGAACAAGCGGTACACCGTGGGCTGTGAGACTCCGGCACTCTTTGCCACGCCCGGGATCGTGAACGTCGTCGGGTCCTTGGCGATGAGTCGGATCGCGGCTTCGACGACACGCTCCCGCGTCGCCTCCGCCTGCGCCTCGCGGAGCGGACTCTTGTAGGTGCGAGAGGCCTTCTTGTGGGTCTTGCTCACCCTCAAGATGATTCGCGAGACGATTTCTATTGTCAATTGCTTTTCTATAATCACAATAGGCTTGCTATCGCGAATTGGCGCGGGCGAACGAGCTGGACTTGGAGGCACGAATGAGCGGTTTTTGGCGGCATACAGGGGTTCTTGGGCTGATTGCAGCCTGTGGTGGTTGTGTGAGCGAGACCTCGGACGGCGCGGGGCCTGGCGGGGCCGGCGGGGCAGGCAGTGGCGGCCAGGGGGCGTCTGGAGGCACGGCCGCCGGGGCTAGCGGCGGCAGCTCCAACGCGGGCAGCTCCAACGGAGGCTCCGGTAGCGAAGGCGGCGGCGTCGGCACACCGGGATGCGCGCCGACGGTCGACTGCGCGATGGCCTGCGAAGACGTAGCGTGTATCGACAGCTGCGTCGCGAGCGCGACCGAACAGGGGCGCCAACTCTTCAACGCGATGGGCGCGTGCGGAGTGGCGGCGGACTGTCAGGACATCTACTGCACCATGAGCGCGTGCCCCGACGAGTGGTACGCCTGTCAAGGCGACTTCGGCGAGAACGGCTACTTCTGTTTTACCGCAGGGAACTACTACGTGTGTGATGCACCGGGTAGTTGTGTCGCGAAGGCTGCGGACGGCGGCGCATGGGGAAGGACGGAAGATGACGCCGTCACCCGCGGTCTAGACGACTGTACGGAACACATGGCGAGTATGATTCAGATCGCCAGCATCAGCGCTTACGATGCAGGCGTCGTCGATTCGTGTGTGGTCACCCAGTGCTCACCTCAGTGACTCGCCTTCTACCGAGCTAGCACGTTTCCCCGCGGGTTTGGGGGAGGAGCTCCGTTCAGTCATCGATGCGCGGCAAGCGGATGGTGAAGGTGGTGCCGCTCGAGCCGGTCTTTACCTCAATTTCTCCGCCGTTTTGCTGCACGATGCTGTACACGGTCGAGAGCCCGAGGCCGTTTCCGTGACCTTTGGTCGTGAAGAACGGCTCAAAGATCCGCTCGACGAGATCGGGCTCGATCCCCGTGCCGCTGTCTTGCACCGTGAGCACTGCGGCGCCCGGGGTACCGCCCAAACCCACGCAGACGGTGCCGCCATCGGGCATGGCGTCCCGCGCGTTGACCACCAGGTTCATCACCACCTGGTCGAGCTGGGCCGGATCGGCGCGGACCAACATGTTCTCTTCGTTGACTGCCACGTCGAGGTGATGGGTCCCACGCAGCAGCGCGTTGAGGGGCTTCGTCATGTCTCGTAGCACCTGTCCCATGTCGACCACCTTCGGGGCGTGTGGACCTGAGCGGGCGAAGGTCATCAGCTGGTCGGAGATCCGCTTGCCCTGGCGAGCGACGTCTCTGAGTTCCGAGAGGATCTCCGCTGGCTCGCCGGGACCGGCGAACCGCTCCAGATCGTCCAGGCCCAGCATGATCGCGCTGAGGACGTTGTTGAAGTCGTGAGCCACCCCAGCGCTGAGCTTGCCGAGCGCCTCCATGCGTTCGAGCCGTGCGAGGCGTTCGTTCTGCTCGCGTAGGGTGAGCTCGGCCTCGATGCGCGAGGCCTGTTCGAGGAGCACAGCGAGCACATCGGCGACGGACGCCGCAAAATCGCGTTCGTCGGTGGTCCAGGTGCGGGCCTCTCCGACATGCTCGTGGCAGACGACTCCGACCACCTCGCCGAAGCGAAAAATCGGCGCGTCGAGCATCGAGGTAATGCCGTGTGGAATTAGGTATTGGGGCGTGAGTTCGCAGGTGTCCGGATCCGTGCGTGCGTCGTTGGCGAGGATCACGCGGTGCGATTCGAGCGCTGCGGTGTAGCCAGGCATGCGCGTCAGATCGATGACCGCGCCGGAACTTTCTCGTTCACCCGAGCGCTCGAACTGACAGCCGCAGATCAGCTGCGTGTGGTCATGGTTGAAGAACCACGCCGCGACCCGCTCGACCTTGATCGCGCGTGCACTCGTCGCGCAGGCTTGAAGGAGCGCCCGCTTGAGCCCGCCTTCACCCTCCGCGGTCAATCGGGCCAGGCGCATCCGCGTCTGCCCGAAGAACCCAGCCCCCGGTTCCATCGAGGGCCAGGGTACCACCCCAGGGTCAGGGTAAGGAACGCTCGCCGCGCAGATAGGTCAGTAACGCTGCTGGTCGTAGAGTGCGACGCTGAGGGTGGGTTTCGGCATCCCAGGGTTGATGCGGATCTCCGCTAGCACCGTCTCCATGCCGGCTGGGCAAGCCGCTGGGACTTCAACTGCAACGTACGTCGCACCTGCGTCTGGTTTGATCTCCAGCACGAGCCCGCCGCCGCTGTCCGTCACCGAGAGCAGGATTCCGTGCTGGACTCGGATCGCGCTCGCGACGGGCCCCGTAGCGGCGCTGGCGTCGCTGCCGGCGCTGCCGGCGCTGCCATCGCTGCCAGCGTCCGGGCTCGTGGCGGTGCTGGCGCTTGGTGCGGCGCTGCCGTTGGGTGCAGCGCTGGCGTTGGGTGCAGCGCTGCCGTTGGGTGCAGCGCTGGCGTTGGGTGCAGCGCTGCCGTTGGGTGCGGCGCTGGCGCTCGGCGCCGCCTGGGCGTCCGCGCCCGCGTCCGTCGCGCCGGGGAGTTTGTAGGTC
>JBFXBK010000179.1:0-17431 GCA_050183255.1 Polyangiaceae bacterium | reverse complement strand
ATGTCGACCGGCGCGGCCGTGGAAGGCGGCGGCGGACGCGGCGGCAGGCTGCCGCGCTGAGACGGCACCGCCGGCGGTGGAAGGCTCCCTCCAGAGCGGCTCGTCGGCGGCCCAGGCGGCCCCGAGGTGCGGCTTGGCGGCGGCGCTGGACCGCGACTCGGCGGCGGCGCCGGAGCTGCTGTTGGCGCAGGCAACCCGAGCAGCGTCTTTTGACGCGGTGCTGGCGGGGGGGTTGGGGGCCTGGCTGAGGGCGGTCCGGATGGGGGCGCGGGCGCGCTGGGCCCACTGGGCATCTGCACGGTCCGACTCTTCTTGTTGGCTAAGCCGTCGAAGACGTCGAGATCGCTTCCGCCTTTGTCGCTCATGCGGTTCTCCTGATGGACTCCAAGACTAGGGACGGGACTCGAGGCGTTCTGTGGGAAGGCGCCTTGCATGAAGCGTTTGGCACTTTCCCGTGCTGAAGCCTGCCAGCGAGAGCCGCCAGACCCGTGAGACGCCTGAGAACTTTGAGGGTTTTGCGGCAGCTCACGTTGCGCGAACGCGCGCAAGTCATCGTCGAATTCTGACGCTGTAGCGTACCTTTCGTTCACATCTTTGGCGAGCGCCTTCAAGACGATCTTGTCGAGTTCCGGCGGGATTTTCCGGTTCCCGCCCGCGCTCGCCACAGCCTGTGAGGGTGAAAGAATTTCTCGAGAGCGGATCATCGAGATCAACACGACCTCGTTGGTCGCGTTGAACAGGCGCTCTCCGGTCAAGCACTCCCAGAGGCAGATCCCGAGCGAGAACACGTCGCTGCGCTCATCGACGCCTTTTCCGGACACTTGCTCGGGGCTCATGTAGCCGAGCTTGCCCTTGATGTTGCCCGCTTGCGTGCTGGTGATGCGCCCCTCGGCCTTGGCGATCCCGAAGTCGATCAACTTCACGTCGCCGTTGAAGCTGAGCAACACGTTGCCCGGGCTCACGTCTCGGTGGACCACTCCTAGCCTGCGCCCGCGCCCGTCCGTTGCTGCATGCGCGTACGCGAGAGCCTGTGCGACCTGGGAAATCACGTACAGCGTCAACTCGAGAGGCAGGGGCTGACCGCGGTCCAACAGGCTGCGCAAGCTGCGGCCCTCGACGAACTCGAACGCAATATAGTGACTCGCGTCGACGGCACCGAAATCGATGATGCGGGCGATGGCTGGGTGGTCGAGCTGACACGCGATGCGCGACTCGTCGTGGAACTCCTCGATGAACTCATCGTCTTCCGCGACGTTCGGCAGGATGCGCTTGAGCGCAACGGTCTCTCCCGACTCGCGGTGCCGCGCGCGGAACACCTCTGCCATGCCGCCCACGCTGACGCGCTCGAGCAGCTCGTACTTGCCAAAGCTGCGAACCGGCTGGTTCACGCCGGGCCCTTCGGTAGCGGTTCACGTGAGCGAACTCGCGGCTGTGGGGAGGTGCTCATCAGAAGGCGGATCACGCCAGGATCCGCAGAACATCTTCGCACATCCCGAGCGGCCTTTGGGTAACCTCGAGGCACGAAATGGCCCTCTTGCGCGCTTCGATAAGCCAAGCAGGGCGCCAGGCTCGTGTGCCCGTGCGCTTTAGCGCCGAGCGGCGCGGAAACGCGCCTCCTGTCGCTACTCTCCGGCGGGCGCGGGTGCGGGAGGCGGGGTAGGTGCTTCGCCACCGCCCTCGGGCTTGCTCCCACCTTCTTCGCCACCTCCACCTTCGCTGCCGCCTTCGGCCGGCTTTGGCTTTCTGAAGTAGCGCACCCGCTTGGCTTGCAACGGGTACCACTCCTTCGGCGCGACGATGGGCGTTTCGGGGAAAATTCGGGTGGCGCCGGGCGTCGGCTTGCGTAGCAGCCGGACGCCGCCTGCGTGGCGCGCCACGGGAGAGCCGGCGAGATCGCGATCGCCGCCAATGGCCACGCCGAGCGGCTTCTCGAAGAAGAGCGTGGCGGAGCAACCGATGTTGGCGAACAGCTGACTCAGGAGCTCCGAGTCTTTTTGCGGTTCGGGCGCCGTGGAGATTTCCGCATAGTAAAGCATGCCACCGCCAGCGCCGATGCACGCACCCGCGCTGATGGCCTTACCGCCCACTTGATCCGACGTGTAGCCGCGGCCGATCAGCGCCGGCTTTGGCGCCTCTGCGGCGACCTTCGGCTCGGCGCCGATCACGAAGCGCCCTCCGCCCTCGGCGCTGCTGTCGAGCCACAGCCCGCTGGGCGCCGCAGCCGCTTCTTCCCCGTGGAACACGGCGACCAGCTTCGGATCGTCTTCATGCTTGAGCTCTGGCTGAAGCGCCCGAGGGTCGAGCTCCATCACCCGCACCTTCGTTTCCTTACGGCTCACGTCGGGGCGCAGACTGGTCGTGGCGACGGCGTACGGCCAGCCGTGCTGGGGCAAGCCTTTCACGGTCCAAACGCCCTCCTGGCTGTCAGGACCCGGGAAGGCCGTGCGGAGCGGCTTGCCGGGGAGGATGTGGCGCAGGGTCAGGTAGAAGAAATCGCGGGATTCCCGGCTGATGTAGCGGGGGAAGTTCATCAAGCCCATGTAGCGCAGCATGCGGCGCCCGATGAACTTCCAGCCCGGCATGTCGGTGACGTCGCCGGTGGCTTCCCATTGCTTGTCGAGGTCGTGACCGACCTCGGGGAGCTCTCCGTCTTTTGCCGCGTGGTAAAATTCGAGGCCAGTGTGGCCCGGGTTCATGTCGAGGTGGATGCCGTAGACGCAGCGCGCGCGCTCCATGGCAAAGGCCAGGTGGTCGGCGTCGATGCTGTTTCCGTACAGATAGGCGACGAAGTTCTCCTTCGTGAGACACACGGCGCTGCGGGTGGTGCGGCTCTCGTCTTTCCAGCCAGGCGGCACGCCGCCCCACCAGTTGCGCTTGTACGGGTTGATCACGCCGTCCATCACCAGCGGCGACATGTTCTGTCGGAAGCCGATGATGTTGTCGGGCACGTTCTCGTCGTTTGGCCAGGTGCCGAAGCGCGTCGTGCCGTCCTTCATCTCGGCGACCGTCGCAGCGTACGGCTTGGGCGGCAGGTACATCACGTTGTCCGCCTGCATGCCGAACTCGCCGTGGGTCGCCTGAAAGCCGCCGTTGAAGCCCGCCAACAGCCGCCCCATCACCTCTGGCTTGCGCGGTACGAGGCCGGGGCCGGTTTCACCGGTGGCGCTCTTCGGCTCCAGCGTGCCGCTCATGGTGTGCAGCTCCACCTGGCGGCCGTCCCACACCGTGACGTAGATTTGCGTGTAGGCGCGCTTGCGATCCGTACGGATAAACGACGTGACGAAGGGCGACGGCGCGCCCGGGTTCTTGCGCACGTAGGGGTCGTCATCCATCGTGCGCCACTTGCCTTCGCCCTCGAGCGCCGGCGAGAGCATGGGCTCCATGGGCGCTGGAGGCCAGCCCGTCTCCGGGTCGGTGTACTCGACCGGCGGTGGCAGATCCTTGAACTGCTCCTTGACGGTGCTCGAGCCGTCGTCGCCGGTGACACTGCCCATCACCTGTTGCAGCTCATCGAGGCCAGCGAACGCCACCGCCTTCAGGAGTTGCATCTGGTCGTCGCTGAACCAGGGGCTCTGGCGCACGCGATCCACAGCCCAGGTGACCAAGTTGCCGGGTTGCGCCAGGTGGTGCGGCTGTTCCTTGAGGAACCGCTCGCCGTCGATCGGGTCAGAGCCCTTCAGCGGGATGCGGATCGCGTGCCCGTCGGCGTCGATCAGGAGCGCCTGGCCCTTTTCGCTGCTTGCGCGGGAGAACGCGAGCGCCGTCTTGGTTGAAGGTGGCTCCAGCTTGAACGAGCGCCGCCCGATCCCGGAGCGCTGCCCGGTCTTTTGCAGGTTCGTGATCGAGTGCTGCCAGCGCTTCATGCCGCCCCAGTCGGCCATCTCGCTGTCCAGCTCGGGGGTCGCTTCACCGCTCAGGTCCGCCAGGTGCACGCTGAGCGTCTTGTCTCCGCCAGTGATCACCCAGGCGGCTTGCTCCCCGTCGACGATCAAGCGCCGCTCGTCCACGGCGCTCGTGTCGCTCAGGTTGTAGAGCCCGACGACGTCTAGCAAGCGCCCTTCCGGCGAGAGGCGCGTTGCCGCGAGGTAAATATCTGACGGTTCATCTGCCTTGCGCGCGCGGAGCAGCGCACGCACGCGAGCGCGCGGCGCCGTGAAGGTCCCCGGGGGGGCGTCGAGCCAGCGCACATCCACCGCGTCGGCCAGGAGCCCTTCGGTCTCCAGCGCCTTGACCAGTGCCTCGCTGCGATCGACCTGGGCCGTCACCTCACGGGGCACCCCACCGTGGGCGTGCCACCAACCAAACAGCACCATCAGCGGCAGCACGGGTCGCAGCAACACGGCGTGACCGCGCAGTCGCTTGAGCCAGCGGGTGGCCACCCGAGGTTTCGGTCCCGTCGGAGCCGCATTCGGCGTCGCCTGGGGGTTGCTTTCGATGCCTTCGAGGGCTGTGGAGTCGCCGGCCATGGGGCGTGATTCGAGGTTTGCGGTTTGCCACGCCTCCGGCGGGCGCGAATCGATCAGGGACGAGAGAGCTTCGGATTTGGGGGGTGAGGGGAGGCGGCGCAAGTCGCTGGAAGAGCCGCTCCGTCCTTGAACGCGAGGGCGCGGTTAGCATCTTCCCGAGCCCGTGACTACGCCACCAGCTGCGCAGCCTTGCAGTGCTCTAGTGTCCTGTCTCCGTAGATCGCTGCAAAACTCGCCCGCCCCCTCCGGGGTGTGGGCGCACGAGTTTTGCGCCTTCGCGCTACTTTCGAGACGAGGAACGCAGTCTTGATTCGTGCAGCGAATCGCAGTAGCTGCCTACATTGTTGGCGGAAGTTGCCAACTAAGTTTGCAGTTGGTTGCACTCCGGGTCGTTTGGCAGGGCCTGGGTTGGATTGAAAAGTTCAATGATTCAAACTCCTTAAGCGTGAGCGGTGGGGGCGCGGCTCCGGCCTGTGGGTGGTGTGATTCGTGCTAGGGTCCGAAGGATGGTCAAGGGTCCCAAGCAGCCGATGCCGCGCCGTCCCAGCGCGCGACGGAGTCGGCGCTGGATGTTGGCCGCGCTTGGGGCCCTCATCAGCGTCGGATGTCTGTCCCCGACGCTGCCGCTCCCGCCTCCGGACAAGCCCGATGTCGAGGGACCGGATCAGGACGGGTACGTGACGCTCACCGGTGTGGTGCCTGCCTACGCGCTCGCGCAGGCGCTGAACCTGCGCACGGGTGAGATCGCCGGACAAGTCACCGACGAGACCGGGTACTACCAATTCCGGCTCCGTGCGGAAGTCGATGACGAGTGCGTGTTCTGGTACAACGACGACACGGAGCGAAGCCCCAGCGTACGCTTCCAGATCCGTTAGGTCCGCGCGTCCCCTGTGGTGAGATGTAGTCTCCCGAGCTGGCCGTAGCCTGCGTCAGCGTACGGCACCGCTGGCAGAGGGAGAGCCTCGCGCTACTCTTCTGCACCCCCTTGCAGATCAAACTCCAAGCGCTGCTGAACGGCGCAGCGGAAGTCAAAGAGCGATTTGGCGACGCCGGGCTGAACCGGGTGCTCAGCGCCTGTTCCCCGATGGTTCGTGATCGGTGTGAGACCGGAATCGGCATCGAGTGGCATCCGCGGCGCGAGTTCGACGAGTTCCTCGACGTGAGCGAGCGGCTGCTGGGCCGCGGAGATGGCGGCCTTGCGCGTGCGATCGGGGCTCGCGGCGCTCACTTGAACACCCGTGGCTGGGCCACCCGCGCGCTGCTCTTCGTGCTCAACCCGAAGTGGGTGCTCGAGAAGGCGGCGAGCACGTTTCACCAGTTCAATGACACGGGGGAACTCACCCTCCCGGAGTTTCGCGATGGATATTGCCGCATGGAACTAAGCGGGATCCCCGACCCGAACGCGTTGTTCTGTGAGACGCTCAGCGGCTGGGCGAAGGTGATGGGGGAGCGCATCGGCTTTGAGCGGGTGCGAGTGGAGCATTCGAAGTGTCGCGCGCGGGGAGACCGTAGCTGCACTTGTGAGGTTCACTGGCACCCCAAGAGCGCTTGAGCGCGCCTCTCCCCCGAGAAAAACTCGCAACGCCAGGACTCCGTTGACGGGAGCGGTCCCGTGGCAATCCGCTAGTCGGCTGCTACCGGGATGCCCAGGGCCGGCCAGGCGTCGTTTAGCTCCTTGGCTGTCGCGATACGCAGCGCGGCGGCATCGAGCATCGCGTCGTCTGCCACGTCCCTGGCGGGTCCCTCGGGGCCCAGCATGCGGGTGAGATCCAGAGGTGGACCGAAGCGTGCCCAGTACTCTGCGGCTTCGCGGCGTTCAGCTCGCGGCGCGGTCTTGTCCTTGAGCAGCTCTTCACCGACCTCCAGGGCTTCGGTGCGGCGGCCAGCCAGCATTGCTACGCGGAAATGTGAACGCAGTCGCGCTTGCGGATCCGCGGAAGAGTAGTCCGGCGACTTGGTCAGCGCCTCCACCTTGTCCACCAGTTCGAGCGCGTCCTTCGCGGCGGCGTAGTCTGGCTTGCGTTCGATGGCTCGCGCGAACAGCACGCGCGCGTTGTCGAAGTGCAGCAGATGCAGCTCCCCCAAGCCGGCGTCGAGGCAGTAGACCGGGAGCTCCGGGATCTTGCTGCAAGCTGGCACTAGGATGGCTTGGGCCTCCACGTACTTGCCTTGCTGAGCGAGGGAGCTCGCGAGGTTCATGCTTGGCAAATGGTCGCGGGTGACATCACGCTCCGCCTTGCGAAAGATCGCGCCCGCCTGTTCGAACAAACCCGCGCGGTAATACACGTTGCCGAGCTCGTTGGCCGGAAGCAGGATGGTCTTCGGCGTCATGCGATACGCGCGGCTCCAGAGCTGGATCTCGCTTGACCAGTCGCCCACACGCAACCAGGTCGCGACCACGAAGGACAGCGTGAGCCCCAGCACGAGCACGCTCTTCACCTGGCTCGTGGCCGTGCTGAGCCAAACCTGGAGACACGGGGCGCACACCAAACAAAGCCCCAGCACCGGCAGGTAGAGGAAGCGATCCGCGGCGACCACACCCACCGAAATCGGGATCAGGTGCAGCACCAATCCGAGCCCGCCGAGGCTGAGGCAGAGCCCAACCACGACCAATGGCCGCACGTTGCTCGAACTGCGCTTGAGTTGCCCGCTGCCTCGCAACAAGCCAGCGACGATTGCCAGCGCGGTCATGGCGCCGAGCACCTGCATCCCCTGAGTTGGCGCGAGAGCATCCCCGATTTGCAGCTCTGGGCGCCAAGGCACGAGCAGCATCCGCGTGTAGCTGCCGAGCGCGGCTGCTGCCAGCTTCAGGCGGCCGCCGACGCCGAGTTCATACACCGTCAGGGACTCCGGGGCACCGCTCAGCGCGTGTTGCCGCATGGCAAGATACACGGCCAGGGACAGCACGGGCAGCGCGGCCAAGGCGTAGCGCCCCCGCTCTTGCTTACCGCGAGGAAGCAACTCGAGGGCGATCAGGGCCAGCACGCCGACCAGCGCGACTTCCTTGCACAACAGGCCGCACAGCACGCAGACCGACGCGAGGGCATTGCGCGCGGCGTTGCCCTGGCGATGGATCACCAGCGCAGCGAGCACCCAGGCAGAGCTCAGCACGTCGGTGCGACCGGCGACCCAAGCCACGGCTTCGGTGAGCCGCGGATGCAGCGCCCACACCAACGTCATGAACAGCGCCACTAGCGGTGTGACGCGAAAGCGCCGCAGCAGCGCAAACGCCAGCAACGTGTTGAGCGCGTGAAAGAACAGATTCGTGAGGTGGAAGCCCGCGGGATTATCCCCGTGGACCCGATGGTCCAGCGCGAGGCTCAGGATCACCAGCGGGCGATAGTAGGTGCGGACGTCTCCGGACTCCGGCGAGGTCCAGAACGCCGAGCTGAAGTAGCTGCCGAGGGGCTGCAGCGTGCGCACGACGGGAGACTCGAGCACCAAATGGCGGTCATCCCAGACGAAGGGTGCGCCCAGCGTTCGCACGTAAGCCGCCACGACCAGTAGCAGAGCGAACCAAGGTGCCCAGCGCCGAAGCATAGCGCTGCGGAATCTCGCATGCTGGGCGGGGATTCTCCAGCTCAACAGCCCGGGCGGCCGCAAAACGGCGCCTTGCGGCCGGGACGCCGCTCAGCCGGGCGGACAAAACGCAGCGGCCGCTGGTGAGAGGGTGAGTCCAGCGGCCTCCGCAGCTCCTGGTTGCGGTGCTCCCAACGGTGCTAGATCGTGCGGGTGCGGCCGACGATCAGACTAATTACCGCGAGGATCAAGAAGCCCACGAACAGTAACTTTGCGATACCCGCAGCCGCTCCGGCGATACCGAAGAAGCCGAAGAAGGCAGCCAAGAGAGCGATGATGAAGAATGCGAGGGTCCAGCGTAGCATGATGTTTCTCCGTTGAAACAGACACCTATGAAAGGCAGTTCTCACTGGGCCCCAACATCCCTGTCGCGGCCGCCCAGTCGCGCTCGGCGAGCGCTGCGGGTAGCTGAGCAACACGTGTGCCAGGAGCACCGCGCCAGCACCCGGGCGCAGCAACCCGGTGGCTGCGTCTCCGCTCGCTCGCGGTTACCGCAAGAAACGCCAGCGAAGAGGCGCCCTCGCCGCGGGTCGGGTAGCGTTTTGCCCCTGCGGGGCGCCCCCGCGATCGACCCATCCGGTCACGCGCTTTCGACACGCCCCGCGGCCAAAAGGCGCGCCGGCCTTTTCTGAGTGGTGGCTACGCCGGGCTTTTGGCAGCGTTCGAGAGTTCTCAGTCGGCACGTGGTTTGCTGCGTTCCCTCATAGAAACGAGCCGCGTCCTGCGGCCACAGAGGAGGAACGATCATGGCAAGAACAGCCAAACAAGAAACCACCCAGTCCAACGAGCTGCGTACGCGCCTTGCGGCGAACGCGAAGCGCGGCACCCATGTGCTGAGCGAGCGCCTGGAAGAGTTCGCGGCGTCGCGGTCGGGCGCACAGGCGAAGATCGCAAGTCAGGCGGCGGCGCTGGTAGCCCGCGCAGGACGCGCCATCGTGGTGGATGACGACGCGCTCGAGCAGCTGGGGCGGCCGGGTGCGATCCCAGCGGAGCGCCAGGCGGCGCCCTACAAGCAGTCCGGAGACGAACTGGGCGCCGCCGCACAGCGGGCCCGCCCCCCGGCGACTCGAGTGTCTCGGGAAGCGATCGAGCGTGCCGAGAACGAAGGCATGTTGCCCTAGCCGGATCCCTGAGGAAATTAGCTCGGCGTTGCACCATGCGTCACGGGCGTGGACGGGGAGCTGCGCCAGATCAACGGCGGCACTAGATCAAACCGCAGAGCTGATCGAGCAGTTCGGCCTCCCCGACACCCAGCGCCGGCGCCTCACCGAGGGCGATTGAGTCAGCCACCCGCTCAAAGGCGAGCAGCACGAACAGGGCTCGCGATCGCGCGTCTTTCCCGCTCAAGAGCGGCGTCAGCCACTCGAGTTGCCGCGCCCGCGAAGCGACGCGAAACGCTGCCACTTCTGGGTCGCTCGCGACCAGTCCCAACAGGCTCGCGCGCAGCCCAGTCCAGCGCTTGTGGTGATCGACGACCGCCTGCGCCAGGGAGCGCTTGTGCGCTGCGCCCCGCCCGCTGGTCGCACGGGCGTCGAGTCGGGCGAACAACTCGGCCCACTCCGCCTCCACCCAGCGCTCGTAGGTCGCGAGGAAGAGCGCGCGTTTGTCGGCGAAGTAGCGATACAACGTGGCCGGCGCGAAGCCTGCCTCCTTGGCAATGCGATTCGTATCCGTGCCGAAATAGCCGTCGCGGTCGAACGCGCGAGCGGCGGTCGCGAGGAGCAGCTCGCGGGTGCGTTCCGGGTCCCTGGAGCGGGCCGAGCGTCGCGGCGTTGCCTTGGGAGGCGCGACGGCGGCGCGGCGAACTGCGTTCTGGGACTTGACCATAAGTGATATATACATCATTTATAAGCGATGAGCACATCGTTTGTTGGGTTGGTCGGATCAGGGGGTGAGGGCACGGCGTCCGTCTCGGGGATTCAGCGCGTGGTGCTGGGCGAGGGGTCGCTCGAGCTGAATTGGCGGGTCTCCGGGCCGCCCGATGCCCCCCTAAGCCTCGTGTGCCTGCATGCCGTGGGGCACGATCAAGACGACTACGCGGGCCTCCACGGCCTGACCGGCGCGCGGGTCTTGAGCTTTGACTGGCCCGGCCACGGCGGATCCGGCGCGGACCAAGTGGCTGCCAGCGCCGAGCGCTACGCGGCGGTGTGCCACGCGTTGCTCTCGACCCTGGATGGTGCCGGGGGGAAACGGCGCTATGTCTTGGCGGGTAACTCCATTGGCGGGGCCGTGGCGTTGCGGCTCGCGACGCGTTCGCCGCTCGCTGATCAAGTCGCTGGAGTGGTGCTACTAGACGCCGGGGGGCTGATGCCAATGGGCGCGAAGGAGCGGGCGTTCTGCCACGTCTTCGCCTGGGCCTACCGCGCGGCGAGCCGTGGGGGGATCGCGCGGCGTGCGCTGCCTGGGTGGTACTCCAAGCTGTATCAGCGCCTGCTGGTCGGGCCGCAGGCGGCGGCGCGGCGTGAGGCGATCGTAGCCGCCGGGCTGGAGCGCGCCCCGGCGCTCAGCGAGGCTTGGCAGAGCTTCGCGACGCCTGAAGCAACGGTGATCCCGCACTGCGCTGAGCTGCGTGTGCCGACGCTGGTGTGCTGGGCGCGTTCGGATCCGTTCAACGGCTTGAGCGCCTCGCTGCCCGCGATTCGCAGCATTCCGGAGCACCGCTTGGAAGTGTTCGAAGGCGGGCACGCGCCCCACGTCGAACAGCCTGAGCGTTTCCGCGAGGTGTTGCTCGAGTACTTGGATGGGATCCGCTAGCTGACCGTGCGCAGGCTGATCTTCCGACCGTCGCTCGAGCGATGGCTCAGTGCACTTCTGCGCGCCTCACCCCCAGCCAGGGGTGAAGAGTCTTCCGCGACCTCTGCCAGGAGGTCATAGTCGGTGACCTGGGTAATGCGTGCGCGGTGGATTTCCCCCGGCGCGACCTCGCCCCCAGAAATGAAGACCGAGCCGTCGATCTCCGGGGCTTGACCGGGATGGCGCCCGACCATCACCAGCTCGTGCTCCTCGCTCGGGCCTTCGACCAGCACCTCGAGCTCCTTGCCGAGCAGGGCACGGTTCTTCTTGCGGCTGATTTTGCGCTGGATCGCCATCAGGTGGCGGGCGCGGTCGTAGGAAACGCGGGCCGGCACTTTGTCAGCCAGGTGATAGGAGTGGCTGGTGGTCTCGTCGCTGTAGCGGAAGACGCCGACGCGATCGAACTCGGCCCAGCGCACGAAGTCGCAGAGCTCGTCGTACTCTGTCTGGCTCTCGCCGGGGTGCCCGACGATAAATGCCGTGCGGAAAGTCAGGTTCGGAACCTGCTTGCGCATTCGCTCCACGAGCTCCCGCAGGCGCGCCCCGCCGTGGCCCCGGCGCATGCGGCGCAGCATGCCATCTGCCGCGTGCTGGAGGGGCATGTCGACGTAAGGCAGCACCCGCGGGTGTGAGCCCAGCAGATCCAGCAGATCGTCGCCGAGCTTCTCGGGGTAGAGGTAGAAGAGCCGCACCCAGCGGATCCCCGGGACGTCCGCGACGCGTTCGACGAGTTTCCGTAGGGCAGAGGCGTCGAAGCGCTTGCCGGTGACGCCGGTCTCGATCTTCGCGGAGCCCGAGAGATCCCGACCGTAGCTCACGGTGTCTTGGCTCACCAGGTTCACTTCGAGCACGCCAGCGGCGGCCAGCTGCTCGACCTCGCGCACGATGTCGTCGGCGCTGCGGGAGCGCTGCTTGCCGCGCAGATCCGGAATGACGCAGAAGGAGCACTTGCGGTTGCAGCCTTCGGCGAGCTTCACGTACGCGCTGGCGCCGCGGGTGCTGATCACACGCGGATCGCTGGCGTTTACGACCCAGTCTGCGGGTTGCCCGACCAGCATGCGATCGGCGCTGCCCTTCAGCACCCGCTCGAGCTTGAGCATGTCACTCGAGCCGAGCACATGGTCGACCTCGGGCATGCCGTCGGCGATTTCATCCGGATGCCGCTGGCTCAAGCAACCAGCGACCACGAGTCGTTCGCAGCGACCGCTCTGCTTGAAGCGCGCCATCTCCAAGATGGTGTCGATGGACTCTTGCTTCGCCGCATCGATGAAGCCGCAGGTGTTGACGACGATCACCGAAGCGTCGTCGGGCTGCTCGGTGTGGGCGTAACCAGCGCGCTCTGCCACGCCCAGCATCACCTCGCTGTCGACGCGGTTCTTGGGGCAGCCGAGGCTGACGAAGTGGATGGTGGGAGTCTTCACGGGGCAGTCGGCTGAGCCGCGAGGCACTCGCGCGAACTCAGGTCGCCTCGTTTAGCTCATGCAGTGGAGACCCGCCAGCCGACGTGGCTTGCGCCAACTGCAACGCCGCGTCAGGCGTTCTTCATCGAGTCGATGAAGCGGTCGAAGAGGTACAGCGAGTCGTGGGGACCGGCGGCGCTCTCCGGGTGGTATTGCACGCTGAAGGCCTTGGCTTCGGGCGCGGCGAGGCCCTCGCTGGTGCCGTCATTCAGGTGCAAGTGCGTGGTCTTTGCGAGGCTGCCGATGGAGTCCACGTCGACCACGAAGCCGTGATTTTGGCTCGTGATCTCCACGCGCGACGTCGTGAGGTCCTTGACCGGCTGGTTCAGGCCGCGGTGACCGAATTTCAGCTTGTACGTCTTGGCGCCGAGGGCCAGGGCGAGCAGCTGATGGCCCAGGCAGATGCCGAAGATCGGCTTCTTGCCGAGGAGATCTTTGATGCTCTGGATGGCGTAGTCGACCGCGGCGGGGTCGCCAGGGCCGTTGCTCAGGAAGATTCCGTCAGGGTTCAGCGCGAGCACATCAGCCGCGGAGGTTGCGGCCGGCACCGCGGTGACGCGGCAGCCCGCGTCGACCAAGCAGCGCAGGATGTTCTTCTTGGCACCGTAGTCGTAGGCCACGACGTGGAACTGTGATGTGCGCGGCTTGACCTGATCCGGCCGGTACAAATCCGAGAACTGGAATGGCACCGCCCAGTCTGTGCGGCCCTGGGTGAACTCGTAGCGCTCCTTGGGAGTCACGCGGCTCACCAAGTCGAGGCCGGACATGTTCGGCGCCGCCTTCGCGCGGTCGACCAAGGTGCTGGGATCTTCCGTGCCGATGGCGCCGTTTTGTGCACCCTTGTCGCGCAAGAGCCGGGTCAGGCGCCGGGTGTCCACGCCGCCGATGGCCACGATGCCGTGCTGCCTGAGGTAGTCGCCCAGGGGTTGTTCCGCACGGTAATTGGAAGTGTTGGGGCTGGGGTCGCGGATGATGAAGCCAGCGACTTGAGGCTTGCCGTCGACGCTCTCCGGATCGTCCATGTTGACGCCGGTGTTGCCGATTTGTGGGGCCGTCATCGTGACCAGCTGACCAGAGTAGGATGGATCCGTGAGGATCTCCTGGTAGCCGGTCATGCCCGTGGTGAAGACCACCTCGCCCGTGGTGGCACCGTCGGCGCCCCACGAAAAGCCTTCGAACACGCTGCCATCCGCTAGGGCTAGGTGGGCCTTGCGTCGGCTGTTTCCGGCGCTGGAAGTCATGCGGTGGCTCCTTTCTCATTCACCACGTCGGCCTCGAAGGCGATGCGCCCTCCCGCCAGAGTCATCAGCACGCGGCCGGTGATGGTGTGAGACATGAATGGGGTGTTCTTGTTCTTCGTGTGCAGGGTGACCTGATTGGGCTGCCACACCAGCGAGGGATCCACCAGGGTGAGCTCGGCAAGGGCGCCAACAGCGAGCCTGGGAGCCTCGATACCCACGATCTTCGCAGGGCCGGTGCTCATGGCGTGCAGCAGTCGCTCGAGAGGTACCTTACCCGTGCGCACTAGCTCAAGTAGCAGACCGAAAGACAGCTCGAGTCCCATCAGTCCAGGGGACGCGGCATCGAACTCGCACTCCTTCTCGAGTGGCGAGTGCGGCGCGTGATCCGTGGCGATCGCGTCGAGCGTGCCGTCCGCCAGTGCGGCGACCAGAGCATCGACGTCGTGCTGTTCGCGCAGCGGCGGATTCACCTTGCAGAAGGTGTCGTAGCCGATCACCGCGCCATCGGTCAGCAGCAGGTGGTGCGGCGTGACCTCGCAGGTCACCTTCAAATCGCGGCTTTTTGCCTCGCGCACCAGACGCACAGCGCCTTCCGTCGAGATGTGCGCGGCGTGGTAGCGGCTCTTCGTGTACTCCGCGAGCAAGATGTCGCGGGCGATGATGATGTCCTCAGCGACGCGGGGCCAACCTCGCAGACCTAACCGCGAGGAAACTTCACCTTCGTGCATCACGGCGCCCGCGGTCAGATCGTGATCCTCCGCGTGCTGGATCACCGGCATGTCGAAGTTGCTCGCGTACTCGAGGGCGCGGCGCATCACCTGGGCGTTCATCACGCACACGCCGTCGTCGCTGACTGCGACTGCGCCGGCGTCTCGCAAGTCGCCCATTTCCGTGAGCGCCTCGCCGCGCTGCCCGACGGTGATCGCGCCGATCGGATGCAGCTTGGTGCCTCCGACTTCCCTGGCGCGCGTGAGCATCAGCTCCGTTACCGAGCGGGTGTCGTTCACCGGCTTGGTGTTGGGCATCACGCACACGTGGGCGTAGCCGCCGGCCGCAGCGGCGCGCAGCCCCGAGCGGATGTCTTCCTTGTATTCCTGGCCTGGCTCCCTGAGGTGGGCGTGGAGATCGACGAACGCGGGTACCAGCCAGCGCCCGCTCCCATCGATGACGCGGGCTCTCTCCGATCCCAGCGCGGGCTCTGCAGCACCCACGCCCAGGGCCTGGATCCGAGCCCTCTCGATCACCACGTCGACGACTTGGTCGAACCCATTGCTGGGGTCGATTGCGCGGACGTTTCGAAAAATCAGGGTCTCGGGGTTCTGGTTGGACGGGGCAGAACGAGCGCCGGACACGGGCCCGCTCATAGCACATGGGGCCGCTCAGCGAAGGCCGAAGTTCCGAGCGCGCGGCGTTGGCGCCTCAGGTGCGCCTGGCGCCGCGCTTCTTTGCTTCGTGTTTCTTGCGCCGACTCTGCTGTCGCTCTCTCCGACGCCGCTTCTCGAAGACTGCCCCAGCCATCAAGAGACCGATCGCGACGAGGAACAGGCCTCGGCGAGCGTCGGAAGCTGGGGAAGTGCTCTCCGCGCCCGGCGTGCGACAGCCGCAGCCGCCGTCGTCTCCTCCACTGGAGCCGCCGCTGCCGTTGCTCGTCCCTCCGCTCCCGTTGCCTGCACTACCGCCGACGCCCGCGTCTTCGCCTGGAATGCACTTCCCGATCAGCGCGCAGGTAGCGGGCCACTTCGCCGGGCAGTACTCGGCGGCGCGGCTCTCCGCTGGACAGCTCACCACGTCATCGACTCCGCTCAGCGTCATCACCGGCTCGAACGTCTTGCCGTCGGTGGAGCGACCGAGCTCGTAGCCGTGGAAGAACTGGCTCGTGCACGCATACAGCTCCGAGCCGATCCAGCGCAGGCAACCGATGGCGCCCTCGAGATCCCGAGTGAAGCTCGTGGCGCTCAAGCTGGCGAGCGTCGAGGAGTAGATCCCGACGTCGTTCTCGTCGACGTTGAGCGTCGGATCCCGCGCGTCGCCGAAGCCGATGCGCAGCTTCGAGCCGTCGGGATCGATGGCGAAACCGAACAGCTCCGCTTGCTTGTCGAGCAGCGGGGTGAATGTTTGACCCGCGTCGTCGCTCACTAGGAGCTGATCTCGCGCGTCGCCGTCTACTCGCACGAACACTTGATCCGCGTTCGTCGGGTGCACACCGAGCACGTGGGGTGGATTCGTGGAGTCGGCCCCGGGGATCGGGCGGAAGTCCCAAGTCTGGCCGCGGTCGCTGGACACGATCAGCACACCCATCGCGGGGCTGCCGTCGGTCGGCTTGAGGTTTCCGCTCACGTAGATGCGCTGGTTGTCGCTCTTGGCGCTGACGACGGCGAACGCCAGGAGCCCGGTGTCCAAGTCTGCTCCGAGCTGAGTGAAGCTCTGCCCGTCGTCAGGCGACGCCCAGACTTGGTTCAAGAACACATTCCCGGGTTGCCCCATGGAAACGAGCGCCAGCACGCCGTGGGGATCGGACGCCTCGGTGTGAACGAAGGAGACGAACTTGTCCTTTGGTCCCTCGGGAACCGTCCAGTCACAGCCGAGGCTCGTGCTCACGGACACGCCATCGAAGCTCCCGACCAAGAGCGCGCCGCTCGCGCTCACATCGAGCTTCGGCTTGACGCCTTCGTAATCGGGCGCCTCCTCACACAGCCAATACCAGGTGTCTCCGCGATCGGGCGAGGTCAGGAGACCAAACGATGCGCCGACCCACAGCCGATTCGCGTCGGTACGGTCTTCGTACACGAACGCAGACTGCGGAAACGCGCCGTGGGCGAGTGCGTCCGCCGCACCCAGCGAACAGGCTGCCGTCAGTGCCGCGCCGACCAACGTTCTGGCGAGGCGAGTTCTTGAATTCTTGGTTCTGGCAGAAGTCACAAGCGAAGCGCGCATGGGCTGCTGCACCCTGACAGCTCCGCTCATCGGTCGCAAGACCCGAGGGGGCTCGCAACGGGTTCGGCAACCGGTGAGCGTGCTGCCAGAGATGAAGCGCGGTGTGCGTGGACGCCACGCTGCTCAGCGGGTGAGACGCTGCACGGCACTCGCTGGGGCCATGAAGCCTTGCACGGCGTTGCCCAGGCGGCGACTGATCCGGTCCACCTGGGCGCGCCTTGGAACCAGCAGGTGGCCGCCAAGCTCTGCGTCGGCGTACGGGGTGTAGTAGCCGGTGACTTGCGTCTGCTCGCCACTCGTGAGCACCACGTCGAGGCTGCGCGCTTCGCCCATCGCTGACTGGCGCAGCTCGACCACGCCCAGGGCTTCGAGCTCGCCAGTGGGGGATACGGCGTAGCTCGCGTAGCTGCCCGCGGCGCGCAACGGATCGGCCGAGATCAACTTGGGGTTCGCGTTCACATAGCTCACGCGCTCGAAGATCAGGCTGTAGTTGTAGTCGCTGATCCAGCTCGGGTCGCAGTACCCCATGAGGTCGTACAAGCCGCTCGGCGACAGTGGCTGACCGTTCCGCTGATCGAAGCCCCAGCTGCCGATTTCGCCGCCGGAGTAGGGGAAGTTCGCGTCGGGGCCGCCGGCGCCGCCGCAGGGCGCATGAGGCCTTCCGAGGGCGTGTCCCAGTTCGTGAGCCATGGTGTCCGGCGAGCCGCCGAAGCTGCCATCTGGGAAAAAGCCGAGCCCTATTGCCCCGCGGTAATAATCGCTGTTGGGTCCCGGCACCGAGCCGAGGCCGGCTGTGCAGCCCCCGCTGCAGAACGAGCCCATGGAAGGGGCAGGGGTGAGCAGACCATAGTAGTAGGTGTTCGGAGCAGGATTGTCGTCCTGACGCAGCGCCTGGATGCTGTCGAGCAGGTTCCCCCAGCCGCTGGATGCGGTGACGTTGCCGCCGTAGTTGACGCTT
>JBFXBK010000178.1:0-17490 GCA_050183255.1 Polyangiaceae bacterium | reverse complement strand
TTGGACGAGCGGTTCGCCAATACCGAGGCGTATCCAGGAGATCTCCATCCCCGGCCGGACGTGAGGTGAAATATCCATGCTCGCGTTTTCTCTGCTTCGTTAAGTCTCGAACGTTGCCTTCGAGAGATCCGCGGGGATTGAAACTGCCAGCGACACCGAGCCCTCGACCAAGCACGATTCTCGGGACTTTTCCGCTGGCGCGCGCGACTCCTGCAGTTCATGTCAGCAGACACATCACGTGGGTTCAGTGTCAAAGCCGAGCGCCAGAGACGGCACACGTCGGCCTTGAGTGTCGCGCCTGGGTTTCGCTGCTCGGCTAGCGCCTGTTCACAGGCGCCGCACGAAACGCTCGGGTCCGCAAAGCTTGCACACCCTGGAATTCAGAGTCGGGATGCAAGCGATCGCTAGCTCAAAGCGTTGAGCCGATCGTCGCCTCAGCTATAAGACCCGCGGCGCCCTCTCCATGAGGGTTTCGGCCGAGAGACAGCATGGGATTCCCGCTACAAATCGCGCTTCGCTACATGGGCTCCAAGAAGCGCGCGTTCGTGTCCTTGGGCACCTCGCTCGCGATCCTGGGTGTCGCGCTGGGCACGGCGTGCTTGTCCATCGTGGTCAGCGTCACCGGCGGGTTCCGCTCGGAGTTCCGGGAGAAGGTGCTCGGCGTCAACGCCCACGTCCTGGTGCTGAAGTACTCGAGCGATTTTCGCGAGTACCGCAGCGTGATGAAGGACATGAAGGAAGTGCCCGGCGTGATCGGTGTCGCTCCGTTCGTGATCAACCCGATGATGGTGAGTCACAACGACAAGACCGCGACCGGTGTGCTGCTGAAGGGTGTGGATCCAGAACTCTTCGGCGACGTGCTCGACCTGCCGAAACACATCGTGAAGGGCAGCACCGAAGGGCTGCGCGTTCCTGGAGCCAAGCCGCCTGAGTCGAGTCGACGTTTGAGGGTCCGCGACTCGGTGCTCGAGGGGCCTAACAACAAGCAGGGCGATCCCAACTACATCGTGGACCTCGAGGATTCTGCCGGGGACGCTGGGCCTTCGGCGAAGGATCTGTTGGAAGACGCCGAGGACGCCAGCGATGAAGACTCGGATGTCGACGCAGGTGCTGCCCAGAAGCAAGGCCTATCCACGGCCGGCGCTGCAAAGAACAAGGCGCCCAAACACCAGCGCGCTACAAGGCCGAAAGACGCGTCCAAAGCTTCCAGGACGGAGCAGGAGAAGCTGCGAGGCTCGGGTGACCCGGAGGATGCACCTGATGCTCCTCCCCCCCAAACCTACGAGCTTCCGCCAGATGCTCCCCAGGGATCGATCGTGCCGGACGGTGGCTACGATAGCGTGCTCCCCGATGGCGACTTTATCCCCGAGGAACTAGACGAGGACCCCTGCAAGAACGCCGAGGCGGTGAAGAAGCTCCCGGGCATCATCATCGGTAAGAGCTTGGCGCAGTACCTGTCGGCTGACCTCGGCTCTTGCGTGCAGGTGACGTCGCCAACCGTGGGCTTCTCTTTCGGCTCTGGAGGCTTCCGCCCGCCGGTGGCGAAGCGTTTCCGCGTGATTGCGATCTTCGACGCGGGCTTCGATCAGTACGATTCCAAGCTCGTCTACACGGACCTCTACGAATCGCAGGCTTTCCATAGCAATGGCGACAGCGTCACTGGCGTGGAGATGAAGATCGCGAACATCGACGACTCGCAACACGTGAAAGCGCTGGTCGACGAGAAGCTCAAGAGTTCGATTTACCACACGATGGACTGGAAGGAGCTGAACCATGGGTTGTTCACGGCGCTCCAGATCCAGCAGATCACCATCAGCTTGGTGCTGGCGCTCATGATCCTCGTGGCCGCCTTCACCGTGCTCGCGACGTTGATCATGGTGGTGCTCGACAAGAAGCGCGAGATCGCGGTGATGAAGGCCATGGGCGCCACCGACTGGGCGCTGGTGCGCGCATTCCTGTACCAAGGCGGGATTATCGGGGTCTTCGGCGCTGGAGGTGGTCTCGGCTTGGGCTACGCCGTTTGCTACTACCTCACGGTGAAGCCTTTCCCGCTGGATCCGAAGGTGTACTTCATCTCGCACTTGCCGGTGCAAGTCGACCCGTGGTGGTTCCTCGCGGCAGGGGTGTTCTCGATCGTCGTGTGCTTGACCGGTAGCCTGTGGCCCGCGGTGCACGCTGCCAGCTTGCGGCCTGCGGAAGCCTTCCGCGAGCAGTGAGCGTCGCCGCGAAGCGACACCGGAGCGTTGCTTCACTCCCGAACTGCCGCTCCTGTTCGGAGCGCCTAGAGCAAGATCGGGATCTGCGAGCGACGCAACAGGCCCATGACCCTTGCCGTGAGTTCAGGCGCGCGGAAAGGCTTGGGCACGAAGTCGTCTGCTCCGGCGTCGAACGCGGCCACGATGTCTTCGCTCGCCGAGTGCGCGGTGAGAAACAGGATTGGCAACCTGGAGCCAATCTCGCGCAAGCGAGTGCAGAGCTGGAGACCGGTCATCCCGGGGAGGTTCCAGTCAAGCACCATCAGGTCGAACTGTTGCGTGCGTAGTACGGCGAGCGCCTGCTCCGCGCTGGAGGCGGTCTTCGTCTCATAGCCCGCATGTACAAGCAGCGCGCCGACCACGCGTTGGAGGTCTTGGTCGTCATCCACCAGCAGAACGCGGGTGTTCGGTGGCACATTTTCCACATAGGAAATGCGATTGGCGGGAACACTGGGCGGGGGCAGACTGGCGCGGCTATCGTCGTCTTCTTGGGTGAAGTCGAGCAGATGCTCCCAGTCGCGTTCCTCGAACGCGAGGCGCACCCCCGCGCCTCGGTCCGCGATGCACGCAGCTACTGCAGTGGACTCCTCGCCCACGCAGAAGTGCGCGAGAACCCACTCACCTTCTCGAAAGCGCTCTCCCGGCGGCAAGTCGAGATCTTGATCATCACCGCTCAGCTCCAGCTGTTGCGCCAGCTGATCCACCGACTCGAAGCGAAACACCACGGACCGCACGAGGCGGAGACTAGTACAAGCCGCCTCCCACGCTACCGCCCGGGTGCGCTTTCTCGTGCGGCTCAGCTGGGTACGCGTGCCCGCGCCAAGCCGAGGCAAAGCAGGCAACAACATGCGAGAATCAGGCCGCTCCAGAGTTGGGGCAGGCTGGCCGGAGGAGTCGAACCCAGCAAGTTTGCGACATGTGCTCGCGGAAATGGCAGTGCCAGGGCGCCCGTGGTTGCTCCCAGCACCCAGTCAGCTCCGATGAACCAGACCCGTGCGTGGCCGTGGCGCCCGAAACTGGAGGCCAAGGTGAGGTAGCTGGCATACGCCGCGGCAGCTTGCACACCTACTCCCGCGGATCGCAGCGTGTCTGCGAAGTGGCCGCCGCTAAGCACCACCGCTTCTGCGGCGAGCGCACCAAACCAGAGCGCGAGCGTCAGCACCAGGCCAAGCCACAGGCCTGTCAGAGTCGAGCGCCTGTCCGCACCCCAGCGGGCGGGTTCGGCGACGCTCTCGAGCAGCGAAGCGGAGGCGAACGCGCGTCGGCTGAGGGCGAGCGCACCGAAGGGCATCACCAAGCCGAACGCCAACCCGAGCAGACTCAGCTCGAGCCCTTCGGGCTGGGCTCGAAACAAGATCGAGCCGAGCGTTGTCGCCAACAGCCCGAGGGCGAGCACCCCAATCGAACCCCAGCTCGTCAGGCGGGTGCGCGCGAGGGACAAACCGACGCGAAAGCCGTTCACGTGCTGGGCTCCGTTTGACCGGCCACGCGTGCCTGATGGAAGGCCGCCTGAGCAGCGCCTGCGGCCCGCGCCCGGAGTTGATCCACGGTGGGAGTCAGGCTCGTGATGCGCGTGATCTCCAAACCTAGCTCGAGCGCAGCGTGCATTGCCGCGAGGCTCGCACGCTCGGTCGGCCCCGAGACAGCTAGTTGACCAGGGCGCATGGGATCGTAGCTCACGCCTAGACCACCTACGCCAAGCAGCGCCCTGGCCAGGTGATTGCTTTGCTCGCACTCAATCACGAGTTGCCGAGGCCTACCGAGCACGTCGTAGTCTCGCTCGAGCTCCAGTAGCCTCCCCCGGTCGAGCAGCCATCCCTGCGCCTCGAGGTACTGCGCATGGGCGGGATTGCAAGTGAGCACGATCACGCACGCGCCGCGCTCCGCCTGATGCGCCAGGCGGGTCATGACGACGTGAGCTGGGATACCCGGCAAAGCGGTGAAGGGTTCGTAAGCAACCAGCAACACGCGTGGGACCGCGGTCGCTACCAGAAAGGCGAGGCTGCGGCGCTCGTCGGCGGTCAGCTGGTGCGCGCTGCGTTCGAGCAAATTGCAGGTCGCCAGTAGCTCGCGAGCCGCCTGCTCACTGTGCTTTGGCAGGCGTAGTGAGAGCAGTCGCTCTATATTGCCGCGCGGAAGCGCTGGCTCGAACGGTAGCAAGCTGCCGAGCTTTGCCCGGGTGGCTGCTGAGCGATACGGATCAGCGCCAACCAGGGTGACGCTTCCGGGCTTCGTCGCCCGCTGTCCGGCCATGCACTCGGCCAAATCGACGAGGCCGTCCTCCGGGCGCCCCACGATCACGTGATAGCCCTGGGGAAATTCTGCCGTTACGCCCCGCAAGAGGCCGGACCAAAGCCCGCGCAGCTGAAGCATCAGGCGCCTCCCAGGCGCAGGATGCCATCGAGCATGGCGTCGAGAGCCCGTGGGACGTCGACCAGTCTAAACCAGCGCTCGGACACCAACATCGGACCCAGCACCACTAGCAACAGTAACCAGCGCCCCTTGCGTTCTCCAAGCAGGGACGCACCGGCGCCCGCCAGACCGGACGCGAAAGCCAGGCCAACGATGTAAGCAGCGCCCGCCAGGAGCTGCAGCCCGCGAGCGGGCAGCTCCGCGAAGCCTCGGCTCAGCAGGAGCGCACCCACGAGTGCGACGAAGCCAGGGATTGCCAAGCGGGAAAACACGAAGCGCACGCCACCCTGGAGGGCAGCAAGCTCGAGGCGGGTGTGGGCGACGCCCAGGGAATGCAACGTGCGCGGCAAACGCGAGTCCTGGCGTAGACGAGACAGGCAGCTGATGGCCGCGAGCGTGGAAGGAACGACGATGAGCCAAGACGCCCAGCCGAGCGCTCTCACAGCGACGCTGTCCAGGTCTCCCCGCGAGCCGCTGCGCACGACCACCATCATCACCAGCGTGGTGATGCTGACCAACCCGCTGGAAAACGTCGCGAATCGGGCCCAACCCAGCCTGCCAATGCGCCGCGCAATGAGCCGATCGAACGCGCGCGGTGAAGGGGAGAGGGGCTGCATCAGAACGGCCTACACTAGTCAGGACCAACGCACTGCGCAGTCAGAAAAGCGCGCATGAGGTGAGGCGAGGTAGGGCAAGGGGCCGTCGGGTCAAGCGGGTGGCGGCGACGATCTTTCGCGTGAACTACGGAGCGGAGTCGCCAAATCGGTTAAGTTACACAGACCGCGGGGGCGAATTCCGCGGTTCGATGAACGGTCGCTTGCCTGTGGAGGCAGCAGCCGACTTGGGTATGTCGCGCGCGAGCGGTACGGGCGCGTTTCGTCCGCCCCGATGCCGAAGAGCGTCGCGACTTGGGAGGCTTGATGAACGCGCGTTTCGCTTCTGCTTGGATCTTGGTTGCACTTGGCACAACCGTCGCTGCTTGCGGCAGTGGGGCTGACGACTCGAACGCGTCCGGCGGCAGCGGCGCCAACGGCGGAACCGCGGGCACGGCTGGTGCTGGCGGTAGTGCTGGCACGGCGGGCGCGGGCGGGAGCAGCGCAGGCACTGGGGGCTCCGCTGGCAACGCGGGCAGCGCCGGCAGCGCTGGTACCGGTGGTGTCGCGAGCTGTGACCCCGACGCGGATCACGACAACATCCTTGATGAGTTCGAGGGCAAGGACTCGAATCGCGACACGGATCGCGATGGGACGCCTGACTACCTCGACACCGACAGCGACGACGACGGCATCCCGGATCTGTTCGAAGGTGACCCCACGGGCTGCGACGCGCCCGACTCGGACGGCGACGGCGCCCCGAACTACCTCGACCTCGACAGCGACGACAACGGCATCTCCGACGCCGACGAGTTTTATCCGGACGGATCCGCCTACGACCCCAACAAGGCAGCGGGCGACGCGGACAGCGACGGCCTGCCGGATGCGTACGATGACGACAACGATGGGGACTTCGTCAAAGACGTGGACGAGCTCGATGGCAAGCCCCCGGTAGATACCGACGGTGACGGCGCCGACGATCACAACGACCCGGACTCCGACGACGACGGGATCCGGGACGATTTCGAGGGCACGGACGACACGGATGGTGATGGCACGCCGGACTTCCGCGATCTCGACTCGGACGGCGATCTCGTGCCTGACGCGTGCGAAGGCGGGTTCGGACACCAGCTCGATCAGCCCCCGGCGAACACGGACTCCGACGCCAACTCCGACGCGTACGATCGCGACTCGGACAACGACGGCTTGGTCGACTCAGTCGAAGACAAGAACCACGACTGCACGGTCAACGTCGGCGAGACCGACCGCATCAAGGCCGACACGGACGCTGACGGAGCGAACGATCTAATCGAGGACACGTTGGGCAGCGATCCGACTCGTAGCTCGGAGACACCTCAGTCACTTGGTCGCTACTACTTCGTCGTCCCGTATCAGGAGGCCCCGATCCCCACGCAGCAAGACGTCGTGCTGCGCACGAACCTGAACAAGGGTGACATCGCCTTCATCGTGGATGCGACCGGCAGCATGGGGCCGGCAATCACGAACATCCGGAGCAACCTGAACAACTTGATCACGACGATCAAGAACGACGTCCCCGAAGCCCAGTTCGGCGTCGCCGCCGCGCAGGATTTCCCCGTGGATCCATACGGAGCGGCCACGAACAAGGCTGTGAGTGTGCCCACGAATGGCTTCATGACTCCCGACACCACCAAGACGCAAGCTGCGGTGGACGCGTTGACAACGGACGATGGCAAAGACAGCCCGGAGGCGCTGATCCCTGCGCTCCACAAGGTGCTCGCCAACGAGGCGACCTTCTGGCCCAGCGGCGGCTACCAAGCGCCGTTCACCCCCGGCGTCGGAGACTACGGCGCGCTCGGGTTCCGCAACGACGCGCTTCCCATCCTGGTCCTGATCAGCGACGCCGCGTCCCACAATGGGCGCCGCATGGTCTGCGCGGACTCACCCTTCCAGGCGTGTCGCGCCGGTTGCTGCAGCACCACTCAGTCCACGCTTCACGATCAGTACTCGTTCAGCGCCCCGAACGCCGATGAGCTGGTCGCGGAGATGCAGAGCCACGGCGCCAAGTTCATCGGCGTTGCGCTCAACGATGGTGGCACCCAACGCTACGCGGCGCCCTACCCCGACATGGCCTTCCTGGTGGACCAGACCGGTTCCCACGTGAAGGCCAGCGCGTTCAGCGGCAGTCAGTGCCCCATGGATGTGTACTCGAATCCCGTCGCGCCCGACGGCCCGCTGATCAATGGCTTGCAGACCTGTCGCTTGATCTTCGCGAGCCACAAGGACGGCTCGACCGTCGCGAACACCATCTCCGCGGGCATCAAGGCGCTGCTCAGCGGCCTCGAGGTCGACGTCCGCCTGCGCGCCAAGAACGACACCAATCCGCCCTACCTCGCGATCAACGCGGTCGACGAGTTCATCTCGTCGATCGAAGTTTATCCACAAGGCAATATTCAGGATCCCGCCGAGCCAGGCACGTTCTGCGAGTTCTTGCCCGCAGCGAACATCGAAGACAACTGGGCGGACAACTACGGTGTCACGCCGGGTACCGACGGTCACGACGACACCGTTACGGACCTGGTACCCGGCACGCGCATCTGCTTCCGCATCAAGGCCAAGACGAACACGAGCGTGCAGCAAACGTCCCAGGTTCAGGTCGCGAGCGCACGCATCCAGGTGCAGGCAAAGAACGTCGGCCAGAGCGATGAGCTGGTTGTCGGACTGCCGCGCGAGGTGCTGTTCGTGATTCCTCCGGTCCCGCAGTGATTGTGCTCGGACTACTGCTCGCCACGTTCTTCAGCTAGTGCCGCGCGGATCAACGGTCGCCCTGGCTCCAGAGCTTCGGCGCGCTGGAGCCATGCTCTGGCGCTGGGGTCCCCAAGCGCGTGCAACCCCAGTGCAAGGCAGTAGATCGCCACGGCAGCATCGGGGTCCAGTTCCAAGGCTCGCTTCGCTGCGCCCACGGCGTAGCTGGGCCGATGGCGTTCGAGCTCAGCCGTCGCGATCCAGCTCAGCGCAGCAGCGGCGTAGCTGTCTTCAGCTGTCGTGAGAGGAAGCAAGAGCGTCGTTGCCTTGTCTGGCTCACCGGCTCTGAGCAGCCTGCGAGCCTCCAGCAGTACCAGCTCGGGTTCGGGGCCAAACCGTGCGAGCGCCTGACGACTCACAACATCCGCTTCGGCAGTCCGCCCGAGGCTCAAGAGACTCTCACTCAGACCCGTGAAGCCGAGGAGTTCATCTGGATCGACTTCGGTCAGGCGCTTGAATTGACTCCGCGCGCGCTCGAATTCGCCTGCGTTGAAATACAGCCGCGCCAGGTTAGCGCGAGCCGGGGCGAACCCAGGGTCGACCTTGAGCGCTTCCTGGTAGTGCTTGGAAGCGAGATCGGGGCGACCCTTCCGCTCTTCGAGTACACCCAGCCCATGATGGGGTTGCGCAACATCGGGGTTCAGGCGCATCGCTCGCGCGAGCAGCGTGCGCGCCCGTGAGAAGTTTCCACGTTGCAACTCAACGAGGCCCAAGTTGGTCAGTGCCTCGACGAAGTGGGGGTTGTACTCCAGCGCCACCTCGAAGCGCGCGCTGGCGGTCTCCAGGTCGCCCTCGGCGAGCGCGAGCGTGCCTTCATCGTTCAACTGAATGGCCTTTGGCGGAAGTGGAGCTGCTCCCGCACACGCGGCTAGCAGCAGGCCCACACAGGCGGCAAAACAGCGCATGCTCCCCGGGTCGGCTGCGGGCTGGCCCAGTTGCGCGCTAGTGCCAATTACAGTGAGTGTGTAATTGGGCTGCGGAAGTTGCTCTCGCCTCCCGCAGGCGCGTTTTCCCGAGGTTTTTGGGGGGAGAGGAGCGGCGCGTGCTCCTCGCTTACCGACTCCGCGCCCGCTGGGCGCTAACAAACAGCACCCGAACACCCATTCAAAGGGAGACGCGTGTCCAACGTCCGGCGCGGCCCGGGTTTCGCGTCTGGTCAATGCGGTTGCGAAGCAGGGCAACGATGTGGATAGCTTCGACCCCCATGGTTCCGGACGACGAAGATGACGTGGATCGCGACGAAGTGGATCGCGAAGAAGAAGCCGATAGCGACGTGGAGGCAAGCTCCGCTCGTGACGTCTCCACCGGTGCCAGGTCGAAGCAATCGTCCGCGGAGGAAGTTGACGACGACGACTTCGGCGAAGACGACGAAGAAGACGAAGCGCCTTCCCCGAAGCGCAAGCGTGCCGCTGCTGTCCAGGACGAGGACGACGAAGAAGACGAGGAGTCGCCACCTCCTAAGCGCAAGCGCCCCGTCGTGGATGACGCAGACGACGACGAGGACGAAGACGACGAGGATGACGAGGACGACGAAGACGAAGACGCTGCAGAGCTCGCCCGTCGTCGTCGCGCCAAGCGCCGTGCTCAGCGCCTGAAGGTCGGCAAGAAGAAGCGCCGCAAGAAGCGCGTGAAGCGGCCACCACTGCCGCACACCGAAGCTGAACTCGACAGCCCCAATCGTTCCACGACGTTCATGATCTGGACCCTCGTGGCCGTAACCTTGGTGCTGTGGGGCTTCGCTCGCACAGCGTGCAACTTCAATCCCCCGCAGGTGGACAAGCCTAAGCTGGCCGAGCTGGATGTGCTCGCGCGCGAGCCGAAGGACGCGGCACTCGAGTTCGAGATCCGCCTCCGCGAGCACCGCTTCGAGATCGCCCAGAAGCTCGCCGCGAAGGCGGGAGAAGCGATCGTGGCTCAGGCCAAGCAGGCGTGCGGCGCCGGCTGCCCCGAGATCGAACACGGCAAACTGCTGTGCGAGGGCGCGGTGATGACCCGCAGCGCGGCTGGCGCGACGGTTCGCGTTGGCTGCCAGCCCGACGGCAAGTGGGAGTACAAGCTGCTAACGTTGGTGCGTGACGGCAACGAGTGGCGCGTTTCCGCACGGGAAGATGGTCAGGCGCCACCCCCCGTTGGTGCGACCGCAGCCCCTCCGGCCACGGCGATCCCCACGGGGCTGCCAACGGCGCTCGCGCCCAGCGCTACAGCGTCAGCGCCCAAGCCGCCGTCGCCAAAGCAGCCCGCTCCGATCAAGCCAGCGCCGCCAAGCACCGCGCCCTAGCAGGGCTTGAAAGACACCTGCCAATCGACCACCAGCTCGCTTCTTGAATCAGGGCGTCATCAGACGACGCCCTGCTAGCGCGCCCAACACCGTAAACGCGATCACCACGATTCCGTGGGAAAACAACAGATGCAGCTTGTCCGTGGTGGGGCAAGCCATGCCAACCGCAAGTGCCGCGCCGAGCCCGCCGACGAGCCCTGCCAGCGCCCCGCTCAATCGAGGCGTCAAGGGGTCGGTGCGGCGCCACGCAAACAGCACACCGGCAGAGCTCAGACCGCCAATCGCCAGCGAAAAGAACCCACACTCGGTGGCGCGCCACGTGGAAGAGCCATGGCTCACGAAGTCTCCAAGTGACTCTCCTGGCTGGCCCGTCAGCAAGAGATAGCCAAAGAACGCGATCGGAAGCCCGAACGCCAGCGCCGTTCGCAGCCGCACGCTGCCCCGCTTACCCGGCGGCTTAGCGAACCCGACGACCAACACGCTGAGCATCACCACCCCCCAGCCGACGGCGCCCCAGAGCGCGGTGCGCAGCGCGGCGGGGGGTTCTGCGTGGTGACCAAACAGGACCACCAAGGCGCCCATCAGGCCCATCGAAAAGAACACCGAGATGAACAGCCGGGAGCGGACGCTCAGGTTCTTGCTAGGGCAGAGGTCCCGAGTACATTCCGCGCGGATTTTGGCGGAGACCTTGGAGCAAGGCCCATGGCTCGCCTCTGCGCGACCGAGCTCAGACCATGGCAGGTCGTCCATTTCCGAGAACTCGGCGTCCAGGTCGTCTGGCTCGAGCCCGTCGGGCAATGCTGGACGAGACGGAGCGCTCATGGCGCACCTCGTGAGAAGCTATCCAGCGACTTCCTCAGCAGCGCGTACCCGCGGTGCACGCGGAGCTTGACCGCTTGGGGCGTCGCGCCGAGGACCTCCGCGGCTTCCGCTATCGAAAGCCCGCTCACCTTGGTGAGCTCAATCGCCTCACGGTAGGCGCTGGGGAGACGGTTCATCGCACGCTCCAGCGCGGCGACGGTGTCTGTAGGCAGGCCGTTGGTTTCGCTGGCGCTTGGCTCGGGCAGGGTCCCGTCGTCGCTCAGATCCTCGTTACGGCTGCTCGCTCGCCGACGCTCGTCCAGAAAGGAGCGTCGGGCGATCGCGAAAACCCAGGGCATGAACGGCGCCCCGGTAATGTAGCTGTCCCTGGCTCGGTGGAGCTTCGAGTACGTGACCTGGAGCAGGTCTTCGGCGCGCTCGCGATGCCGGGTCAGTCGGAGCAGGTAGCCGAATACTCGGGCGGAAGAGCGACGGTAGAGCTCGTCAAAGGCCTCTGCGCTGCCCTGGGTGTACTGCTCCATCAGGAGCTCCAAGGTCAGCTCGATCTCCTCCCCGTCCATGCTGCTGCCCCTACGCGTTAGCCCAGCTTCGGCGCGAGGTCTCGCAGCCTTTGCGGGGGAGTCGAGCAGCGTGCGTTTCGGGTCCTCCAGGGACCAGCCACTCCAGGTTTCAGCACGCGCAACAGACATAGGACAACAGCCCTGGGATACGCGGCAAAAGCGGCCGAAGTTTCAGCGTTGTGAGGAGCGGCGCGCCGTGAGTCGGGGAACCCACGGCGCTTCTCGCACCTGCTAGCCGCCTCGAGCTCTCGAGGGGCGCCTCAGATCAGCTCTTTGAGGTCGAGCATTTCGGAGACATCGGGCATCAGCACCAGCTCGACGCGGCGGTTGGCCTGGCGATGCTCGTCCGTGTCGTTGGCCTCGATCGGGTCCGTCTCCCCATAGCCAGCTGCGTGGAGCCGCGTCGGGTCGAGCCCGCCTCCGCCGCCCTTCGCGTCCGTGGGCGAGACCAGGTACACCAACACCTCGCGAGCACGCATGGCCGAGAGGCCCCAGTTGTCCTTGAACTGCCCGCCCTTGAGCGCGACGTCATCCGTGTGACCAGCGACCTGGAAGAAGCGCTTGCTGAGCGTGGAGTCGTTGCGGATGACCTGCGCGACCTGATTCAGAACCTCCACGCCTTCCTTGCGCAGCTTGTCTTTCCCCGAGGCAAAGAGCACGTCGCCCGGCAGCGAGATGACCATGCGGTTACGGCGAATCGACACCTTCAGACCCAAGGTGGTCAGCTTCTCGAGCTTCTGACGCAGGAGCTCGAAGCGCTGCTTGATGCGCTCGAGCTGCGCTGCACGCGCCTTGTACTCTGCGAGGGCTCGGGTCGTCTCGTCGAGGCTCGCCGAGAGCCGCGCCTTCTCCGCGCCTTCGGCCTCGAGCTGCTTGTTCAGCTCGTCCATATTGACGCCCATGGCTTGGAGCTTGGCTTCGAGCGCTGCGACGCGCTTCTTCGCCTCCTCCAGTTCGGCTCGAGTCGCGGCGTGCTCGGACTGCTCCTGCTTGAAGCGGCTGTCGAGCTGCGCGTACTTATCGAGCTGGGCTTTCCACTCTTCCTCGGAGTATCCGCACGCGACGGATAGCAGCGAGGCCGCCAAAACTACGCTGAGTTTTCGTTTCATCCTGTTCTCCTGCGGTCACGTCGACCGAGCACCCAACGCTTACACAAAAGCTCGAGAAGATGGAGTTGAGTGGTGGCGCCGAGACGATTTCGCCCTGAATAGCGTCATTCGGTGCACGCTAGGCTGCGGCTGACCCGCCTCGATCCAGCGGCTCCGTCTGCTGCCGCCAAGCTTGAGGGCTTACGTGGCGAATGATCCCAGTACTGAGGGGCGCGCCACGGCTTTCCGCTTGACAACTCGTGACGTTTATCCGGCGGCGGCTACCCAGCATGGGCGTTCAGATCCGGGGTTCGAAGTGGCGTCCTAGCCCGCAAAGAACTGGAGTGTTTCGAGGTGCCAATTGGTCGGACGCCAGGTCGTAGTGGTCTTTCCGTGCCACATTTCCGCACGCGCGTGGGCGGTGACTGGAGCCGCTCTTCAGTTGTCGAGTGCGCGCCCCTCGAACGTCACCCGCGTTGCCTCGAGGACACACGCATTTGCGTGAAGGGTTACCGGCGATTCACCTGACGTTCACGCGATTGCGAGACGTTCCCGGCCACCACGGAAGGGTTCGACGATATGAGACTCCGACTTCGATACGGCATTATTCTACTCGGCGCGCTGAGTGCGCTGAGCGTTGGCGCATGCGGCTCTGATGGCTCCAACGGAGCCAAGGGCGGCGATGGGACCGACGGTGAAAATGGTTCTGATGGCACCAAGGGCGATCCTGGTAGCCAGGGCGACCCGGGAAGCCAGGGCGACCCTGGCTCGAAGGGTGATCCAGGTTCCAAGGGCGATCCTGGCGACAAGGGCGACCCGGGAGATCCCGGTGCGCCAGGTGGTCTAGGCGTCGACCTGAATGAGCGCCCCAAGCCGTCGATGGTCGGCATCACGCTTCGAGATCCGCGAGGAACTGGTGCGACCGACCTCTCCGAGTACGTGCGGGCGCTCGTGGAGCTCTACGCCACCAATCAAGCGTTGCCCGTGGGCCAGTTTCCCCTGGCGGCGGCGTCCACCGACACGGTGCGCTCCCTCGAGGGCTTGGGCCACGAGGTTGTGATGAGCTGGCTCGACCCGCTGAGCTGGGATGACGCCGCCGATGCACCCCGCTTTGGCGCGAATCCCGACTACATCGCCTACTTTGGCGACGGCTGGTCGGCGGGTGGGAACGCCCCGCAGTTCAACGGCAGTGATGAGGCCGGCTGGATGTGGGTCAACCACGAGTACGTTTCCAACAACGCGCCAACCGCCACGAGTGCGCCAGATGGTCAACAACTGACCTTGGCCGCCTGGAGCAAGAAAGCCGGCATGATCGAGACGGATCCGCTCTCCGAGACTTGGTCGGCTGCCGACGTCGACATGATGATCACCATGAACAAGCACATGGTGGGTGGCTCCTGGATGCGGGTCGTCAAGGATCCCGCCAGCGGTAGCTGGAGCGTAGATCGCACCGCGAAGAACGTGCGCTACGACGCGACCAGCAGCACGCTGGTGAAGATCACTGGCTACACCACAGCGAGCGCAGATCATGACGACGCCGGCAACGCGCTTCCGGCCGGTGTTGTGTCAGGCATCATGGGAGACTGCTCCGGCGGTGTAACTCCCTGGGGAACCGTGATCACCGCAGAAGAGAACGTCCAAGACTACTACGGCGACCTGGAAGACTGCTGGACGAGCAACCAGAAGCTCGTGACCGGTCAGGGCTGTGACGCTGGCGCTGCCGTGAGCTTCGACCGCTCGCCCTCTGCGGGCGCCCTGTTCGGCGGTCACTCGGACGCCAACACCACCCACGCTCGAGACAACTACGGTTTCATGGTCGAGATGGACCCGGGCGCTCCGGCTGACGAATACTACGGCAAGACCAGCGCTGGCGTGGGCCATCAGAAGCTTGGAGCCATGGGGCGTGCGCGCTGGGAGAACGCGACGTTCGTCGTCGACGACGACTGGAAGCTAATCCCGAACCAGCCCATCGTGATCTACGGCGGCAACGACCGGCGCAGCGGTCGCATCTACAAGTTTGTTACCACGGGGAACTACACCTCCGGGATGACGAAGGCGCAGATCCGAGACCTGCTCGGCTCCGGCAAGGTCTACGTCGCGCACTTCGCTGGACTCGACAACGCCGATGGTTTGGTGCTTGCTGGCGGCGCGAAGCCGACCTCCGCGGCGCCTGGCCAGGGTCGCTGGATCGAGATGAGCACCACGAGCACTGACGTGGCGCCGAACGCCGCCAAGCTGGGCGCGAACACCACCGTGGGCGATGCGCTCAAGAGCAACACCTGGAACTCGCTCGGTGGTTTCCCCGACGACAACACGGTGCGCTCGGCGCTCTTCACCGCGGCCACCAAGGTCGGCGTGATGGAGCTGAACCGTCCAGAGGATCTCGAGTGGAACCCCCGTGATCCGAGCGGCAGCCCGCTCCTCTACATCGCGTTCACCAAGAACGGCCGGAAGGTCGCGAACGATCAGGACGGCGTGCTGTACGACCCTGCCACTCACGACACGAACTCGCCCACACGTCCAGACCCTGTTGGCGCGGTTTTCGCGCTGCGCGAGGCGAACGCCGCGAACCCCGGCTCCTCCACCACCTTCGAGTACTTCGACGTGTGGCACGGCTCCGAGGGCGAGGGCGTGTTCGACGCCGCGAACCCAGACAACATCGTGATCGCCAACGATGGCGGCGTGTGGTTCGGCACCGACGGAAACTGGGGCACGAACGGCCACGCCGACGCGCTCTACTACCTCGACTTGGACCCCGCGCACACGTCTACGGCCACGCCGACCTACGGTCTTGCTTTCCGCGTGGTAGCGACTCCGAGCGACGCCGAGGCCACCGGCCCCGCGTTCTCATCCGGCATGAGCACGCTGTTCTTCAGCGTGCAGCACCCGGGCGAGGAAGTGTTCTCGCGCTGGCCTAACTGAGTCACGGAGTGGGCTCACGCGGGGCGACTCTGCTCCCCCCGCGTGACTGCCACCCGCGCACTGCAGCCCGCGTGAGGGGCCGCTCACGATGTGAAGTGCGCTCTTGACGTCCATGCGTGCCGGCGAGCAGCGACTTGACGTCGCTGCTCGTTTTCTTGTTGTGTCTCCTCCCCCCAAAAAACCGCTTTGGGGCGCTTGAACTCCCTTACGAAAGCGCGAGTTTCTTGAGGGGGAGGTCCTGCGTAGGTGCGCAGCTGTCCCGCAGATGTCACCTGGCTGTGCGCGCGATGCGGCAGTGTCGACGTCGCCATGCAGCAGCAGCGTTACGTCGACAGAAATATCCGTAGGGATTTATTGATGCGTGTCTCGTGCGCGGGTTCGCTGCTGCTAGCGGTGGTCTTCGGATGCGCTCATGAGCGTGAAAAGCCTCAAGCTTCCCCGACATATGATCCGTTGGCGTACGCCCAGGCGCGGGTCGGCAAGGTCTCGAACCTGGAGGCCTCGGTTCCGCCCCAGTGTTACACGAAGACCGACGGTGTGAGTAATCCGTGCTGGACGTGTCACACGCAGAGCCAAGGCATGAACGCGATGGCGGACGCGCATCTGCAACGTGCGTATGCCTTCAGCGACTTCGCGCTCAAGAACCACTGGAAGAACCTGTTCTCCCCTGCAACGCCCGCTAGCGAAGAGAGCGATGCTGCTCTGCTGAGCTACGTGCGGCAGGACAACTATTCTGCGCTGAAGCTTGCGCTTGCAGGCCGCCGCGACTTCCCCGGCTACAAGCCGGACCTCGACCTGGATGCGGGCTTCGACGAGCTTGGCTTCGCCCGCGACGGCTCGGGCTGGCGTAGCCTGCGCTACAAGCCCTTTCCGGGGACATTTTGGCCGATGAACGGCAGCACGGACGACGTGTTCGTGCGCCTCCCGAAGCAATTCCGCGAGGGAACGGATGGTCGCCCATCAGTGGAGATCTATCGGGCAAACCTGAGTCTCTTGGAAGCGAGCCTTGCCAGTGACCCCGCGCTCGCGAGTGGTGCCCTGGACTACCCGATCGAAGCGCTATCGGAAGAGGTCGTGGGCTACGACCTGAACGGCGACGGACAGGTCGCCGGGAGCGCGGCCAAGGTGCACGCCCTCCCATCCAACTACTTTGGGGCAGCGAGACACATCAAGCTGCGCCGCGGGCTATTCCCGCGCGGCACTGAGTTCCTGCACAGTGTTCGCTATCTCGACCCAGATGCTGCGAGCTTCATGGCGCTTCGCATGAAAGAGCTCCGGTACATGCGGAAGACGCGCGAGCTGGATGCGTGGGCGGTGATGCGCGCATACGAAGAGGAGCACGACAAACGAGATCGCGGAGCGCTTCCGGTCTTCCCCGGGGATGCCCTCGTCGGACTACGAAACGAGTTCGGATGGCAGCTTCAGGGCTTCATCGAGGACGCCGAAGGCAGACTGCGGTTGCAGTCGGACGAGGAGCATCGCTATTGCATGGGGTGCCACTCTGGCCTCGGTGTCACCGTTGACCAGACGTTCGCTTTCGTACGGAAACTCCCGGGCGCGGCGGGCTGGGCCGCACAAGACCTGCGGGGAATTCCGGATGCACCTCAGCTTGGCCACAGCGTGGGGGAAATCGCGACCTACGTGGAGCGAGTCCGAGGTGGCGACGAGTTTCGTGCGAACTCCGAAGCGCTCGCGCGTCTGCTTCCTGCTGGCCAAGTTACCCCTGAACTTCGGTCCAAGAGTGGCGACATCACCCAGCTGATTCTGCCCAGCCGT
>JBFXBK010000177.1:0-17531 GCA_050183255.1 Polyangiaceae bacterium | reverse complement strand
GCGGCTGGTGCTGGCGGCACATCTGGCGGAGCCGGTGGTGTGGGCGGCGCGACCGGTGGCTGCGCAGGCGTGGGGCTACCCGACGCTGGCGTGACCGGTGGTACTGCCGGGGCCAACGGGCTCATCGAGGGAGTGGACGAAGGCTCGACATGCCGTGTGGCAGCGCCGGGTAGTGACTCTCGGCGCTCGTCGGCACCTTGGCTGCTTCTCGCGTCCGGGCTGGCGTTCGTCGCTGTACGGCGACGCCGGTCCCTGGCTCGTCGAGTCTGAAAGTGCTTCCTCGAGGAAAGCAAACGCACCTGAAGCGCCCCGGGAGCCCTGGCTCGCGGGGCGTTCCGTGCTAGAGCCGCCCTATGGGTCCGGAGGATTGGGGGGGGAGGTTCGCCAGGTGCAGCTGTTGCCTGCTAGGAACCATCGCAGCCTTGGTCGCTTGCCACAACAGCGGCTCCAGCAACCAGAGCGTGCGCGACGCGTCGGATGACGCGGCACAGAGCACGGGAGGTGCAGCGGCGGATTCCGGGAGCAGTGGTGGCAGCGGGAACGCTGCCACCAACGGCAGCGGGACGGGTGCAAGCGGTGGCCTGACTACGGGCGGCATCATCGCCTTCATGCACCCCGACGGCTACGCCGCTTGGGTCACCGCGGAGGCCTCGGGCAAGCTGACGAATGTCAGCACCGCGCTGAACGGCGTTTCGTCTGGCGAAGACAAGAGTGTGGCGGTTTCTCGGGATGGCACCGCCCTCGCACTCACTACCACGCGCTTTGGCTGCGGTGACTGGGACTGCTTGGTGCTGGTCGACCGCGCGCTGAAGAACGGCGAGCGGGTTCAGGCGGGAGGCGAAGACGTCCACCCAGATCGCGCGCTGGCGGTGGGTCCCGGTGGCGCCTGGATCGTCTTCTCTGCGGACGGCGGAAGCCACAGCCGCGATCTCTATGTGACGCGCAAGACCGGCGGGAGCTGGAGCAGCAAACAGCTACTGACCGCTAGCTCCAGCTACGCGTACAACACCCAGCCGGCTCCCAGCCCAGACGGCAAGCGGGTGGTTTTTGACTGTGGAAACGAACCCTATGGCGGCGCAGGGAACGCGATTTGTTCAGTAGGGATCGACGCTAGCGGTTTCAAGGTTGAAGCCGCGCCCGGACGCGGTTTTGCCGACCAGGCGATTGCCCTGCATCACCCAGCCATGGCCGCAGGAGGTGTACTCGTTTTCGAGATGGATCGGCCAGACACTGGCGAGCGGATCTGGAGCTTGCGCGGAGGCCAAGCTGCGCGCCTCGGTGATTTCACCAACGACAACTCTCCGTGTGTCCTGCCATCAGGGGCGGTCGCTTCGCTTGTGCTGAGCCGCGCGGGGAATTCGTCTGGAGCCCACGAAATCAAGCTGATGTCTCTCTCGGGCACGGAGTCCGTGATGGTGCTGACGGACGTAGATGTGGTCGACGTCCAGCTGAGTTGCGGGGGCTAGCTCCTCACCATGTAGGTGATCTCCCGACGGTTCCAACCTCACGCGAATCGGAATCGTTGTTCATGTCTGGTTTTCTGCGGGCGTGCTACTAGTCGACCAATTGAGGCGCTTTTTCCTGGAATTGAGTGCGAATGGTCGAGTGCTTGCGCTCGCGCGAAATAGTCAGTCCCGCTGCCGCGCGGTTGTTCGTCTTGACGAATATCGACTACGCTTCCGCTTGGGTGACGTGCGCCCATGCGATAGGTGTGCGCGGTATCCTCTGGCGATGACCATCAAGGGAGCGCAAGGCGGACTACTAGGGTGAATACTCGCTCCACCAGCAACGGCCATCGAGACGGCGTGAACGCAGTAACTTCCAGCAAGCCGACCGACGAGCAAGAAGCTGATTCTTCCAACGGGGAGAGCGCTTCTAACCGGCTGTCGTACTACGCCGCCATGCTGCGTACCCGTGGTGAGGCGTTGCGCGCGGACGTGGGCGAGATGGCCCGCATGCCGGTCCTGACCGTCAACCTGATGCTGAAGCGCACGGTGGACAACGACCCGTTCTACGCAGAGTGCACCCAGAACTGGTTCGCCGATGCAACCCGGCGTCATCCGAAGTTTCGCTTGATCCGCAACAAGGCGTGGGGATGCGCCGTCTGCGTTCTGCCTCGCACCCATGAAGACTACTTCATGTACATCGAGGCCTCGGCCCGTCGGAACTACAAGAAGGCGGTCAAAGCTGGGTATCGCTTCGCGCCTTTGGACTTCAACTCCCACCTCGACGCCGTCGCCGAGATTCGCAGCTCGACTCCCGAGCGCCAAGGCGCGATGCCGGAGAGCTACCTGCGAGGCGAGGTCGAGGCTCACAAGAACCCGAAGTCGCGCAACGCGTACCACGACTACCCATACTTCGGTGTTTTCCTTAAGGATAAACTCGTCGCTTACTCGTCTTGCTTCATCAGTGGCGAGCTGTGCTCTCTGCAGCACATCTTGGGGCACGCCGAGTTCCAGTCCGACGGGATCGTACCGATGATGCTCATCGGAATCGCCGAGCAGGTCTACAAGCGATACCCCGCCGTACGCTACTTCATGTACGGCACCTACTTCGGGGCCGCGCCAGCCATGCGGCGCTTCAAAAAGAAGTTCCGCTTCTACCCGCACCGCGTGATCTGGCGTCTCGACGCTCGCGAAACCTTGTAGCTTCGAGTCGGCCCTAGCAGCGCGCGAGGCTTGGAGTCCCGTGTCTGCGGAAGGCCTAGGCGATTGGGGACGTAGGAGGTCTGGGTATGGCTTCGATGAAGGCGTGGTCCAGGAGGCGGACGGCGTGGGGCGCACTCGCGGTCTGCGCGATCCTGGTCGGTTGCGGTTCGAGCGACGGCTCCGGCTTGGGCGGCGATGCTGGCGTAGACGCTGGCGGGAGCGCATCCGGCGGTTCCAGCGCGTCTGGGGGCGAGGGCGGCACTGGAGCGTCGGCACCGGTGAGCTGCGACTCCGACAAGGACTGCACGCCCCTCGGCAAGCTGTGCAACAAGTCGCTCGGCGAATGCGTGGCGTGCCTGTCGAACCTCGACTGTGGCGACACTGCTGAGTGCCTCGCTGGCGACTGCCACCCGATCACCACCTGCGCGAACTCTTTGGATTGCCCCTCCGGCGAGGTTTGCGATCCCGCGCGCCTGCATTGCTACGAATGTCTGGAGCAAGCTGACTGCGGTCCTGGAAAAATCTGTGTGGAAAATACGTGCCGCTCGGATGGCAGTGGAGCCGGTGGGGCCGGGGGCGTGGGCAACGGTGGCAGCTCGGGTAGCGGTGGCAGCTCCGGCAACGGTGGCAGCTCCGGCAGCGGTGGCAGCTCGGGTAGCGGTGGCAGCGGAGGGGGCGGAAGCTGTGGAGATCTCTATCTGCTGGTCGATCGCTCTGGGTCGATGACCGACTCAATGAAATGGCAAGATCTGACCGGGGCGGTGAACGCATTCGTCCAAGAGCCGGCCACCGCGAAGCTACGGATGGGCGCTGGGTTTTTCCCCGTGGAACCGGCGGTAGATCCGATGCTGCCACAGACCTGCACGATGGACTCGCAATGCGGTGACTATGGGCCTTGCCTGCCGATCTTCAATCAGTGCAATGGCTCCCTTTCGACGCCCATCGATTCGTGCGAACTCGCCGACTACGCAAAACCGGCGGTAGCGATTTCCGCGTTCCCCGGCGCTTCGACGCAGATACAGACCTCCCTGGGCGGCGTGATGCCAGATGGTGGCTCCACGCCCATGACGCCAGCACTCGCGGGGGCCCTGCAATACGCCAAGGGCGCCGCGCAAAGCGGACGTCGCTCAGCGGTCGTGCTGCTGACCGACGGCGAGCCGACCGGGTGCACGTTCAACACTGTGCAAAGCGTCGCGGGCGTTGCTGACACTGCCTTCAAGGGGTCGCCTTCGGTGCGAACCTATGTGGTCGCTTTGGGCGGTATCTCAGAGCTCGACCAAGTCGCCCAAGCGGGTGGAACCAACACCGCTCGTTTGATTTCCGTGGGCAACGCGCAGAATGCCCTCGTGGGCGCTCTGCAGCAGATTCGGAGCGCCGAAGGCTGCCAGTAGTCACGGGCGCAGCGACAGGACGCACAGCGCACCCTCACCCCCGGATCGAACTAGCATCGGGGGTGTGTGGTCTGGGGAAGCGATTCCAGCTGCTGAGGATTGCGCCCTCAAGCTAGGCTGTGGGGTGATGGCAGACGGCGAAGCGCAAAAGGGCCAGGCGCTCCTCTCAGAGCTCGAGGCAGAGTTGACACCCGACGCGAGCGAAACCGCGGCGGAACCCAACAAGCTCGAGGAGTTCTTGGAGGGGAGCCACGAGTCCGCGAGCCCTCAGAAGCAGGTCGTCGAAGCTCCGATGCAGGCGACGGGACTTCGCAGTGCCCAGCTCGTGTCGGTGGGTGGACGCGAGGCTCAGGTGAAGTTCCGCGGCCAAACTCAGAAAGTTACCGCCCGAGTTGCTCCAGAGGTAGAGCTGCGCCTGCTTACCCTTGCCCTGCGGAATCGAGACTCAGTGCTGGTGGAGGTCGATGGGGATAGGCTCTGGGTGGTTGGGATCCTGCAAGTCCGGCTACCTGAGCGCGTAGAAGTTCGCGCTCGTGAAGTCCTGATCGAAGCCGATCAGGAACTCACGTTGCGTTCCGGTCGCGCTGGGGCCCGGCTCAGAAAAGACGGTGACATCGAGCTCGTAGGCTCACGCATCAGCGCCGCATCACGCGGCTTGTTTCGCATCGTCGGACGCATCCTGCGCTTGAACTAGCTGCGCGAACGGCTCGCTCAGGAGTCCGAAACCTTCTTCGGCAAGTGATGCTTCGGGAGCGTGCACGTGAAGATGGGGGCGGTGATCGTGATCCCAGCGCCATCCAGCACGACTTCGCTCGCGCCGCACTTGAAGGTGATGCTGCCCTTGGCGTCCATCTTGTGTAGCGCACCGATCAGCGTCGCGGGGCCGCCGGCCTCCACGGAGTAGTCGCCCTTGATGGACTGGATCACGGCGCCGCCCACCATCGTGTTCTTTGCGCCGCCCACGTGCTCAGTCTCGTCGCCTTTGCTCAACACGATGAGACCGATTGAAGTCTCATTCTTCATGCCTTCCACCGATTCAGCGCGATCGCCCAGGATGAGCTCGAGGTACGCGGCACCGATCGTCTGGTTCTGACTTGCACCCACATTCGTGTTGATGCCGTTTACGGCGGCCATCACTCGAAGCGCCGCTGATGTTTCCGTATGGGAACCTGCGACCTTGTTGATCTGATGGCCTGGGCCCTTGGTGTTCTTGGACTCGTCCACGCCGTCGACGTTGCCCTCAGGACCCGCGGCGTTCGCCCCGCTCTGTCCGCCGCCATCTCCACCACCGGTACCCAGTGCGTCGTTGACGGCGCTCATCGCGCCGCTCGCGCCCTGCTGAATCATGCCCGTGGCCGCGGCCCGCAGCGCGTTGACGCCTGCGATGTCACCCGCACTCTGACCTGCAGCTGGCGTCATCGCCGCTGGGGGACCAGCAATCGCCGAGGCCATCATGCCTGCCCCCGGTAGCCCTGAAGCACCGGCGACGATACCCGCAGCAGTACCCAGATCGCCATTGGCGAGGGCGTTCATCTGTCCGGTGATGCCGTCCACCTGAGCGCACAAGTCGTCAACGGGACCCATCACTTGATCGACGGCACCTTGCACGGCGGCGGTGACTTGCCCAACCACGTTGGCTGCCGCAGCCGCTGCCATCTCAGCGGCGCGCTCCATCGCGATTGCGAGCAGCGCCTCGAGGGGATTGCCGGTCATCTCGAACTGGTTGCCACCGACGGTCACGGTTGTTGCACCACCGCTGGTCAACCCGTACACGGCGTTGATCTCACGCTTGCGATTGCCACCGACACTCACGGTCTGATCCGCGCCGACGTCGTTCTGGCTGCCCTTCGTGATCTTGGTGTCCGAATTGCCCGACACCCCGCTCTCCGAGTTGTTCGTGACGAACAAGGACTCGTTGTTTCCGACGTTCTTCTTCTTGTTGTTCGCAGTCACCATCTGGGTGTCGAACTGCGAGTGAATCATGATCTCTTCAGCCCCAGCCTTATCCTCGAAGCGGATCTCGTTGGAACCACCGCCGCTCGGATGGCTGTTGGTGCGCATCGCGGTGCGCGTCTTTCCTTCCGGAAGCGCGTATGGCGGCATGAAGGTGCCGTTGTACACGCGTCCGGTTACGACTGGACGGTCTGGGTTGCCCTCCATGAACTCGACGATCACCTCCCAGTGCACGCGGGGCAGGATCATGGAGCCAGAGGTTTGCAGCTGCTGCACGCGCATCCAGCACGACGCGTCGGCGTAGAGCTGTGACGAGCGGTCCCAGAAGAACTTTACCTGGACGCGCCCGTGCTCGTCGGTGTGCACCTCCTCGGACTCGGAGCCCTCGGGAGCGACCACTCGAGCTGTTTGGGGGCCGTGGATGACCGGCTTCGGCGTGACCTGGGGCGTGCGGTACTTGGTGGCAATTGGCACCAGCTGGACTTCAGAGTGGTAGACGTTGACGGGCAGAACCGTGCCGTCAGGTCCCTTCTGAGTCTTGATCGCGTGGTGATACTCCGCCTCGAAAATGAAGTATTCCCCATCGAGGCCTTCAGACTCGGTGATTTCCACCTTGTGGCCTGCGGCGAGGCGAGGGGAGTTCGAGATGCCGCGAACTGTGTGTGCGCCCACCTGCTCGGCTTCGATGCGCACCTGGTTCAAGCGCTCCAAGGTCGTCGGCTTGATCTCTCCGACCGTGGAGCCGTCTGCCAACTCCAGGTAAGCCGCAGGGTAGTCGTATACTTCTAGATCAGTGTGCGTCTCAGCCTCGGCAGTCTTCGTCAAATCGCCGTTCGTGACGTCGAGCTGGGGCGTCATGAAGCTGAAGTCTCGGGAGACGAACTTGCCCGAACGAACGCGGTGGGCAGGCAGCAGGCTGTCAAACGTGTCTTCGTCGGCGACCGCCGTGTGAATCGCCCGGGCGTGAATTTGCAGTCCGTCTGGGATTTCGTCGGCCCCGCTCGAATCATCGCGGAAACAGAGTTTCTCCGCTTCTTCGTCTTCTCCCGGGTTCGCGAAGTAGAAGTAGATGCCGTCTTCCTCACACAGACGCGAGATGAACGCGAGCCCGCTCTCTTGGTACTGAACGCAGTACTCACGCTTCGGGTAAGTCGCATCTAGCGTGAAGTTGATGTCTTCCGCGGGGATACCATGCTGAGCTAAGACTTGAGTGATGATCTCTTGCGTCGTCAGGTTCTGAAAGATCTGCGAGTCGACGCTGCGGTCCAAGAGCCCAATGGCGCTCACCACCCTGAACCGATACGTCCACACCGGCACATCGGTCGTGTTCTTCGGGCCGCGAATGATGGTTGCACTGTCGACGATACCGATCATCGAGTGCGGAGTCGAATCCTCGTAGCCGTGGCTCACCAAGCACTTCGTGCCTACCAAGTCCTGGATGCTGACGTAGTCGTAGCTCATCGCTTCTACGACCGCGTACGCTGGAGCGCCGACTCGATGATACTCATCGAGTCGCGTGATCTTGTCGGAGACGAATTGCTCGTTACGAAGGTAGACGTTGAGTTTTCGTGTCACTTCGCCCTCAGTTGTCCATGGTGATCGCAGTGTCGACCACGTCGCCGTCGAACTTACAGCTCGCCCCGAGCACAGATACTGAGGCAGGCGTGATGAGCAGCACAGAAGCGCCCATCGCGACGGTGATCATGCCCTCCGCTTCGTAAACGATGTCATTGGCCTTCGTGACCTGGGCCGCCCCCACGATCTCCGTGTAGGTCGCGCCTGCAGAGTCGGAGCGGCTGCCCTTGATGCTGGTGATGATGGCGCCGCCGACGTTTTGGTTGAACACGCCGCTCACGTCGACCCCGCGCCCGCCCTTGGTCGCAATGATCTTCGCAGCGCCGGTGTTCTCGGTGCGCATGCCGCCTACGATCACGCTGCGGTCCGCCGTCGTGAGCTCTATGAGCGCGGCGCTGACGTCCTGATTGTGATTCGCGAGGGTGCTGTTGACGATCGCGCCAACGACCAGATCGATGTGCATCCCGTTGACGGTCAGGTCGCTGTCGCCAGTCACGTCGCGCTTATGGTCACCGCCGATCATCATCGTACGGTTTCCGCTGACATCGAGCGTGTGGTCACCGCCAACGTCGTCGACCATGTAGGTCTCGACGGCGATGTCTTGGTTACCGCCAACGTCTATGGTTTGGTTCGAGCCAACCTTGGCGGTGACGCTGTCCGTGACGTTCACCGCCTGGTTGCCGCCCACTTTGCGCTTCATGTCGTTGCCGACGCTGTGGGTGGTGTTGTTCAAGACATCGATCGTCATGTCGTAGCTGGCGTTGAAGAACATCAGCTCGGCGCCACCGGCGTCGCCCATGCGGAACTCATTGCTGGATCCGCCACCAGGTGTGGTGGCGGTTTGCACGGAACTCTTCGACTTCTCATCGGGCAGGTTGTAGGGCGGCGGTGTCTGCGGGTTATAGAGACGGCCCATGATCACGGGACGATCTGCGTCGCCCTCGTTGTGGGAGATCGTCACTTCCCAGTTCATGCGCGGGAGCAACATCGAGCCCCCGAGCGCGAGCTGGCTCGTGCGCATCCACTGGCTGCAAGTGTCATCCAGGGGGTTCACGCGATCCCAGTGATAGTGGGTCTTCACCTGCCCATCTGCGTCGACATGGATCTCGTCGCCACCAGGACCGGCAGTCCATCCGGATTGCAGCCCCGGAATGATTCGACTCCGCTCCAGGCGCGGTGGCCGGTAGGTAACGCGGTCGGTTGGTGCTCCGGTGAAGTGTGCCGTGAGCTCCCCGCTCTCGTGTTCTTCACTCATCCACCCGCGACCGGTTGCGTGGTAGCGCACGCGGATCAGCAGGAGCTCTCGATTGAGTGGGTCGTAGGGATGTCCTTCGACGGTGAGCGTCTCCCCGGGACGCAAGCCGAGCGCTCCTGTCTCACCCTCGACCAAGTCGCGATCTGCTTGGAGTTGCTCCACTAAGACTTGGGTCAGGCGATCGCAGTCGGCTTGTTCCTCGAAGCGTCCTGGGTACTCATAGACTTCGAGCGTATGTGCACCGTCGTCGGTACCTTCGACGGCCTTCTCTACTTGAACGCTCGGGGTGTGCCAGTTGTAGTCGCGGAGGAATGCCTTGTCTGGGCGAATGCTGTGGGTCTGGCTGAGTTTGGAGACTGCCACATCGTCACGCTCCGCATTATCCGCGCGGAAAGGTAGGGTCGCCGTGGGTGCGATGGGACCTAACCCTGCAGGGTCGTCGGTCAGGATCATCAGCGCCTTCTCGTCGGTCATCTGGATGGCGAACCAGATGCCTTCCTCAGCCAGCAAACGCCGGATGAACTCGAAGTCCGTCTCGCGATACTGTGTCGTGGATACGCGCGGAGGGTAGGAGCCGGTCAGGCGCCACTCATGGTCTCCACCAGTGACGCCGCCGCCCTGGAGTACCTCGGTGACGATGTCCTGTACGCTCTTCTCCTGGAAGATCCGACAATCGTGGCGCTTGGTCAGGTTCCAAAGTGCTGGCGCGACGCGGACCAGAGTCCCGTGCGTCTCGCCCTCCCTGGGCGCCGCTGCCGTCTCGATCACATGCCCGTGGAAGAATCGCTCGTCGGAGCCGTCTGCCAGGGCGAAGCGCAGGGTTGCGGCCTTGTCGAACAGCGCTGACGGGCTGAAGGAGTCGGCGGTGTCATCGCCGCCTTTCACCACCAGTACCTCGAGGTAGCTCACCTCGTTCAGCTGCTCTACCAGCTCGAATTCAAGCACGTCGAGGTCGAGGCCATCGATGGTCAGCGCGATCTCTAGCAGGTTCGTATCGCTCATCTCAGCCTTCCTTCAGCGAAGCACCCATCTTGATGCTCAGCGCACTCTTGACCACGATCTTCTTGCCCTTCATCACCACGGGGCCACCGCCTAGTTTCATGCTGCTCTTCCCACCCTTGAGGTCCCCGGTGGCTCCGACCAAGGTGATCATTGGGGCCTTCACGGTGTAAGCACCTGTTACCTTGCGGTAATGCAAGCCGCCAATCATGACCGTCGTCGCGGCGTCGCAGCTAGCCGCATGGTTCGCGCCGTTGATGTGGATCTCCGCGGCGGCCGACGTCTGGTTCTTCAAGCCGCCAACCGTCTCGCCGTGGGTTCCGTTGACGAGGTGGACGCGGATCGCGCCCACTTTCGACATGCTGGTGGCCGTGATGTTGTCAGAGATCGACGCGATGCTCCCGACGACCTCTACCGCGCCCACCTTCACGTTGTAGTCGCCGGTGATGTTCTGCGTGATGCCGTTGCAGATGGTGATCTGGTTTCCGCTCACCGTGTAGCTTCGGGCACCACCCACCGTTTCCTGCGTATCGGCCGTTGAGTTGCTGTCGTCGTTTCCACTGATAGTAATGGACTGGCTGCCGCCGACTTTCGAGGAAAGGTTCGCACCGACGTTCAGTGACTGATTGCCTCCCACGGAGGCGCTGTCGTTGACGCCGGTTTCGCTAGAGACGTTCTTGGTGACGTTGTGCTCTTCGTCGACTCCGACTTCCTCGATGAAGTCGTGCTCCGTCGTGATGTTTAGATCTTTTTGCGCGTGGATATTAAAGCCCTGGCTGCCGCCCGTGTCGCACGCACCGACCAGGTTGTGCCCCGCGCCACCTGGTGCAGACATGCTCTTCAGTGACGCCGAGGAGTTCGCGCCCGGTAGTGACTGCGGCGGTTGATGCTCGGCGTTGTAGACCTTGCCCAGCGCCAGCGGACGGTCAGGGTCGCCGTCTAGGAAGGCGATGGACATCTCCCAACCCACTCGCGGAAGAATCATGGAACCTCCGAGCGGAGGCTGGTTCACGCGGATCCAGCAGCTGGAATTCTCGTCCTGTTGACCCACGCGGTCCCAGTAGAAGCGCACCTTGATGCGCCCGAACTCGTCGACGCAGATCGTCTGATCTTGGTCGTCGTGCCCGGTGACGATCGCCGTTTGGATGCCATGGATGCGCACGCGCTTGGCGCGGCGCGGCGCAGCGAATGGCACGCCGATGGGAATGGCGTTGAACTCCGCTTGGAACGCCTTGTTGTGCTGGCTGTCGTCGCCAGAGTCCTCATCGTTGTCATCGTCGTCTCGGTGCCTCACGCGCTCACCGTGAGCGACCAAGCGCGTCAGCACGAAGCTACCGTTGAGGTCCTCCTCGTCGGCTCCTTCCACGTTGAAAGGAGCTCCGACCCGCAAGTCTACGGCTTGTGTAGAACCTCTGAGCACGTCCGCGTCCCGTCGCAGCTCGCGGATCCTCGCCTTGGCTAGGAGCGAGCCTTCGTCTCCGTCCACAAATCCGCCGGGATACTCAAAGAAGGGCATGGCCCAAACCTCGGTTGGGGGCAACGAGGCGTCGGGCAGGGCCGCAGGCGTCTTGAAGTCGTAGTCGAGCAGCCTGATGGTGCTCGTGCGCAGGCTGCGGGTGCGCTGCAGCCCGTTCACTGAGGTCGCGTTCTGAGCACCAGCGGCGAGGTTGAGCGTGACTACGGGGGCGTCCAGCGGAACAAACGCTTCCGAGTTGTCGCTGACGATCAGCCGGTGCTGTTCCTCGGAGTGCTCGAAGAAATAGAAGAGCCCTGCCTGCTCGAAAAGGCGCTGCACGAAGTTCAGCTCACTCTCTCGGTACTGGACGATGAATTCCTTCGGCGCGTAGCTCCCGCTGATGTCCCACTGCACCCGGTCGCCGAAGCCCGCTTCGTTGAAGATCGTGGTGACCACATCGACGATGCTCTTGTCCTGGAAGATGCGGCAGTTCTCGCGGTGGGCGAGTGCCTGCAACGACGGCATCATTCGCAGCTCGAACAGAAAGTGCTCCCGCTGAATTCCGGTCATGCGCGCGCGCTCCACGACGCCGTGAAAGTTGCGGAGTTCGCCCAGCTCGTTGACGACGGTCAGGACGACGACGTTACGGAGCATCGTCGACACATCGAAGGCTGAGTCTGTCGTCGCGAACTGAACGTCGATCTCGAACGGTCGCGAGATCTCTTCGACCACTCGGTAGGCGAAGCATTCGGCGTCCTCGGGCAAAGAAGACCCTCGGAGCAGGAACTGCACGGCGTGTTGGTCTGGCACGCTAGCATCTTACCCGACCCCGGGTTTGCAACTACCCGACAAGCGCTCAAGTTTGGCGCTTTCGATCCACGGGCGGAGCGGCGACTCGCCACAGACTTGGCACGCTTGCTTGTGGGTACATCCCAGGGATTTTTACCCTGCCCGGCCGCCTCGTCCCCTTCCTGGCACTCGGGAGCTTCGGTGGGGTAACACGTTTGCCCGCTTTGGACCCGACCCTGGGAACCGTCAGAGGCGCTTAGTGAGCTGCAACCTCGCGTGATGTCTCGCTTGAAATCGGGAGGTTGCTCGGGTCATCGTTCGCGTTCAGTGGTGCTGGAGAACGCGCCAGCTGCCTTCGGGAAGCAGATCCAAGAGGCCGCGGCGACCGGATTCAACGGAATCGACCTTCGGGGAACAGCAAGAGCATGAGGGAACGACTAGCGCCCGGGATGATCGTCGGGGGCCGCTTTCAGGTCGAAAGCGTGATCGGACGAGGGGATGTTGGCGAGGTCTACCGGGTCAAAGATCCGAAGACCGGGTTGAGCTACGTGCTCAAGCTGTTCACCTCTCCCGCGATGCAAGATTCGGGCGCCTCCGCCGCGTTCGATCGAGCCTCCAGAGCCGCAGGTCAGGTCGCCCAGGAGTTCGTCGCGATCCAGGAGCTCGGTATGGATCCAAACGGACCCTTCGCGCTGCTACCTGCGGTGAGCGCCCGTTCCTTGGACCGCTACATCGAGAAGAAGGGCCCGCTCAGTCCCGCGGAGATGGTCGACCTGGTTACCTGTCTCGCCCCTCCGCTCGACCGCGCACACGCGTCAGGGCTGGTGCACGCCGATCTGAAGCCGGCGAACGTCTTCTTCGGCAGCGGGCTCAAGGGTCCAGTCGTCAGGGTAACTGACTTCGGCGTCGCGTCGCTGCGCATGGCGGCTCCTTCCCCATGGCCATGCGCTTACGGCTGGGGCGCTCCGGAACAGGTTGGCGGCGCGCCCCTGATGGCCACGATGGACGTCTACGGGATGGCGCTGATCGCGTTCTACGCGATGGTGGGGCGGCCAATCTTCTTCGCGCTCAAGCTGCCGACTCCGGAACCCCAGCGACTCTGGGAAGAGATGCATACGCTGCCTGCGGCCAGCGATCGAGCCTCGGAGCTCGGTGGGGTCATCTCCCCGGTGTTTGATGATATTTTCCGTACGGCTTTAGCGCCGGACCCGGGACATCGCTATCAGAGCGTGACGGAGCTCGCGCAAGAACTCGCCCGGGCCGCCAAGACTTCCCAAACCCAGATGCCTGCGGTGCCGGCTGTTGCCGCACCACGCGGCCCGGTTGTTCCTCCACCCATGGTGTCGGGGTCCGCGGCCGGTCCCATGCACGGCACTCAGGTGTTGACCGATGACGCGGTGGCCAAGGCGCGAGCGGAGATCGACGCGCTGCTTGCCGCCAAACGCGCTCAAGCAGATGCTGGGCCAGCGTCGGTTCCCATGCCGGCGATCGCGCCGCCGCCGGTCGCGGCTGGCGGAGCCGTACTTGCGCCGCCTCCTGTTGTTTCCGGGGGGATCGCCGCACCGCCAATGATTTCGGGTGGTCTCGCTGCGCCTCCGATGGTTCCGGCCGCTGCGCCCCCTCCCGCAGTGGGGGATTTTGCGCCACCCCCAATGGTGCCGGGGGCCGTCGCACCGCCCCCGGTGGTCTCCGGTGGGAGTTCGCCGGACGCGCTGGGCGCGACCAACGCCGACGCGGGGGCCGGCAACAAGCGCAAGGTCTACGGCACCATGGTGGCGGATGCTTCCGAGGCATTTGCCATGCTGGAGTCGATGGGGATCTCCAAGGGGGGGGGAGCGCCCCCGCCCGTGGCACCGCCTGCCGCGCCGGGCCCGCCGCCAGCGGTATTACCTCGCGGCAATACGGGCGGCTTTGGAGGTGGCCCGGTCGAACCTGCGCTCGTGACTGGCGGCTCCGGCATGAGCATGGGCTCTACCCGCGCGGATGCGGCTGCCGCTGCGGCGCCCGCGCCCAATCCGCTGGGCATGAGTCAGCTTGGGATGCCGTTGCCCGAAGCGCGCCGCGACGCGACCATCGTTTTCACCCCGCCTTCCGGCACGAACACCAAGCTCATCGTGATCGTTGTCATCGTGTTGCTTTTGGTGTTCGGGATCGGCGGCGCGTTGATTGCCTGGTTGCTCAGCATGGATGATCCCTCGCCTCCGCCGGAGTCGTTCGAGCAGCGGCCCGTGCCGGCACTAGCGTCCAATCTTCGGCACGCACCAGCGGCTGCGTTGCACGGAGATTCCGTTGCCCCTGAGGCAAGTCTTCCGATCGCGCGCAAGTCTCATAGGAAGGGCGAGGGCTGACCCATGTGGGTTTGGGTATTTGGAGTCGTCAGTCTTGCGATCATCTGGCTCGGCAGCTGGGTAGCTGGCTGGTTTGAGGTCAACATTGGCGTTGGCTGGCGTATTCTCGCGAGTTTCCTCGTGGCTTTGTTCGTCGGAGCGGTCCTCGGACTGCGTCGGCTCAAGGCGCGCCGCGCGGCGCGGGCGTTCGAGGCGGAGATCCTCAAGCAGAGCGAGCAGCAAGCGGCCTACGCGCGCCCGGACCGTCGGGCAGAGATCCTCGAGCTCCGCCAGCAGATGGAGCAGGGCATCGGCTCGCTCAAGAGCAGCCGGCTCGGGGGCGGCAAGGGTGGGCAGGCGCTCTACGCGTTGCCCTGGTACATGATCATTGGGCCGCCGGGCTCGGGAAAGACGACTGCGCTCAAGAAGTCGGGACTGAACTTCGCGTTCAATCCCGAGGAGGGTGGGCTACGCGGCGTTGGGGGCACGCGTAACTGCGATTGGTGGTTCACGAACGACGCTATCTTGCTCGACACGGCGGGGCGCTACGCCACCGAGACCGACGATCGCGACGAGTGGCTCGCGTTCCTAGGGCTTTTGAAGCGGTTTCGTAGTCAGAAGCCGATCAACGGCGTGCTGGTCGCAGTCAGTGTGACGGACCTGATCGACGCACGCGAAGACCAGATCGCCGACATGGCGCGTCAGCTGCGCACCCGCGTCGACGAGTTGATGTCGCGCCTCGAGATGGTGGTGCCGGTCTACCTGATGTTCACGAAGACCGACCTAATTGGCGGCTTCGTCGAGACATTCGGAGACATGCGCAAGAGCGAGCGCGACCAGATCTTGGGCGCGACATTTGCCTTGCGCGGAGGTGAGCGCGACGCCGCGAGCGAGTTCACTCGCGAGTTCGACCAAGTGGTCAACGTGCTGCATGCGAACGCTCTGCGCCGCGTCAAGACCCACCGCAGCTTTCAAGGTCGCCAGAAGATCCTGGAATTCCCTGTGGAATTTCAGGCGTTGCGCGACAACGTCAGCAGTCTCGTCGCACAACTGTTTCAACCAAACCGCTTCCAGGGCACACCGATCTTTCGCGGCTTCTACTTCACCAGCGGCACCCAAGAGGGCAACCCGGTTTCGCGCATGCTGGGTCGCATGGCTCAGGCGTTCGGGCTGCCGCCAGACCCCGGCGCTCAGGTAGCGCAGGTCGAGGCGAAGAGCTACTTCGTCACCGATCTGTTCCAGCGCGTCGTGTTTCCCGATCAGAACGTGGCTGCGGCCACTGAGGGGCAGCGCAGGCGTCGCGCGTTGATGCGCATCGCGTTTGCGGCCAGCTGCTTGTTTGTCTCTCTGGCGATCACCATTCCGTCGGTCGTCACTTACGGCAGGAACCAGGACCTGGTGAGCGGGGTGGAGGCGGTGAGCCGCTCGGCGGCCACCATCAACTGGAACGACGCGTCGCCCTTGCCCGAGAAGCTCACGAAGCTGGACAATCTCCGCACGCAATACCTCAAGCTCAAGGGCTGGGACGAAGACGGCCCGCCCACGGGCATGCGTTGGGGCATGTACACCGGCGGCAGCATGCTCGAGCCGGTCCGCAGCATCTACATCGAGCAGCTGCACAAGGGTTTCACCGTGACAACACGTCCGGAGATCGAAGCTCAGCTGCGCGCGTTCAAGGTGGCGGACGCCGAGGGCGATACGTTCACCAAGCAGTACGACCAGCTGAAGCTGTATCTGATGCTTGGGGAGACGGAGCGCCTAGATGTCGACTTCGCTGCGGCTGAGGTCGCGCGCTACTGGGCGAAAGCGCTGCGATCGAGCAAGCCCGACGAGGACGCGAAGCTCCTCTTGCCTCACGCGAAGCTCTACCTCGAGATGATCAAGAAAGGTGAGGCGCGGCCGTGGGATCACGACAAGCAGCTCATCGATCACGCGCGGCAGACGATGCTCAAGGCGCCGCGCGTCGATCGCCTGTACACGATGTTGGTGCGTGACGCGAATCGTGACGTCGCGCCGATCAAGTTGACTGACTTCTTCTACGGCGAGTCGGCGAAGTGGGTAACGCCAAAGAAGGACCTGCAGGTCTCAGGCGCCTACACCAAGGAGGGCTACCTCCAGATCAAGAAGGTGCTGAACTCCCAGAAGGCCCAGCTCGAGACCGAGACGTGGGTGCTAGCGGAGAACGTCAAGGACAGCGACGCGCAGACCGCCGATGTGATGGAAAAACTGCGGGATCGCTATTTCGACACCTACGAGAAGCAGTGGCGCGAGCTGTTCCTGAACATCGTGGTCAAGAAGCCGGCCACGGACGATGAAGCCATCAAGATGTACAGCGCGTTGTCCGAACCTGAGTGGCCCTACCTTCGCTTGATTCGTTCCCTCGCGGAAAACGCGCGGGTGGAGGTCTCCGAAGGGGAACTCTCGAAGGCGGCGAAGCAGGTGTGGGAGCGCAAGAAGCGTCTGTACATGACCCGGCTGCAGAATGCGTTGCGTAACGGTGGCGGGGTCGGCGGGGTTGGCGGGGTCGGAGGTGCTCCCAAGGAGGTCACGCCTCTCTCGCCGATGGAGAGCGCGTTCCTGCCGTTGCTCGAGTTTGGCGCACCGCCGCGGGAGTCTAATGGCACGGGCACACCCAAGCAGCTCACCGAGTACATCGGCTTCATGACCGCTCTCCAGGGCCAGCTCACCGATCAGCGGGACTCCCCGCTGGCGAAGAAGAAGGACATGGGTCCTGAGTACGAAGTCGCGCTGCGCGGGACTCTGAAGTTGCTTGAAGAACAGGACGTGTACACGCGCCCGATGGTGGAAGCGCTGTTGCTCAACCCATTCCTGCGCAACGGCGTGAACCGGCCCCGTCGCTTCTAGGAGCGCTCGCAGTTTTTTGGGGGGGAGGTGCTATGTTCGTCTCCCCATCCCTTTGCTTGATGCGGCGAGTGGAGGCGCAACAATTTGGGCCAATCGCGGGATCTTGGCTAAGGCTGGACGCGCCGTGTCGTCCCAGGTCGTACCTCCAGATCCCAGTTCGCCCGCCTTTCTTCGTTTGAATCGCTTCTTGGCGATGACAGCGTCGGATCGCGGACCTCTCGCTGATTTCCTGCACCTCGCGGGGATCATCGCGTTGGTTGGCAGCGCTCTCAG
>JBFXBK010000176.1:0-17553 GCA_050183255.1 Polyangiaceae bacterium | reverse complement strand
CTGTGGTGCCTCCAGTCGCTGTGGTGCCTCCAGTCGCTGTGGTGCCTCCAGTCGCTGTGGTGCCTCCAGTCGCACTGCCGCCAGTCGCACTGCCGCCAGTCGCACTGCCGCCAGTCGCAGATCCACCGCTTCCCCCGGAAGTCGCGCCGCCCACCGCACCTGCTCCAGCGCCGCCGCCGGCGGGGTCATCCGCGCAACCAAAGAGCGCAAGCAAAGGCAACGGCAACCAGCACGCCCGTCTCATCTTTGCAAACTACCACACAACGCGGGCCTCACCCACTCGCCAGAGTGACCGCACGGTCCAGAGCAGACGGACGCGGGGAACAACAGCGAAGCACGAACGAGAAACGCCAAGTGTCAACCGTATTGCCCAATCCGTTATTTCCCGAGGAGTCTCGCAACTCTCGCTCACCCAGTGCGCCGTGCATCACTCGGGCACGAGTGACATCGGACGAACCCGGCGACCGGCACCGCTCCGATTGCCCACAGAGGTACGAAAACCCTGCGCAGCCAAGCGCACCGCAACGGGCGAAGGCGGCCCAACATAAGGCGTCAACCAGCGGCTTGGGCGAACATGCCACGGCACGAGAAAGCCGCGTGCGGCATCAACAAATCCGATAAATATCAACCGCTTAGACACTGCGCCTTGACCGCCTGAGTGCAGGCCACCTATCTCTCCCCACACCGAGGGTCGATAGCCATGAACGCTCGTCACGTCGGACGCAACCAACCGGTCCCCATCAAGCTCGAAAGTCGCGCCAGGATCACATGAACGAACGCAGTCGCCCACTTCAAGCGCTCGCCGGTTACGCGGTCGACCTGTTTCGTTTGTCGCGCTTCGACGTCCGAAACCCTCACAGCCTGTTCAAGACCCGCGCAATCAAAGCCATGCGGAAACGAACGGGCGCCCAGGTCCTAGTAGAGACCGGAACCTACCTTGGCGTCACCACCGCCCGCTGCGCCCCAGCATTCCAAACGGTGAAGACCATCGAGCTCCAGCCCGATCTTGCCCGTGACGCAGCGCGCTGGCTTGCCCGCCACCAAAACGTCGAGGTGATTCAGGGCGATGCCGACGCCGAGGTGCGACGTCTGTTCGAGCAGTCCGACCTAGACCGCGTCTTGCTGTTCCTGGACGGACACTTTTCCGGCGGCGTGACCGCGTTGGGAGACGTCCCGGAGCCCGCGGTAGCCATCTTGGATTTCCTGGCGCACCACCGCGACCGCATCGTCGGCATCATCGTAGACGACTTCCGCGAGTTTGGGGTACAGCCCGACTGGCCGAAGAAGTGGGAGCTGGTTCAGGCAGCCGAGGAGCAGTTCGGCTCGCATGGATACCGTGTGAGCATCCACTTCGACATGCTCCTCATCGAGCGCGCGTAGCCGCTCTGCCCGCTCGACGCGCGGTGAGCCCGGCGGTCTGCGTATGCTCTTCAATAGCCTTGTCTTCCTGGCGTTCCTGCCGGTCGCACTGATCGGAGCCCTGACGCTACGCGGGAATGCCTGGCGCGGCTGGGTCCTTGTCGCCAGCTACGTCTTCTACGGGTACTGGGACCCGCGGTTCTTGATCTTGATCGCGGGTTCCACGGTGCTCGATTACGTATGCGCGAGCCGGATCGCGGCTTCCGACAGCGCTCCCGCGAGGAAACGTTGGCTGCTGCTCAGTCTAGTGGTGAACCTCGGGGTGCTCGCCTACTTCAAGTACGCGAACTTCTTCTTGGACTCGCTGGACACGGTGTTGGCCCGCTTCGGCAGCTCGACAGCGGCCACTCGCCTGGACATCGTGCTCCCAGTCGGCATCTCGTTCTACACATTTCAGACGCTATCGTACACCATCGACGTTTACCGTGGGGATACGAAACCGGCCAAGAGCCTGCTTTCGTTCGCCACTTACGTCGCATTCTTCCCGCAGCTCGTGGCGGGGCCCATCGAGCGCTCGAGCCGCCTGCTGCCTCAAATCGAGGAAGGGCGCGTGCGCCCAACCGCACTACAGCTGGACGAGGCGCTGTGGTTGATCGCCGTTGGCTTTGCGAAGAAGGTCTTCATCGCTGACAACCTCGCACCGATTGTGTCGCAGGTGTTCAAGCAAGAGCACCCCGGAGGGCTAACGGTGATGGTCGGAACCGTCGCTTTCGCCTTCCAAATCTACGGCGATTTCTCGGGTTACAGCGACATTGCGCGCGGGGTTTCCAAGCTGATGGGAGTTGACCTGATGCTCAACTTCCATAGCCCTTACCTCGCGTCGGGCCCCGCAGACTTCTGGCGTCGCTGGCACATCAGCTTGTCGACCTGGCTTCGAGACTACCTCTACATTCCCCTGGGTGGCAATCGCGGCGGTACCGTGCGGATGTACCGCAACCTCTCGATTACGATGCTGTTGGGCGGCTTATGGCACGGCGCCGCATGGACCTTCGTGATCTGGGGAGCTTACCAGGGGGTGCTGCTGATTGCCGAGCGGCTGGTTTACGGCAAACCTCCCCCCCACCCGGCCCGCTTCCGACTCTCACCGCTGACGCTATTCAGGACCGCGGTGACGTTCGTCTTCGTCTGTTACGGCTGGCTAATCTTCCGCGCGCAAGACGTGCACCAACTCTGGGCGCTGACGCGTGGACTCGTGGCTCATCCCCTCTCGACAGCTGGGCTCACCAAGCCCTGGCTCTTGGCACTGCTCGTGTTTGGGGGTTCAGCGATGCTGATCCAAGCTGCCGAAGAAGGCGCCCCGGAGCGACCGCTACGCAGCATTCGCCCGGTGTGGCGCGGCCTGATCCTCGCGGTACTAACCTACGCTGTCCTGATCCTTGGAGCACCAGGTGACTCTCAGTTCATCTACTTCCAGTTCTAAGGCGATCCTGCGGACGCTCGCGACCTTCGGGCTGTTCTGTGCTCTGACCGAGGCCTTCATTCAGCTGACGCTGCATCCGGCAGACTTAGCCGACATTCGGCAGGCCCAGGCGACCACGCGCTTCTCCCAGTCATGTCTGGTGCTGGGTGACTCCGTCGCCAATCAGCTCGCGCCGCCCATCGACGGATCTCCGATCCGTCGCTTCGCCGTTCGCTTGGGCAAGGCGAGCCGCCTCAAGGATGAGCGCGGGAGCGCTGGACCCGAGCTCGATGCCCGCTGCGCCTTCCTCACCACCACCGCAGGCGCCACCCGTATCGGTGACCTGCTGCTCCTCGAGCGAGCTTTTGACGCCGGCTCCGCGCCCACGGAGATCCACTTGGTGTTGTCTGCGGGAGGCTGGTCCCTCGGTCGCGACGGCAACTGGAACTTCGACGACGGGTTCGCGCAGCGCTTCTCATCCCCGGGGCAGATCGCTGAGATCTACTCGATAGAACACGACCTGGGGTTGCTCGGCCGTCAGATCGCGCTGGGCTGGCTGCCATCCTTACGCGCACGAGGCCCGTATGGGCAGCGGTTGCTCTCGAGCCTCGTTCCACGCCCGGCCCCTCCGCCTCTCGGGCTGGAGAACCCCAACTGGAGCCTTTCCGCCTGGAATCGTGATGCGCTAGCGCGAATACTACGGGTCACGGAGGCTCATCACGCAAAGCTCTACGTCCACTTCGCCCCCTACGCGCGCGGAAACGCGCCGACCGACGTAGGGTCACGTTGGAAGCACGCCATGACTGAGTTTCCTGCGGCGACCGTCGGGAGCTCACCCGAAGCTTGGGACCCCGAGCTATTTCGCGACGGCATCCACCTCCAGCCACAGCACGAGCCGCTCATCGCGACTTGGTTCCTCAAGGAGCTCGACGCGACTTCCCCTCAGACCAAGCGACCCTAGCGTGGGATGCGGAGTACGCCGGACGGCAGTGTAACGTACAGGAAATCGGCACTCACAGACGGGGTGCCGATGCCCTCGCTCGCTTCTTGAAACAGCTCCTCGTGAGGGAGCCCGCATAGGCTCGCTCGATACACCGAGGTCGAGATGGTTCCGTCGCTCTCACGGTTTTGCGCCGTGTAGTACATGAAGTGCTCATCTACAGCCGGGAACCCGACGACGAGCCCACCATCCCTAGAAGCACCGGTGAGGCGCTTGTTACCGGGCCACTCCCAGGCGCTCACGTAGTGCGTGGGGGAGATCGGTACGGTGCCCCAAAAGGACAGGACCCCTTGGTTGAAGCTCATCACGGCCCGATCCGCGTAGCTATAGGGAAACAACTCGGTCTCCTCGAGGGTAGAGACCTTGAGTTCCCTCACCGACCCATTGACGAGTGAACCTCCCCCGATTTCCTAGACAGCCCTAAAGGAGGGTATCCTTGGAATCGGACAGCATGACTGCACGCAACAAAGCCCGGAAGCGCCACACGCGCGAGTTCAAGCTAGAGGCCGTGCGCCAGATGGAACTTCGTGGTTCCCGCACGGTAAAGGAAGTGGCGGACAGCCTCGGAGTCGCTCCAAACATGCTCCACGCCTGGCGCAAGGAGCTCGGGGACGCCGTCACGCAGGTGATGGCAGACCGCGGTGAGTCGATGGAAGACGAGCTCCAGCGCCTCCGTCGCGAGAACCAGCAGCTCAAGCAGGACACCGACACGCTAAAAAAATCAATCGCCTTGTTCTTGAGGGGAAAGTGAACTCCCCGTTCGACGTGGTCGACAAGTTCAAGGCGACGATGAGTGTCCAGCGGCTCTGCGACGCGCTCGGTGTGTCGCGCAGCAGCTACTACGCCACAAGGAAGCGTACGCCGTCGGCGCGGGCCGTCGGAGAGGCGTCGCTTCGCACCCGCGTTCGAGCGATTCATGCAGAGCACCGAGGACGCTATGGTAGCCCAAGAATCCATGCGGAACTAAAAGCGCAGGGCGTGCGCGTGAGCCGAAAGCGGGTCGAGAGAATCATGAGAGTGGAAGGAATTCGAGCCAAAACCCGCCGTCCGTTCAAGCGCACCACAGACTCAGAGCATCGGCTACCCATCGCGCCGAACCTTCTCGCGCAGAACTTCCTGGCGTCCGGACGCAACCAAGTTTGGGCCGGGGACATCACGTACGTCTGGTGCGCCGAGGGCTGGTGCTATGTCGCGGTCCTGCTCGACCTGTATGCCCGAAAGGTCATCGGGTGGGCTGTGGGTCGTCGTATGAATCGGGCCCTGCCGCTGCGTGCATTGCGCATGGCGGTGACGACGAGAAAGCCGCCCCGCGGGCTCGTTCACCACACCGACCGCGGTTCGCAATACGCGAGCCACGAGTACCGCGCGGAACTAAACAGCATCGGTGCACGCCAGAGCATGAGCCGCGCTGGTGACTGCTGGGATAATGCGGTCAGCGAGACCTTCTTCGCCACCCTGAAGAAGGAGTTGATCCACATGCGCACCTTCGCAACGGCGACAGAGGTCTACGACGCGCTCGCGGACTACATCGACAACTACTACAACGCGCGACGCCGCCACTCGACCATCGGCTACGCCATCCCCGACGAACTAGACCGTCAAGCCGTCGTGGAGGCGGCCTGAACTAAGACACCAACTCTGTCCGGGAAATCGGGGGAACTCCATCCACCGCTTCCCCCGGAAGTCGCGCCGCCCACCGCACCTGCTCCAGCTCCACCCGCGGGGTCATCGGAGCATCCCACAAGGAAAAGCAGAACCACCACCCACGAGTCGGATCGCATCTTTTGGAGAGTACCACGTCAGCGCGCAGGATGTTCTCTCGCGGTTCGACCCCGCGGTCGCAGTTTCATCGAGCCCAAACGCCTATGGAAGCCTCTGAAAAGCGAGCTCCTCGAGCTTCACCCACTCGAAGCCGGCGCTGCGCAGCCCAGTCACCGCCCGAGCGTATCCCTCCGCCTTCAGCCGCCAGGGCACACTGAGTCCCGGCTGCACTCGCGCGAGCTGCGCTAGCCCGTCCGCAGTATCGAGAAAGTCGATCCCGTGAAACTCCAGATTCACCGAGCTGAGCTGGGAAACGCCACGGGTAAACCAGTCGATCTTCGGTGATGCGAAGGGCGGCGCCGCCAGCGCTCCCAGCGACGTGCCGAAGTACGGCAGCCGTAGGCGACGGGTCAACGTGATCGGTACCTCACGCAGCCCATTTCCCCGTAGAAAATAACGTTTGCCCGCCCGGTACGGCTCACTCGGGGCAAACAGCACCTGTGGGTCGGAGACGATGGAGCGTGACCTGCGCCCGATCAAGCCTTGACCGCCCATGACTGCAAGCTTCGCCAGGTAGTACGCCGGGCAAGCGAAGACCGAAGAATCGTAGGCGAAGCCGAGCGCTTCAAGGTCTTCGACCAGCGGCTGAGACAGCACGTAGCCAGGCGCGCGAAAACCGCGAGGCAGTTCGCCGGTCAGGGCTTCGATGCGGGTTGATGCCTGTGTGATTTCCCGTCTGCGCTCCTCCCGACTCAAGCGCGAGAGGTCGTAGCGGTGTCCGGCGCTGTGGTTCCCGACTTCGTCGCCGCGTTCCACGAACGGAGCGAGTGCCTGACCACCCTCTTGGTCTAAGTCGCGTCCGATGGCGAACAGCGTGAGCGGCAGAGCAAGCCTCTCCGCAAACTCGAGGATGCGAGGGAGTGCCGTTCGATACACCAAGCGCTCGACGTCCGCCGGTGGCACGCCCAGCCCATGAACGCCCCAGTACTCATGCACCTCGTCGAGGTCGACGGAGAACGCGGCGAGGCGGGTCATGACAGCGCACGCAAGAGCGACGAGATCACGTGCTCACGCTGCTCGATGCTCATCTCCGGAAACAACGGCAGCGTGAGCACCTCCGCGCAGCGCCGCTCGGTGTGGACACATTGCTGCGCTTCGTCCCCCGCCAGCAATCGCTGTAGCGCGGGGACCGCCTGGCGATACACCGGTTTGCGGTAGTAGACCGCCGCCTGAACGTCAGCCTTCTGAAGTTCCTCGAGGATACGTTCACGCCGATCAGGCTGCTTGAGGCGCAGCGTAAAGTGGGCGCGGGCGCTCCTCACCCCCAAAGGAAGCCTGTGCAATAGCACCCCGGGGTGCTCCTCGAGTGCCCGCTCATAAGCTTGCGCGTGCGCCTCGCGCTGCGCCAGCATTTCCTCGAGGTAACGCAACTTGACCCGAAGCAACGCAGCTTGCAGCTCGTCCAGTCGAAAGTTCGCTCCGAGATCGACGTGCTCATGTGGGGCGATTGCACCGTGGGCCCGGAGTCGGCGGCAGCGCTCTGCCAGCTCGGGTTCCGATGTGGTGATCATCCCGCCGTCCCCGAAACCACCGAGCGGCTTACTCGGGAAGAAGCTGAAACAGCCGAAATGACCGATGGAACCGACGCGCGACTCACCCTCGATCGCGCCGAGTGCTTGCGCCGCGTCTTCGATCAAGACCAACCCAAGGACGTCGCAGCATTCACGCAGCTCGCGGGTAGCCACAGGAGCACCGAATAGGTGCACCGTGATCACGGCACGCGTCCGAGGAGAGACCAACGCTTCGACCCGCTGCACATCAAGGTGAAAATCGTCGGCACCGATATCGACGAAGCGAGGAACCGCGCGGAGTCTCAGAATGGCTCCGACCGTCGCGAAGAAGGTGAATGGCGTCGTGATCACCTCGTCGCCCTCCCCGACGCCCGCAGCTTGCAGCGCAAGGGTCAGCGCGTCGGTGCCGTTCGAGCACCCCACGCCTTGTGCGCTTCCGACGTACGCAGCGATCTCCCGCTCGAAGCGCTGGACGTGCTCACCGAGGATGAAACGTGATGAACCTAGAACGTCGCGAAATGCGTCCACGAGCTCAGTCTCGAGACGGGCGTGCTGCAGCGCGACGTCCAGCATGGGCACGCGCATCGTCAGTCTCCAGTTCCGCGATGGCGTGCGACGCCCTGTGGAGACTTGCGATACAGCTCGCCGGTGGCGGGACATACCGCCATGTCGTCAGCGCCGAACTCGAGTCGCTCCCCCCAGCGGCTCACCCAGCCCACTTGCCGCGAGGGAACGCCCATCACCAGGCCATAATCCGGCACATCCTGGGTGACCACGGCCCCGGCGCCCACCAGGCTGAACTCCCCGAGTGTCACCCCACAGACGATGGTCGCGTTCGCGCCGATACTCGCGCCGCGCTTGACCCGAGTCGCGACGAACTCGCGCTTACGATTCACGAACGCTCGCGGATTGAGCACATTGGTGAACACCACGCTCGGGCCACAGAACACGTCGTCCTCCAGTGTGACTCCGTCGTAGACGCTGACGTTGTTCTGAAGCTTGACGCCATCTCCCAGTCTGGCGCCGCTGGCGACGAAGCAGTTCTGTCCGAGCACGCAGCGCGCGCCGATCTCCGCGCCCTTCATCAGGTGGCAAAAGTGCCAGACTCGGGTCCCTGGCCCGAGGCGGACTCCTCGGTCCACCACGGCCGTGCGATGCACCTTCGGGGACGACGACTCGCTCATGAGCCGGAGACGCTCCGCCAGAGTCCGCCGGACGCTCGGGATGCCTCTCCGGCGCACAGGACTCGCACCACGCGGGCTCCTTCGCTGCCGTCGGTCAGCGGAGCTCGCTGCTGACGGATACAGGTCGCGAAGTGCTGGAGTTCGAGCCTCAAGGGCTCGAATTCAGGGACCGAGATCTCGAATTGGTGGCTGCCGCGAGACACCAGCAGGCTCGGCCGCTGGCCAGAAAACTCCACGCAGCCGTACTCGCAGACCACGGTGATTTGCGAGCGTTTCTCCCCCACGCCAACGTCGACGGTTCCCGTCAACGCGCTGTCCGCCTTCAACTCAGCCACCACTCGCCGGTGTTCGTGGCGACACGCAACGCGACGGATCCGCGAGCCCAGCAGGTACTCGAACAGGCTCAAATCATGGGGCGCTAAGCACCACCACGGATCCTCCTCTGAGCGACGACTGATGTGCCGCAGGCTCCGGAACTCCACCGGGCGCCCGAGCTCCCCGCTCAGCAGGAGCTCCCGCATCGCGGCGATGCGTGGGTGATAACGCAAGATGTGGCCTACCATCAGGCACCGGTCGCGGTCTCTTGCGAGGTCCACCAGCGCGACCGCTTCCGCAACACTGCGTGCCAAGGGCTTCTCGACGAAGACGTGGCACCCCGCCTCGAGCGCCGCGCGGGCGTGCGCGAAATGCGCCTCTGGCGGTGTGGCTATGAGCACCGCCTCGACATGCTCGCGCTGGAGTAGCAGCTCGAGCGTCGTGAAACGACGCCAGTCCGAGTTCGGGGCCGCGCTCGGGTCTGCGACGGCAGACACGTGAAACCCCTGTAAATTGCTTGCGGCGCGCAAGACGTTGGTGCCCCAGCGGCCGATTCCGGCAACCGCTACCGTCACCCGACCGTCGCCCTGCTCCGCGGCCGATTGGCTGGCGTCAAGAGCGGGCTCCCAGACTTGCTTCACACCGGTATCCAAAGTAAACGCTCGCGATTCCTGGGCACGGCCTAGCTACCACACCGCGGGGACGAGGGGATCTCCATAGCAGCAGTCGGGCGAGCCTTCAGAGGCACTCCAGAGCTGAATGCGGATTTCGTGCGATGCACCGAACCTGCTCGGACCTGTCAACTGGACTTGAACAAACGTGCAGCAAGAAGCCCAACAGCAAGCGACCGAGGGTAGCGACGCCTGGTCGACGGTCCTGTTCGTCTGGAACTCCCTCCGGAAGAACAAGATCCTCTTCTTTTCGGCGGCGATCGTGACGCTTGCCGGCGCCATCTTCTTCACCATTAGTCAGACCAAGATCTACCGCTCGTCTGGGACCATCCAGATCGAGCCCAATCCGCCACGCCCCATGGGCAACGAGATCCAGTCCGTCGTGGAGATGGGCACGGGCTCCTACCTAAATAACCGCGAGTACTACGAGACGCAGTACAAGATCCTCGAGTCGCGTCGCATCTCTCAGCTAGTGGTGAAGACGCTGGGCCTGCAGCGGGACGCGACGTTCCTCGCAAACAAGCCGGCGAATACCCAACTCCCGTCGCGCGAGGTGAGTGTGGATGCGGCCGCCGAGATCCTGCGTTCCCGCATAGACATCGAGCCGGAAAAGCAGAGCCGATTGGTGGTGATCTCAGTTCGGGATGCTGATCCCCAACGCGCTCAGAAGATAGTCACGACAGTCATCCAGACCTATCAGGAGCAAAACCTCGACAACGTTCTGCAGTCGACCAACTCCGCCGTCGACTGGCTTCGAGAGCAGCAAGACTCGCTGAAGAACGAACTCGAGAAGAGCGAGCTCGCGCTTCACACCTACAAGAAAGACAAGAACATCCTCTCGCTCTCGTTCGACGATCAATCGAACATGCTCCGCGGGGAAATGCAGAAGCTCAACGAGCTGTTGACTGAGGTTCGGGCGAAGAAGGAAGGCCTCGCGGCGCGCCGCGCGGAGCTGAACACGATCAGCGCGGACGATCCCTCGAAGCTCGCGTCGGCAGACTTGCTCTCTAGCCCGCTGCTCCAGCGTTTCCGCGAGGCATACGTTGATGCTCTGCAGACGCGAAATTCCTTGCGCGCTGCGGGCAAGGGCCCATCGCACCCTGAGCTGATGGCCGCTGAGATGCAGGTTTCGCTGACGAAGAAGTCTCTGCTCAACGAGGTGAAGAACATCAAGGGCGCGGTCGACCGCGACTACCGCGCGTCGGCGAAAGAAGCCGCGGGCCTACAGAAGCTCTACGACGCCGCAAACAAGCGCGCCCTCGAACTCAATCTGATGGAGATCGAGTTCAACCGGCTCAAGCGCAAGAAGGACAACACCGAGAAGCTCTATTCCATGGTGCGTGATCGCACCAAGGAGAGCGACCTCACGCTCATGATGCGGGTGAATAACATCCACGTCGTTGACGACGCCACGTTGCCATCGCGCCCGGTTCGTCCCAGCATGCCCGTCAACGTTGGCGCCGGGCTCCTCCTCGGGCTCCTGCTGGGCGTGGGCATGGCGGTCGGACGTGAGCTGATGGATCGCAGCGTGAAGGCTCCTGAAGACATCGACGCGAAGCTCCCATTCCTCGGCCTGCTCCCCGCGTTTGAGGGCTCGCCCCAGCCGGGCACCAAGTCCCGGCGGCGCCGCCGCGGCACAGTGGCGGTGGAGCACCCCGAGTTGATCGTCCATGAGCACCCAACGAGTGGTACCGCGGAGGCCGCCAGGGCAATCCGGACGAACATCATGTTCATGTCCCCAGACAACCCCTACCGGGTGATTCTCGTCACCAGCGCGGCTCCACGAGAAGGAAAGACGACGGTTTCGTGCTGCCTCGCCACGGCCATGGCCCAAGCGGGGCAGCGCGTGCTGTTGATGGACTGCGACCTGCGTCGTCCCCGTGTGCACAAGGTCTTTGGCCGCACCAACGGCGTGGGCCTGACCAACGCCCTTCTGGACATCTCCGCCCTGGATAAGGGGATCACAGACACTCCCGTGCCGGGTCTCAGCTTACTCGTCAGCGGACCCATTCCGCCCAATCCGGCCGAGCTGTTGCACAGCGAGGCGTTTGGGCGTGTGCTGGACGCACTTCGAGACCGCTTCGACCGCGTGATCATCGATAGCCCGCCCTTGGGGCCTGTCACCGACGGCGTCGTGCTCGCGACCCGGGTGGACGGGACAGTGTTCGTGGTGCGCGCCTTCGAGACGTCGAAGGACGTGGTCCGCCGCGCGCTGCGCTCCATCAACAACGTGAAGGGCACGATCATTGGCACCCTGTTGAACGGGGTCTCGTCGACTCGCCCCGGCTACGGTGGCTACGGTCAGTCCTACTATCAATACAGCGATGGGTACGCCCCTGAGGCTGAAAACGAGGCGGCCTGATGCGGGTCGTCTACCCCCAGCTCAGCCACTACGACCTGGGCCTCGTGCGAGTGATTGGCCCGGGCCTAGGAAACCTGTTGTTTCCGTGGGCACGCGCGATCACGTACGCCGAGCGACATGACTTGCCCATCCTGTTCCCCACATGGCCACAAGTCAAAATCGGGTCGGTGCTACGGCGCGAGCGCGATACCCGCTTCTACTGGGATTTGTTCCGCTCCACCTCCCGCTACGTAACTGGCACCAAGCGCCTTGCCTTGCTCGCAACGGGCAAGCGCGTCTCGTGGTCCCTGGATAAAGAACCGCCTGGGAAGGCAATCAGTCGGCCCAGCCTACTGACGTTCACGGGCATGGAGGGTCACTTCGAGGCCGTGCTCGATGACTACGCTCTGATCCGCAGGGAACTGGAAGCCATGAGCCGTCAGGCTCAGCTCCAGAGCGTCATTGTCTCGAAGGAGCGGTGGGTCGGCGTGCATGTGCGCTTGGGAGACTTCACCCCCCCGCCAAGCGAGCAGACCCTGCAGTACGGACATCACAACTACCGCATCCCCCTAGAGTGGTACGTCGACCGCCTCGAAGCGCTGCGAAGCCACACCGGGATAACTAAGGCGCTCGTGTTCTCCGACGGGACCAACGCTGAGCTTGAGCCCCTGCTATCGCTCCCCCACGTGTCTCGCAGTGAAGGTCGTTCGAGTTTGGCGGACATGCTGTCCCTTGCACGCTGCAACGCCTTGGTTGCCTCAGGCTCAACCTTCAGCATGTGGGCGTCGTTCCTCGGGCGCATGCCCGTGATTTGGTATCCGGGGCAGCTCCGGCAGCGCCTGTACAAGGAGGGCTTTGAGCTCGAATCGGCACGAGGCGCCGCTCTTCCGGGAGACTTCTCTAGCCGCCAATCGATCGAGGCCGCGTGATGCGAGACATGAACAAGCTGGCCCTAAGCTTCGATCTGGAAGACTGGCATCAGATGGTCGGAGCTCACCTGGGGGTGCGCGACTGGGACAAGCCAAACCGCGCTTTCGAGCGCCAGATGCGCAGGCTCTTCGATTTCTTGGAGGCGTCGAACGCGAACGCCACCTTCTTCATGCTTGGACTGACGGCTAAGAACTACCCCGAGTTGGTTCAAGAGGCTGTGCGACGCGGGGACGAGATCGCCTGCCACGGCTACGCGCACGAGTGCGTGTTTACTCAGAGCGAGAATGAGTTCCGCGAGGATCTAAAGCGCGCGATCGACGTACTTGGGGAAGCCGCAGGCGTGTCGCCCAAGGGCTATCGCGCTCCGCTCTTCTCAATCAACCGCGACACGCCGTGGGCACTCGACGTGCTTGCGGATCTCGGCTTTGAGTACGACTCGAGCCTGAACGACACGCCGAAGGTGCCGCATCGCCTGCAGGGGATTCCCAAACAGCCCACCCAGTTGCGACTAGAGTCGGGGCGGACTCTATGGGAACTCCCGCCGTCGACGTTTGACGTACGGAAATTTGCGCTCCCTATTGGCGGCGGCTCCTATTGGCGCGTGCTACCAAGCCCATTCCTAATTTCCGCGTTGCGGCACAACACCGCGCGCGGGCTATCAACCGCCCTTTACTTCCACCCCTACGAACTGGACTCCGAACCCCTCGTCGCGCCGTTGCCGCCGCAGCCATCCAGCAAACAACTCCTGCGTGGAGGCTGGCTGACTGCGCGCTATCGGGTTGGGCAGCACAAGGTGCTCGCTCGACTGCAGGACGCAGCGAAGGCCTTCGGGTTCATGAGGTATCGAGATGCTCTGGAACAGGTCAGAAGCGCCGCTGGCGCTCGTACGAGAACACTTTCGCGAGCAGGCGTCATCGTTTGACTCCTTGTATGAAGACGAAGCGTCCCTCCTGAACCGCGTCATGCGCCCGGCGCTCTACGCGCGGCGGGAGCTCGCCGTGCAAGAGGTCCGCCGGCGCAAGAACCCAAGCGTGCTGGACGTGGGTTGCGGCAGCGGCCGCGTCGCAGAGGCGCTGCTCGAGGCAGGCGCTGAGCGATATCTGGGCATCGACTTCTCGGAGCCCATGCTCGCGCTGTCCGCAGAGCGCCTGGCGGCGTTCGAGTCCAAGATCGAGTTAATGCAGGGTGATTTCCGCACGGCTAATTTCAAAGGAAAGTTCGACGTCGTGGTCGCGCTGGGCTTGTTCGACTACCTGGAAGACCCTCACACATTCACCCGTCGGATGCGCGAGGTGTGCGCCGACGGTGGCTGCATGGTCGGCACATTTGGTCGCTGGGACTGGTTCAAGGGCCCGATGCGTGTGCTGCGCTACGAAGTGATCAACAGCTGTCCCATTTTCCACTTCACGCGACGAGAGCTCGAGCTCTTGCTCAACGGCAGCGGATTCTCACGCCTAGAGATCGACGAGCGTCGCTCGGGTTTCTACGTACGCGCCTACGCCTGAAATTGGCAGTCGGCAGGGGGGGAGGAACACCTCCCCTGCTCCCAAGAGGCGCTCAGGGCTTGCGGAACTCGAACAAGCCGCACGCGTTATGCGCGTTCCGCAAGTCGTCGAGCGAGCATTCCGCAAGGAACCGGCCAGCGTCGTCGATCCCGCCCATTCCGACGAACTCCAGTTCCCCGAAGGTGTCAACGACCCGGCGTGGATCGAAGACCCGCTGTGCGTTGAACCGAAGCCGCTCCCGCCCCACAGGCACAGAAAAGTAGAGGCGCCCTTGAGGCGCGAGCACTCGGGCAAGGGCGCCCATCCCTTGACGCCACCCTTCAGGGCTTATCGGATCGCCGTAGCGACCGAGTCCGAAATGCTCCACGGCGTGCAAGCTCGAGAGGCTGGGAACGCTACCCGACTCGATCCCGCTTAGGCTTGTCGCATCCGCTTGAATGAACGTGAGTCCATCGACGGTCGAGGTGAGCGGCCGAATGTCCACCACCTCGACCTGCATGAAGGTCAACAAGTGAGTGACAAAGCCATCGATACGTGAGCCTACATCGACGTGCCGCGCAGGACGCGCCGCGAAGACTCTGCGTGCCGCCCACAGGTCCTGGAAGAAGTACTGTCCTCCGCCGACGCCGGCTTCTTCGTCGAAGTCCGTCAGCATGGGGAGCAAGTCACGGTACTTGAGCGGGAAAGCGTCGGAGCCTGCACTTGATTCCTCCCGGAACCGAATCAGATCACGGGAGAATCGCGGCACACCCCGCAGCGTGCGCACAAAGCGGGAGAGGTCGATACCGACGAGCTTCGCGGCTCGCGCACCAAGGATTAGGGAACGCATCAAGAAACGACAACTGGTCGCCCGACCGGCGCCGACTCGACCAAACTGGGAGACGCGGTTTCGAGCTCGCTCGTAATCCGCTGCAACACGCTAAATACCTCACCGTCCGCCCCATCGCAGACGTCTTCGAGCTCGCCCAACGCTCGCTGCATGAAGCCAAGCGAAACGCTGGGGATCTTTCCGACCAAGATCTTGGGATGCACCGTTCGGTCGTGATCCTCGCCGCTGTTGAAGAGCTCCTCGAACAGCTTCTCCCCCGGCCTGATCCCAGAGAACTCGATGTTGATGTCGACGTCCGGCTCGTAGCCACTGAGCCGAATCATGTCGCGAGCCAGGTCGACGATCTTCACGGGCTCCCCCATGTCGAGCAGGAAGATCTCGCCACCAGCTGCGAAGCTCGCGGCCTGGAGCACGAGCTGGCACGCCTCCGCCGTGAGCATGAAGTAGCGCCGCATGTCCGGATGGGTGACCTTCACCGGCCCGCCGCGAGCGATCTGTTCGCGGAAGATTGGCACCACACTCCCAGCGCTGCCGAGCACGTTCCCGAAGCGCACGGTCACGAAGCGGGTCTGGCTCCTGCGCGCCATGGTCTGAAGGTACATCTCGGCGACACGCTTCGACGCCCCCATCACGCTGGTCGGCCGCACGGCCTTGTCCGTGGAGATCTGGACGAAGATCCTCACGTCGAACTCGCTCGCGAGATCCGCGAGGTTCTTGGTGCCGAATACATTGTTCTTCACCGCTTCCCCGGGGTTCCACTCCATCATTGGCACGTGCTTGTGGGCAGCGGCGTGTAGAACGACGGTGGGCCGGAGTTCCTCAAAGACGGCTCTCACACGACCAGCATCGGTGATGTCGGCGATGATTGGCACCACCTCAATCTCCGGATCGCTCTCGAGCAGCTCGCGATGGATGTTGAAGAGCGAGTTTTCGGCGCGCTCCAGCAACACCAACTTGCGCGGTCGGAATCGACAAACTTGCCGGCAAAGTTCTGAGCCTATGCTGCCGCCAGCACCGCTGACCACCACGACGTGGTCCTGCACGACCGCTGCGATCCCGTCCACGTCCAGCACCACGGGTTCTCTACCAAGCAGATCCTCGATCGCGACTGGTCGAATCCGCGAGAGATTCACTCTCCCCCCCACAATCTCGTAGATCCCCGGGATCGTCTTGACGGGAACCCCCACTTCATCGCAGGTGCGCGCGATTTCGCGGATCACAGCGCCAGGAGCGTTGGCCATTGTGATCAAGACTTGCTGTGCCTGATGTTGCGCGACCAGCTCAGCGAGGCTTGCCGTCGGGCCCAGCACGGGCACCCCGTGAACCACCGAGTGTTGCTTCAGGCGGTCATCATCCACGAACCCCACTGGCAGGATTCCAAGATCGGGACGGCCGGAGATTTCGCGTGCGACGAGCACCCCCGCCGCCCCAGCTCCGACGAGAATCGTGGGCACCATCTTGCGAGACTCCACACGTCGGTTGGCAGTCTCCACTCTCTCCACCAGCAACCGCCTCAGCGCGCGCACCCCGACAATGGCAAGGAATGCGAACGCGAAGTCGATGAGCAGGACGCCAACCGGGAGCAGAGCGGCGCGTAGAACCGGGATGCGATCCGCAAGCGCGGCGAACGCAAAGCGAGTCCCAAGCAACACCAGCAGGCATCCCGCCAGGGCGTAGAGGATGCGGGTCACCTCTCGCAGGCCGATGTACCGCCACGCGAATCGCCGCACGCCGAACAACAGCAAGGCGCCGAACTGGAGACCGACGATGTACGGCAGGGTCATCACCAGCCGTTTGAACATCACGGGCGGGAGCCCCATGTCGAAACGAATGAAGAACGCGAGGAACAGCGACAGACAAAGCACGGCCAGATCGACCGCAACTTGCCCCATGCGCGTGATCACTACCCCTCGCATCGAATCAGTCCTCGCACCTGGTGCGGGTGTGTAGGCGTGTCCGACACCGAAGGTCAAGTTGTGCTGAATTGCTCTGACGCATGCCCGACCTTCTTTGGTGGCAGCAAGCCCACCCACCATTCAGAGGCTGGCAACCCTCACTGCTGTGCGGCTGGCGTGACGAACCCCGGCGGTGAGGCCGAGATACGGGCCGCTGCTCGCCTCCCGCAGATGCCATAGCAGGTCTTCCAGCGCAAAGAGAGACAACAGGGCACGGCGTCGGGCTGAACTCTCCTGCTCCAGCGCCAAGGGAGCAACAGCGTTTCCGCTCAAAAAGTCTGCAACGCGCACTTCCCAGCCGGCCTGCCTCGCGGCCAATCCGAAGACCAAACGATCGTACCCAGACATGCGTTCGCGTGAGTGCTCCCAATCAATCACCCGCACACCTTGGGGTGTTACGAGGAGATTGCCGGGCTGAAGATCTCCGTGACTCCTGGAGAGCTGGAGTCGGCCGAGGACACTCGCTTGGCGAACCAGTCTCCCAAGGCTAAAGCGTGCTCCGAGTTCCCCAGCGAAACGGCGTTGAAGCTGGGAGATCAGCCCCTCGCCCTCCTGCGCCAAAGCCTGGGCGTAGCCGATCGCTTCCACTTCCCGAACCGCCGAGCCCGACCAAGCGTCTAGCTCCTCGAACAGTCGAACCAGATCAACCTGCTGACGCTGGACAGGCGCGCAG
>JBFXBK010000175.1:0-17555 GCA_050183255.1 Polyangiaceae bacterium | reverse complement strand
CCGTAGGCTTGCAGGTGAAGCTGCTGGCCAAGGTGGCTGCATACGATCGAAACATGGAGGAGCGCGCTGGGAGCAAGGTCCGAGTCTTGGTGCTTCAGGCCAAGGATGACGCAAACTCCGAGCGCATCGCTCAGCGCATCGTTTCCGCGCTGGAAAGGGAGCCGAAGATCGCTGGGCGGGAGCATTCTCGTAGTCGCCGCGACTACGCTGGCGCGAAGCAGCTGATCAAGGCTGTCAGCGACGAGTCGTTCGACGTCGTGTATGTCACGCCGGGCTTGGAGGACGAGATCGCGGAGATTCGCAAGGCGCTCAGCGGGCTCGACGTGTTGAGCGTCAGCGCCGTGGCGAGCCACGTCCCCGATGGTATCGTGCTCGGCTTCGATCTCTCCGGCGGAAAGCCGAAGCTCCAAGTCAACCTCACCCAGGCCAAAGAACAGAACGTGGCCTTCAACTCGTCACTCCTCAAGCTCGCGAAGGTGTACCGATGAGAGTCGCTAGCTTTGGCTGTGTGCTGGCGACGCTCACTGCGTTTGCTGGGTCGGCGGCGGCGCAGGAGGACCTCGACACCTTGCTCGACCAAACCGTGGTGACCGCCGCGAGCAAGTCCGCTGAAGTGTCCGCCACGGCGCCGGGGACCTCGACGGTCATCACCGGCCAAGACCTAAAGCGCTTCGGTGTGCATACCCTCGCGGAAGCGGTGGATTTCCTGTCTCTTGGCGCAGCCACGTCGGGCAGAGACGTGACCGGTGACAAGGGCGGCCTCGGTGCGCGGGGCGTGCAGCTTGCGGGCGACGAAGGCAACCACTTCCTGCTCTTGGTCAATGGCCACAGCGTGAACGAACCACTCGCCGGCTCGGCCCGCTTCGATCGCGCCGCGGGCATCCCGCTGGAGATGGTTGACCGCATCGAGGTCGTGCTTGGTCCGGGCTCCGTGCTCTACGGGTCCAACGCCATGCTCGGCGTGATCAACGTGGTCACGAAGAGCGCAAAGGACTTCGCCGGCACTCGGCTCGTGCTCGAGTCGGAGCTCTTGACCAGCGCGCGCGGAATGGCCGGAGCAGGCTACCGCTTCGACCTTCTGGGGAAGCCTGCCGAGCTGACGCTTGGCCTCGAGTACTACCGGCGGTTTGGTCCGAAGTTCGACTTGGACGACCAAGACCTAGGGATCGATCCGCTGTCTTTCCTGCCAACGCGAACCACAGCGGACGGTCCGGCGACTGGGATTTGGGGTGGTCGCATCGCGGACGACTCGTTTGCAGAGGCGCCCTCAGCTCTCCTGAACTTTCGCCAGGGCGACTTCAGGGTCACCGCTCAGGCGAGCCTGTACCGCGCAGGGCTACCTTACGCTGCGGCGGATTTCGATGATCCTGACAACGAACAGCTGTCACGCCAGGCCTGGCTCGACGTGAGCTATCAGAAGCTCGTCAGTCCCGCGGTCGAACTGACGCTGCGCGGCTACGGCGACACCCACGACACGAGGTCTCAGCTGGACGTGTCGCGGGAAGGCTTGTGTTTCTACCTCGGAGCCGAGACGTGTCGGGTGACGACGGTGGGCGCGAGCCGCTGGGCGGGGGCTGAGTTCCGCGCGGCACTGGACTGGTTCGAGGATGGCACCGCGGTCACGCTGGTTGGTTTCGATGGGCAGTACCGCTACGCGGGGACGAAGCGCGACATTGAGGACGAAGCGACCGCTCGTCTGGTGACCAACAGCACCGGCGTGTTCAAGCGAAACGACTTCGTGTTCGGCGCGTACGCTCAGCAGACCTTCAATCCGACTCGCTGGCTCGGTCTGAACGCTGGCGCACGGATCGACAAGGACCCGCGTTTCCCCGCGGTTATCTCGCCGCGCGCGGCTCTTTCCTTCGTGCCCTGGGAGGGTGGAACTCTGAAGTTCACCTACGCCGAGGCCTATCGCGCCCCGAGCTACAGCGAGACGGAGCTCACCATCGGTGAGCGCCTCGCCCCGGTGTCTCTCGATCCGGAGCGCGTGCGATCGTTTGAAGGGTCCGTCGAGCAGCGAGCGGGGATCCATCGCGTGCGCAGCGTCGTGTTCGTGACCCGCTGGAGGGAGCTGGTCGATGTTCGGCAGCTGAGCGACGCCGAGGCTCAGCGGGCCGTAGCCGATGGGCGGCTCGCCTTCATCGCGCCTCAGACGGAGTACGAGGAGTTTCGCAACGTCGATGGCATCGACAACTACGGCGCCAGCTTGGGCTACGACGGTGGACTCTCAGACACCGGGTTGCTCTGGGGGATCAACCTCACGTCAGCGATTGCTGAGCCTGACTCCGGCGAAGAGCTAGCGCTCGCTCCCCACTACTTCGGAAATGCCCGCATCGCCTATGACCTGCCGGACGATCTGCCCCAAGTGGCGCTTGGAGCGTTCTTCCTGTCCCAGCGTTTGGCGGATCGAGGTCTGACGGGAGGCTGGGCGGAGCGGCCCTACGCTCCACGTCAGCTCGAGCTGCGGGCCACGGTATCCGGCGACGTGCCGCCGGTCGCGGGCTTGAGCTATCGCGTTGGTGCAGACTACTCCGTGGCCAGAGAGACGCCGTTCGTGGTCGGTCCAATTCAAGCAGCTACGCCCGAGCAACGCACACCAGCGCTCGCGCAGACTGACCGCTTTAGGGCCTTCATCGGCTTGGAGTACAAACTATGAGCGTCTCCCGGCAGTCGAGCTGGCGTTCGCGGATCCCACGTTTGTGCGCGATCGCCGCTGGAGTCATCGGACTCGGTTCAATGTCTCAAGCGGGGTGTGTCGACCTCGAGCCCACGACGGACATTCAGGAGGAGCTGCCTGAGGGTGATGCTGGCGGCCTATCCGGCGAGTGCACCGCGTGCATTCAGGGGGAATCCGGCAACTCCCTGGACTGCCGCGATGAGTTTGAGGCCTGCGACGCCAACTCGGCCTGCAAGATCATCGCCCAGTGCTCGCTCGACCGCGGCTGCTTCAACGTGCCAGCGGCGCAGCAGATCAACTGCGGGATTCCGTGTGGATATGAAGCCGGAATCACGTCGCTCACGGATCCGTCGATTGCCCTGGTGTCCGAGTGGACCAATTGCGTGGTTCCACCGTGTGCCGAGGTTTGTGGCTTCAACGGCGAAGTGCCGGGCGGCTGAGTCTATTCCGGGAGGATATGGCTCACGTCGAGGCGGCGCCGTTTGTGCGTCTCGAGCTGCTTCTCCATGCGCTCGACCAGCGGGTCCGTCGGGTCAATTTGCTTCAGGTCGTCCACCAGTGAGGCCACCGATTGCTTGTCGTTGAGCGCGGCGAGCGCCAAGACTTGCTCCTTGGCGCGCACCTCGAGCATCGCCAACGTCGCCTCGTCTCGCCCCTTCGGGTTCTTGGCGATCTCCAGCACCTCGCTGAACGCTTGGCGACCCCTTTCCAGGCTCGCGCCGCGATCCGAGCGGCCCAGCGCCGTCGGTGCAAAGGACAGCCACATCGGCTCTGGCACCAGGTGATCGACGAGGCGCGTGTCCCAGCGGGGATCCAGCTCGACGTAGAGTGGGCGCACGTCGGCCAGAGTCGACAGCGCAAACTCTCCCGGCGCTCCACTCACGGCGACATCTCGCAGCAAGGGCGACAACGTCGGCTCTCGCGCCAGGAGCTCCCGGGCCACGGAGCCGCGGTCGAGCATCCCGGTTGGTACGACCAAGATGTCCGGTCGCTCACCGCGCACCACGCGCGCCGCCCAGAGCCGCCACGCGACCGCTGGTGAGCGCACCAAGAGCACCGCGCCGTATGGCAAGCGACCCAGCGCGTGATCCGTCCACACCTCGGCGCCGAGCTGAGCGCGGCGATCGGCGATGTGAGTGGAGCGCTCGCTCGTCATCAGCACCAGGGCAAACGTGAACAGCCCCATCAAGGTCGCTGCAGGGCGCGCCAGGGGGATCTTCGCAGACGACAAGAAGAGCACCGCGGCGTGGACACCCAGCGCCGTGAGCACCGCCACCGCGCCGATGGCCATCAAGCGCAAGGGCATCAACGGGTCTGGCGCGAGCACGCTGCCGTCCACCGCAGGCAAGAGCGCGTCTGCGGCGACCAGCGTCAGCATCGGCGCCACCAACCAGCGCGTGCTCTGGCGAAGTATCCCCACGGCAGCGCCGAAGGCGGCGATCGCCAGACTCACCAGCCCTACATCGCTCAGCCACGCCGCCAAGGCGCCCTGCTTGACGGCTTCCGAGTCGAGGCCAGCGACAGCGTGCCCCGCGAGGTCGAAGCCGAGCTGCACGCCGGCGCGGTTCGAGAATGGGCGCACCAGCATCGGGAGCACCCAGATCAGCGCGACCAACAGGAACCCAGCGCCGAGGCCAAACAACGCGCGGCGCGGCGGGATCGCGCCTACAACGAGCGCTTGGACCACCAGCGCGACGGCCACGGCGGCGCCTGCCACGTGGCTCTCGGCAGAGGCCAGCGCGACTAACCCCCCAAACCCGAACCAGATGCGTAGGTCGGTGGTGCGCCGGTTGGGGCGCACCAACAGCGTCCCGAGTCCCAGCGCTGCCGCCACTGTCGCGCCGCCTCCGATGGTGCCCTCGAGCTGCCAAGTGACCGCGAGCGTTGTCATCAAGGAGGCCGCCAACGCCAGCGCAGGCGTGAGGCGCGGTGTGAAGCCGTGCGCCGCGAGCAAGCGTCGCGTGATGGCGTAGATCACCCGACCGCCGATCCCCAGGGCAATGGCGCTCACCAGCGCGACACGCAGGTGGCGACCGCCGATGGGTACCAGGCTCATCAGCTGCGCGAGCACACTACTCAGCGCTCCCTCGAGCCCGATGGGCACCATACCGACCGAGCGCACCAGCGCCATGTCGCCGCGCCACTGGGCGCCAGCGCTAGCGCGCACCAGCGCGAAGCCCAGGGGCAACGCCAATGAGAGCCAAGCACAAACCGGGGTGAGCCACTCGCCACCGGGGGGAGTCAGCGGCTCGACCCGCAACTCGGACAGCTCGCTGTTCTCCGAGTCTTGATTCCTCGAGGATTCGTCTTTGCGAGCCTCGCGCGGGGACGCAGGGGGCGCACTCGGCCGCGCTCGGTTCTGGCGGCTCGTGGGCTGGGCGACGAAAGATCCCGGTTTCACTCCTCGCGGTTGCCACAAAGCCGCGGAATCGGGCTAATTTTCGGGGTCACGCTGGCTGAGCTCCCGCCGTTGAGAGCGTTGCTTACGCGAGCGAAATGGGCGCCTATTTGCGCTTGGCGGCCTTGGTTTTGGCCGTGGCTGGCTTCTTCTTGGGGGGAGAGGCTGCCGGGGAGCCGACGTAGTCCGCCAGGTGTTGTGCTGTCACGGTCGAACGCGCGGCGACCAGGTCGCTCGGGGTGCCCTCGAAGACGACTCGCCCCCCTTCGTGACCTGCACCGGGTCCCAGATCGATGATCCAGTCCGCGTGGGCCATCAGCGCCTGATGGTGCTCGATCACGATCACCGACTTGCCCGAGTCGACGAGGCGATCGAGCAAGCCGAGCAGCTGTTGAACGTCCGCCAAGTGGAGGCCGCTGGTCGGCTCATCCAGGATGTACACGCCGCCCTTCTCCGCCATGTGCGTCGCGAGCTTGAGGCGCTGCCGCTCACCACCGGACAGCGTCGTCAGAGGCTGACCGAGCGTCACGTAGCCCAGCCCCACATCACTCAGCCGCTCCAAGATGGCTTGTGCCGCTGGCACCTTTGATTTCCCGGAGGAAAAATGTAGCGTGGCTTCGTTCACCGGCATCGCCAGCACTTCGCTGATGTCCTTGCCGCCGAGCTTGTACTTCAAGACGTCGGCCTGGAAGCGCTTGCCTTCGCACTCTTCACAGGTGGTCGCGACGCCAGCCATCAGCGCCAGGTCGGTGTAGATCACGCCAGCGCCGTTGCACACCGGGCAAGCACCTTCGGAGTTGGCGCTGAACAGCGCTGGCTTGACGTGGTTGGCTTTGGCGAAGGCGCTGCGGATCGGATCCAGGAGCCCGCTGTAGGTCGCCGGGTTACTGCGGCGGGAGCCCTTGATGGCGCTTTGATCGATTGCAACGACGCCTTCCAGCTTCGCGACGGAGCCTTGCACCAGGGAGCTCTTGCCGGAGCCCGCGACGCCGGTCACCACGACCAGGACGCCAAGCGGAATGTCGACATCGACACACTTCAAGTTGTGCGTGCTCGCGCCACGCACCTCGAGGGCGCTCGTGGACTTTCGCACTTCCGACTTCAGCTGCGCGCGATCATCCAGGTGCTTGCCTGTCACGGTCTTGCTCGAACGCAGCGCCTCGGCGCTGCCCTCGAAGGTCACGTTGCCGCCGTTGCTCCCAGCGCCAGGACCGAGGTCCACGATGTGATCGGCGATCTCGATCACCTCCGGCTTGTGCTCCACCACGAGCACCGTGTTGCCCTTGTCACGCAGCTGGAGCAGTAGCTGATTCATGCGCTGGATGTCGTGGGGATGTAGCCCAACCGTCGGCTCATCGAACACGTAGGTCACGTCCGTCAGCGACGAACCGAGGTGGCGAATCAACTTGGTGCGCTGGGCTTCACCGCCGGAGAGCGTGCCCGTTGGGCGATCCAGCGAGAGGTAGCCGAGGCCAATTTCCACGAAGGAATCCAGCAGGAGCCCGAGCGCTTCGAGCAACGGCTTGGCGCTAGGCTCCTTCAAGGCGCGCACCCAGTCTCGCAAGTCGCTGACTTGCATCGCGCAGACGTCGGCGATGTTTTTGCCTGAAATCTTCGAGGATCGCGCGCCTTCGCTGAGTCGAGCGCCCTTGCAGTCGGGGCAGGTGGTGAAGGTCACCGCGCGATCCACGAACGCGCGAATGTGGGACTGCATCGCCTCTTTGTCCTTGGCGAGCATCGACTTTTGAAGGCGCGGGATGATGCCCTCGTAGGTCATGTTGATGCCGGCGATCTTCATGCGCACCGGCTCGTGGTGCAGCAGATCGTGCAGCTCCTTCTTGGTGAACTTCTTGATCGGCTTCTTGGGGTCGTAGAAGCCGGACTCCGCGTACAGGCGGTAGTTCCAGCCGCCCGTCGTGTACGTCGGGATGTTCAGCGCGCCTTCCGCCAGGCTCTTGTCTTCGTCGTAGATTTCCTTCAGGTCGATGTCAGTGACGTGGCCCATGCCTTCGCAGCGTGGGCACATGCCGCCGGTGCGCTGGAAGGTTTTCCGTACGGTTTTCTTGTTGCCCTTCTCCACCGTGAGCGCGCCGGTCGCCTTGATCGAAGCGACGTTGAAGGAGAAGGCTTGAGGCGAGCCGATGTGGGGCTTGCCGAGGCGACTGAACAGGATGCGCAAAAGCGCGTTCGCGTCGGTCGCCGTGCCCACGGTGGAGCGCGCGTTGGCGCCCATGCGCTCTTGATCCACGAGGATCGCGGTGGTGAGCCCTTCCAGCACGTCGACGTCGGGGCGCGCCAGCGTTGGCATGAAGCCCTGGACGAACGCGCTGTACGTCTCGTTGATCATGCGCTGGGACTCGGCCGCGATGGTGCCGAACACCAGGGAGCTCTTGCCGGATCCCGACACACCGGTGAACACGCTGAGGCGCCGCTTGGGCAGCTCGACGCTCACGTCTTTGAGGTTGTTCACCCGCGCGCCGACCACACGAATCGTGTCGTGGCTGTCCGCGGCGTGAGTCGTCGAGGCACTGTTCTTCTTCGCGCTCATTGCGGCTGTTATCTCACGCTTGTGGGGGCTGCCATCACTTGCGCTCCTGGATGCGCAGGTCGTTGCCTGCAGGGTCGCGGAACGCGCAGTCGCGCAAGCCGTACGGTTGATCCATCGGCTCTTGCACCACCTCGGCTCCAGCGGCTTGCAGCTTCTCGAAGGTCGCGTTCACGTCGCTGGTCGCCAGCACGATCTTGCCAAAGGTGCCTTTGGCCATCATCTCCGCGATGGTCGCCTGCTCTTGCTCCGTCACGCCGGGATTCGCTTGCGGCGGGTAGAGCACGATGTTGGTGCCAGGCTGCCCCGGTGGGCCAATCGTGATCCAGCGCAGGCCGTTGTAGCCCACGTCGTTGCGCACTTCGAAGCCCATCACGTCGCGCCAGAACGCGAGGGAGGCTTCGGGATCGGTTTGGGGGAGGAAGCTCGAGTGGATGCTGATTTCCATGTTCGAGAAGTTAGTTCCGCCGCGTGGCGCGCGCTTCTCGATTCCTGACCGGTTTCGTCTCGCCGCCATTCGGCTGTTTTTTTGGGGGAGGGCGCTTTGAAGGAACAGAGCGAACTGGGCGAGTCACCTGCTTGGCCACACAAGCGGGCATGCCTTCAGTCGACTGCTGATCCTCGCGGTAGGCGCTTGGGGACACACCCACCAGCTCCGTGAAGCGCGTGCTGAAGGTGCCAAGCGACGAACAGCCCACCTCGAAACAGACTTCGGTCACGCTCAGGTCGCCGCGACGCAAGAGCGTCATGGCGCGCTCGATGCGCCGAGTCATCAAGTACGCGTATGGGGACTCGCCGTAGGCCTTCTTGAACAGCCGACTCAGATGTCCCGCTGACATGCCGACGGCGCGCGCCAGCGACTCCACATCGAGCGGCTTTTGATACTCGCGATCCATGCGATCGCGCACCCGCCTGAGCTTGACCAGATCCTTCAGGTAGTCGTCACGGGTGTTGGTCACTGAGCGGATCCTGCCAGATGGTTCGCGGTTGTCTAGCGAGTGCGCTCACCCCCGATCATGAATCCCCGAGGAAATATTACGGCTATTCGAGCCAGTGCTGCGGTCAGAACGATCCGCTTCGATGGACAATGTCGATGTTCGCCTTCGGTTCCTCCGACAGTTTCGCTAGTAGCGACTTCGAGAGGAACACCTCTCCGCGATCGTTGGTCAGCACGACCTCTCGGAACGTCCATCGTGTTTCACCCATGTTTGGGTCCTTGAAGTCGATTGCGTAGTCAATCGCGAGCCCTGGGTGCATAACGATGCCTCCGCCCTTCTGAACTGGGATTGTCGTGGGCGTTCGCACCACTCTTACTGGAAGCTCTTCGGACTTGGCCTTGGCCGAGAACGTGTCTCGATCGCTAATCTGGACCACATACATTGTGCACCTCTATTGGCTTGGCTGAGGATCAGTGACATCGAGATTCGAGACATTGCTGGCACGTTCGAAGCCCGCGTCAAAGTGATCCATCAGAAGCCGGAACGACTGCGTCTGTTGCGCGTGCGCCGCTCCGCCCGCGGATCGCAGACCTTGAGAGATATGCCCCAAGACGCTCGACGCGAGGGCTACGATGGACGGCGAATCGCCCTTCGGGCGGTAGAATCTGTAGTAGGTCTCCTTGTCATCCGTGCGGATCGCTATCGCACCCTGGTCCGACACGATGACGTCTGGAAGCGCGGCGGCACTGTAGAGGTTCGCCTCGTCCATCAATGATGTCTTGGTTCGCGGCTTCTTTCTCTTTGCCTTCTCGGCAGCGGAGAGCCTGTTGTAGTTCATCAGCTTCTGATCGGCCGCCTTCGCAGCGCTTAGGAGTCGTCTCCTTTCTTTGACGAGCCCATCCAGCCAAGAGCGGAGCGTTGTGGGCTTTGCCGGCGCGCCGAAGCAGAAGAGGGCCGTTAGCGTTCCGCCCGCGGCAACTAGCCGCGCTTTTCCGATTTGTCGCATGGCTTTGAAGAACGAACTTCCAGCATCGAGGTCGCTCTTCGATTCGACGACTACGCGTACGGAAGCCGCGAGGGCGATGGCGAGATCGCCCGCTCGGAGTACCGTCGGGTAGTCCAAGGTGTCGACAATCATCACGTCCAGCTGGCCCGACGCCTTGTCTAGCCGCCCCCCGGTCTCCGACGCGATCGCTCCAGAAAGAACTTCATACCGCTGCGGAATGAGCCCCCGAAAGAACTCGATGAGCGCGATCTCTCGCGCCGTGCCGATAATGGTGCCATGCGAGGATACGGCAGCGAACATGTGCGCCTGCGCTCGAAGGTGTGTCTGTTGCAGCTTCGGCAGATCAGCGGGGGTGTTCGACACGATGACTGAAGCGTACTACCGGCGGACAAAAGCGGACAGCGGTAGGCAGGCCCCGCGAATTCGCAGGCGCTCCAGTAAATCTCGCGGCCGTACGCATGGCGCCAGTTTAGCTTCGGCTTTGGCCTCGAAATCGGCAATTTGTTGCATTCTCACGGGGCGCGCTTCGGGTTAGATCGCCGCCTGGCGCTTGCCCAATCCCTGGATTTAGCGCAAGGCGTCAGCTGCTCGGTGCCCGCGAGATAGTCTCGTTGGCTTCGGAGCCCAACTGCTCGGGTCAGCTCGGGAAATCTCGAGCTGGCGTGAGCGCTCGCAAGCAAGGAAACGACCTGTGGCCCGCTTCATCGACGAGCTCAAGAGAACCCACGACAACAACTCCCTGCGCGCATCGGACATCGGCTCCGAGGTCGTGCTGTTCGGCTGGGTGAATAATCGTCGAGATCACGGCTCCATCATCTTCGTCGACCTGCGAGATCGTGAAGGCCTCACCCAGATCGTCTTCGACCCCGACACCGCGCCCGAGGCTCACAAGCAGGCTGAGGCGCTGCGCGGTGAGTGGTGCGTCGGCATCAAGGGCAAGGTTCGCTCACGCGGCATGCAGATGAGCAAGAAGACCGGCGAGATGGTCAGCGCCACCAACCCGAACCTCGCGACGGGCGAGATCGAAGTCGAGGTGATGGAGGCGACCGTCTTCAACAAGAGCGAGACGCCGCCCTTCGAGCTGCTGGACAAGGTCGACACCAAGGAAGAGATCCGCCTGCAGTATCGCTTCCTGGATTTGCGCCGTGCGCCGCTGCAGCGCGCGCTGCGCATGCGTCACAACTTGAACCAAGCCGCGCGGAACTACCTGAGCGAGGCCGGCTGCCTCGAGCTCGAGACGCCGTTCCTTGTCAAGTACACCCCGGGCGGTGCGCGCAACTTCCTGGTGCCGAGCCGTACTTCCGCGGGGAAGTTTTACGCGCTGGCTGAGAGCCCCCAGCTCTTCAAGCAGCTGTTCATGGTGGCCGGCTACGAGAAGTACTTCCAGATCGTGCGCTGCTTCCGCGACGAGGACCTGCGCATCGATCGTCAGCCGGAGTTCACCCAGATCGACATCGAGCTGTCGTTCGTCAACCAGGACGACATCTTCAACTTGGTCGAAGGCCTGGTCTTCGCGATGTGGAAGGCGAACGGCGTGGATCTGAAGCAGATCTACCCAAGCGGTCACTTCCCGCGCATGGACTTCGAGGAGTCGATGCGGCTCTACGGCAACGACAAGCCGGACCTGCGCTTCGGCATGCCCCACGTCGACCTGACGGAGCTCATCACGCAGCATGAGGGCGGCGGCATCCCGTTCTTCCAGCCCATCGCGGAGAAGTTCAAGAACGGAACCTACCGCAAGGATCTGCCCGCCGAGATCATCAAGGCCATGGTGATTCCTGCAAGCGCCAACTTCAGCCGCGCCGACGGCGACAAGCTGGAGAAGCAAGCGCGCGGCATGGGCGCTGGAGGCCTCGCGCGTGCCAAGGTCGGAGCTGGCGGCGAGTGGACCCAGAGCCCGCTGGCGAAGAGCATCACCGACGAGATGCGCAACGCCATCAACGCGGCGTGTGACGCGAAGGAAGGCGACATCATCCTGTTCCAGTCGGGCAAGACCAGCCTGGTGCACACCGTGATGGCGAACCTCCGCCTTGCCCTGGGGAAAAAGCTCGGCCTCATCCCGGAGACGGGTCACGGGGACAACTGGAACTTCCTGTGGGTCGTGAATCCGCCGCTCTTCGAGTATGATGAGGACAACAAGCGCTGGGCCGCGGCGCACCACGCCTTCACCCGACCCTTCGACGATCACGTCGACCTGCTGGAGAAGGATCCGGGCCTTGTGCAGTGCTACCGCTACGACCTGGTGCTGAACGGCTTCGAGATTGGTGGCGGCTCCGTACGTCTGCATGATCCAGAGGTGCAGGCTCGGGTGTTCCGCACCCTGGGGATCAGCGACGCCGAGGCAGAGGAGAAGTTCGGCTTCTTGCTCAAGGCGCTGCGCTATGGTGCGCCGCCTCACGGTGGCATCGCCCTCGGCATGGACCGCATCAGCATGCTGATGGCGGGCACCGACAGCATCCGCGACGTGATCGCCTACCCGAAGACGCAGAAGGGCACCGACCTGATGACGGATGCCCCAGGCAGCGTCTCTGCGGATCAGCTGGCCGAGCTGCGCGTGGCTTCCCTCGTCACCGACGAAGGCTAAGCGTCCAGATTTTCGAATGGAAACGGCGCCCGAGAGGGCGCCTTTCTTGCTTTGGTGCTGCGTGATTCGCTGTCGACAGAGATTGCACGTCGTGCAGACCGGAGGCGGCGCTGAGACGTCTGATACCCTGCTGATATGGGAGTCTCACGCGTTACCGCCTGTTCGCTCATCGCTGTTGGTCTCTTGCTCACTGGCTGCCCGAGCCAGGAGTCGACGAACACCACGAGCTCCAGCAACGTCCCCGCCAGTGCGTCCGCACCGGCTGGCCCGGTATTGGCGGCGGTCCCGCTGCCGCCAGAAGCGGAGCGCAACACACCGTCCTTCTTGGTACCGGTGAAGGCCGGCGAGGCGAAGCCGTGTCCCGCGTTGCCTGACGGAAGCGGCTTGGCTCATGAGCTAGCGCGCGTGACGCGTGAGCTTGCCTGTACACCAGAGCTGTTCTACAAGACGCCCAGCGAGGTCGAGGCCGCTTTGAAGCTGCCGGAAGGGGTGACGTTTCGCTTCTCGGGTCCGCGTTTCGTGGAGCTCCGCTTCGAAAAGGGCTTCGCCGCTGCAGAGCTTGCCAAGGCCATGGGGGTGAAGGAGCCGGTGATCACCACGGCTTCGCGCGGAGCCTGGGCGACCCGCAGCTGGTACCTCGGGTCCAACCAGACCTCCGGCGAAATGGACATCTGGTCGCCAGGCAAGGCGCTCGTGGGCGTTGGTCATCACGGCGAGCTCGAGGACACCATCGGCACGGTGAAGAAGCTCGGCGACGAACCCCTCACCGGCTACATCATCGTGTCGATGCCGGAGGCAGTGGTCGGTGTAAAGGACGACGAAGTCGCCTGGAAGATGCTGCAGCACGCGGTCACGAAGCTCGCGGGGAAGCGTAAGCTACTCGAGCAGGAGCCCGAGGTGATCGCAAAGGAGCTGGGCATCGACGACCCGAGGTTTCGGGTGACGCGTGTTTCCGTGGGGACAGGGCCCAGCGCCGTCAAGGGCATCGACATCTGGATGGCGCGCACGCAGATCGCGGCTGCCCCGGTGATCACGACGTTTGGCTTCAAGGGCAAGATCGAGCACGAGCGCGCCCACGACAGCGACGCAATCGTGCTGCACCAAGAGGGCACTCCGTTCGGTACTTCCGGAGATGAGCACACCTGGCATGGCCTGAGCATTCGACCGAGCTTCGATCCGCGCAAGGGAGTGAAGCTCGGTGATGTGAACGACCCGAAGGACTACACGCTGGAGGGGCTGCGCATCATGCCGCGCGGGTGAGTGCGGTGCGCTAGAAATAGGCAGACACGACGCCTTGCCAACCAGCGCTGCGCTGGTCGCCGATGCCTGCGAAGCCAGCCGCGCCCAGGTTGACGTTGCTGATCGGTACAGAAAGGCCGGCCATGAACTCGAGTCCAGCGCCGTCCTCGCTGCTGTAGGCGCCCTTGGTCATGTGGAGGTACTTGAGCATCAATCCCGTGCGGAAATATCGAAAGAAGTTCACCGCTGCGAGGGCGCCGAAGCTCGTCATCGAGAGTGAGATCTCTTGGCAGTCGATGCCTCCAACCGGGCAGTCGTCCACGCTACCTCCAACGTCTCGGCGGGCTGCTCCGCCCAGCTCGAGGTCGACGTTGGCCTTCAAGCTCAATCGATAGCCGGCTTCGGCTCCGAAGCTGGCGCCGGTCACACTGTAGTGCGGGCGCAGGAGTGTGGTTGACCCGCCCGATGCGCTGAAGAACCACCTGGCTTCTGCGGGCTCGTTTTTTTTTTTAGCGGTGGTTGAGGAGGGAGCGTCGGCGACCAGCGGCTGTGGGTCGGGTACAGCGTTACCCGACAGAGAAATGAGCGAGCAACTCGAGAGGACACCAAGAAAGACAGGTAAGCGATTCATCCTGCCTAGTCTAGCAGCGCCCTGGGCAGAGCTGGCGAACGCGAGCGTTGCCGCGCGGTCTTTCAGCAGGCCACTGTCGGTGACGCGCGGTGAACGGATGCTTCGGGGGAAGTGCTAGCTGCAGGGTCAGATCTGACCTTGGACAAACAGCGCCAGCTGAAGCGCCTGAATCGAGCTCGTGACGTCCCAGGCAACGTAGTCGTTGTATATTCCGGATGCCCAGTAGCCTCCGATGAGGGCGCCAGCGCCGAAGTGCTTGTGAGTGTATAGGTAACCGGCCTCTAGTCCCCTCGCCGGGCCATCGATGCGGTACGCACCCGCCTGAGGCACGTCGGACGACGCGACCCAAAGGATCTTGGCGCCAGCGTAGAGGCCATTCCAGATCAGGCCGGCGTAGGGTCCGATCAGGGTTTGCTCCCAGTCGATCTGCTTGCCCAGCCTGTTCCTTTCTATGTCGACGCAGAAGTCGCAATGAAACGAGCCACCCGCCCGCTGCAGCTGTCCGCCGAGGATGAAGCCGATGGTGCCAAGGGTGCGGAAACCGGCCCGGGCGCCGTACGACATCACCGTCTGAGCATGACTCTCGGTGGGCTCCGGTGACGACCCCGAGTAGCGCAGCTTGTAGTCGAGGTCCACGCTGAACAAGGTCGGTGCAATTTCAGCAGCTATGAATAGACCGACCAAAGGCTTGCGCGGTTTGCTTGGCTCTGGTGGCGGCCCGGAGTCCGTCGGAGGCTGCACGTTCGCGTTGCCGTATGTGGTTCCCCAGGGATTCGTGCCGTCCGCCGGCGGCGCTCCAACCGGAGGTGCGGGGGCCAGCCCCAAGAGCAGCTTCACGAACTCCGACTTGGTCTGCAGCGCCGGCTCCGCCTTGGCCGCTTCGCGCACCAGACCTACGGCTTTGGCTTGAGCGGTGGGCCAGTTCGTATCCCCGCGGCGACGCATCACGAGGCTCTGGTTCCAGTAGAAGACCGCGCTCAGCAGGCGCCCGTCAGTGGAGGCGTTCGCACCCTGAGAGGCTTCATCCAGCGCGCCCTTGATCCGCGGATCGACCTCCATTTCGCTCTTCGAGAGCGAGGTCTTCATCATCTCGAGCCCGTAGAGGCTCATCAGCGACGTGAGGTCTGCCAAGCGGCGGCTGGTGTCCGCGTCGAGGTAGGCTTGCTGGGTCGAATCCGCAGGCTTGGTGCGATACTTGTCTACCGTCTCCGCGAAGGTCTTGAGCGGCACCGCATAGGCCAGGCCGATGGCGCCTTCATCGAGGCGGGAACGCGCAACCACGATGGCCCGCACCTTGCCATCGCTGTCCACCACGGGCCCACCCGAGTTGCCGGGGTTCACGCTCATCCCGAGCTGGAGCTCACCCGTCGGTAGTACGCCGGAGACGATCCCGGGAGTGGACTGAGGGTCTACGCGGGTGGCGTCCAGTGGGTACCCAATCGCGAACACGTTTTGACGGATCGCCAGGGGCGCCTTTGGATCGGCTAGCTCAGCGATGTGTTCGAAGTCACCCTTCACGCGCAGCAGCGCGAAATCCCGAGTGGTGTCGCTGTAAACCGTTACCGCGGGGAGAGGACCGAGGTGACCAGGCACCAATACCGCGAGAGCGCGAGTATCGGCGATGACGTGAGCCGCGGTGAGGATCAAGCCATCCTTGGACAGCAGGACACCGCTGCCGTGGCCGGCGATGGGCACCGCGAGCTGATACGTCTGGCCCTCGTCCTCGATGGCCTCGACTTCGATATTGCCCATGCCGAGCACGCGCACCGTGGCCTGATCGATGTTGTCGTAGGCAACGGTTTGGGCGAGTGCGCTCGGCGCAAATAGAGTTGCGAGCAGGAGCGTGAGCAAATAGATGCTGTGCTTGGGCATCAATCTGGACATTAGAAGAAGACCCCGAGCCCGGCGCTCGCGCCGAGGATGGTCGACTCGCCTAAGAGCGCGAGTGCCTTCGTTTCCAGCACCAAAACGTCAAACGGAATGCGTACTCCGGCGCTGAACTCGAACTCGAACCCCTCAGGGTCGCTGTCCGCGCCTGTGTCGGACACGGAGACAATCTCCAGGCCTGCGGCGACGAATAGATTTTCCGTGGGGATTATTGATGTGCGGAATCCGAAGGCTGTTGCGCTGATGTCCACGCCTTCGGTGCAAGCCAACGAGGTGGACCCATCTTGGCAACCCGGATACTCGTAGTCGGCGCTCGTGTGACGTCGGACCACGCCACCCAGAGTGAACCTCAGCGCGCCTTTGCTTCCCCAGTATCCGCCTTCGAAACCATAGAACCACGAGCTGACGGAAGTATCCCCGCTCCCCACTTGGCCGTATCCGTACTCACCAGACACGTAACCGCCCTTGGTCTTCTTCTTCGGCTCTGGTTCGGGCTCAGGCTCCGGGAAGTCGGTCGGCCCGGTGTCGAAGCGGGAAAGGGTACCAGTGCGCTGGGTTCCACTCTGGTTGTCGTCGGCGTGGAAGTTGCCGTCGGCGGAGGCACTCCCCTTCAGCACCACGCTGATGAATTTTGAGCTCTTTTTCAGCTCCGGCTCGAGCTTTACCGCTTGTTTCGCGAGCTTCACCGCGTACGCGCGTGACTTGCGCCACACGCTCTTGCCGCGGGCCTGCTGCACCAGGGACTGATTCCAGTACATCGCGGCGCTCATCAGGCGACCGTCGACTGACGCGTGCTCGCCATAGGAGGCTCGGTTCAGCGTCTTGCGGAGCTTGGGGTCCAAGTCCAGGGAGCCGCCGGAGAGAGATGCTTCCAGCACCTCGAGGCCATACTGGCTCATGGTCGTGGTGAGCTCGGCGGACAGCTGCGCCGCATCCGTGCGGAGATAAGCGTCCTTCTCGGTCGAGAGCGGAGTGTTCTCCTGCTGACTCACCGGGCCCACGATGTCGCTGAGCGGCACCGCATAAGCGAGACCCACTGCGCCTTGGTCCAGGCGCGAACGGGCGATCACGATGCCCCGCACCAGTCCCTTCTCGTCGACGACCGGCCCCCCGGAGTTGCCTGGGTTCACCGTCATGCCCAGCTGAAGCGCGCCATCCGGCAGCTTTCCCGACACGATACCCTGGGTGCTCTGAGGATCCGTGCGCTTCGCATCCAGCGGATAGCCGATGGCGAAGACCGTCTGTCGCACCGCCAAGGCGTCGCTTGGGTCAGCCAGCTTCGCGACCTGGGTGTAGTTGCCCAGGACGCGCACCAGCGCCACGTCGTGATCTTCGTTCTCGTAGACCACCACTGCGGGGAGCGCCTTGGGGTAGCCGGGGATCATCACGGCGATCGCGCGAGAATCGGCGACGACATGCTCTGCCGTGAGGATCAACCCGTCAGCACCGATCAGCACGCCGCTGCCATGGCCGGCCAGTGGGATCGCGACCGGGTATTTGACCTTGTCGTGTTCGACTTCTTCGATGTCGACTGGGCCGAGCGCCAAGACGCGTACGGTCGCGCGGTCGATGTCGGAGTACGTGAGGTCGTCGGCGGCCGCAGGGAGTGTGGCGAGCACGCACGCGGCCAAGTCCAGTGCAGCGAGGGAG
>JBFXBK010000174.1:0-17676 GCA_050183255.1 Polyangiaceae bacterium | reverse complement strand
TTCGTGCCGCGAGGAAACGAGAACGTCATTGAGCTTGGATTGAGATGCGGCATTCGTCGCCTGAGGGCATGCCGCCGCAGACTTTGGCCGCCGCGGGGAGCCACACGCATTTGCGCTTGAGTGGCAGCCCGATGCGCGTGATCTTGCTGGTCTTGGCGACGATTGCGTCCCAGGTGTCAGCGGTCAGCGGGATCACCGAGTAGTCGACGTACTGCATCGGCGCCTTGGCGAAACCCGCGGCGGGCTTATCCGGGATGTCGGTGCACTCCCAGATCTTCTCCAGGCCCATGCCGGTGTACTTGGTCTCGAAGGCCGTGTTCAGCTCGTTGATGTCGACCTTGCTGCGCTTGTAGAAGAGCCGGATCTGTGGAGGCTGCGAGCCGTACGTGCTCATCGGGATCGCGCTCGTGAGCCCTTCCGTGGGGACATAAGCCTCCCACTCCGCGGGCACCTTCACCTTCTTGCACGCGAGCAGCGCCACACCACACATCACGAGCCCAAGCATCGCCGTCCGCGTTTTCATGCTGGAACGTTAAACAGCCGGAGGGGTCTTTGGCAACGCGCGCGCCACCAACTCGTGATCGCCTTGGCCTTGAAGCTGGCCGTCTCTGAGGATCCCCGTCTCGTGTCCCTTGCCCGCGATCACGACGGTGTCGTGTGGGTCCGCCTGATTCAGCGTCTGAGCGATGGCCAACGCTCGATCGAGCTGGATTTGGGGGAGAGGTGCGCCGTCGACGCGCTTCAGTCCTGCGGCGATGGCTTCGGCAATCGCGAGCGGCGACTCATCCCTCGGGTTGTCGGTAGTCAAGACGACGTGGTCAGCACTGGCGGCGGCTTTACCCATTTCTGGCCGCTTGTCTTTGTCGCGATTGCCGCCAGCTCCGAATATCACCCACAGCTCGCCTTCACAGAGCGCCTTCGCCGTGCGCAGCGTGCGGCTCAAGGCGTCGGGCGTGTGCGCGTAGTCGATGATCACATGAGGCGACTCATGCACCACTTCAAAGCGTCCCCTGGGAGCTTGTTGAAGCGCTAGGACGCGGGCGGCGCGGTCGGCGGGAACTCCGAGGGCCGTGGCCATGATGAGCGCGGCTAGCGCGTTCTCCAGGAAGATTTCGCCGATCGCGCCGAGCTTGAGCTGCTCGGGCAGCTCGAGCGCGCGGGCAGCCTCCGTCAAAGCCACCACCCGCGCCCGCGTCCCCTGCCAGCTCAAGCTGACGTCTTCGACGCTGACGTCTAGCGGTAGCTGCGGCGCACCGCGCGATGGGACGCCGTAGAAGAGCTTCTTCACGTGGTCGGGCGTCACCTCAGCGAGGAGTGGCGACACTTCGTCGGCGCCGTTGATCACCGCGGTGGCACCTTTCGGGAGGTGCAAGAAGAGCTGAGCCTTGGAAGCAAAGTAGTGCTCTGGGCTCTGGTGCGCATCCAGATGGTCGTGGCTCAGGTTCGTGAATATTGCCGCGCGGAACGGCCACTTCTGCGCAAAGCCTTGAGCTAGCACCTCGCTGGTAACCTCCAGGCTGGCGAAGCGGGCGCCGCGGTCCCTGGCGCGCTCTAGCAGGCGGATGAAGCCGAGGTACGTCTGGGGCAGGTCGGTCTGCTGCTCAGCGCCGAGCCACAGGCCCAGGGTGGTCGTGCGAGGCACCGGCGGCGCGAAGTCGTCGAGCATTGCCGCAAGGAAACTAGTGGTGCTGGTCTTGCCGTTGGTCCCCGTGATGCCCACGCTCAAGAAGCGCTCGCTCCAGCTGGGTGGGTCGGGGAACGGTTTGTGCGCCATGGACTAAGACTACACCCTCACCCCAAACAAAAAACGGCGCCCGAGCAATGCTTCGAGCGCCGCGCCTTGACCGGGAGATTTGCGGCTCCCAGCGCCGTTCTTCTGCTTACTCGATCGCCGTGAAGAGCACGCCTTCGGCGCACAGGTACACGTCGCAGTCCGTCGCCATGCAGCCGGCGAACGCCGCGCGCGCTCCCGGGGTCATGCCGCTCGTGTACTGCTCGCACTCGGTCTGGTCGACGGTGACCGTCGCTGAACAGGCCGTGACCATGTCCGCGCAGTCCTGCGTGACGTCGGGGTCTGGGCACGAGTCCTTGAGCGCGTCGTAGTAGCAGGCGTAGCCGGTGGTGTAGTCGCAGGCGTCGGTCAGGTTGGTCATGCAGTCCGCGACTGCTTGATCGCGACCTGGCTTGAGCTTGCCGATGATCAGGTTGCAGAGGTCGTTGCGGATGTCGCAAGCGCCTTCAGTAGTTGGCGCCGGGAACTGCGTGCTGCAGTCCGTGAGCGCGGTGCCCACGCTGTCATCGCAGGTTGCGCCCCCGGTGCCGCCGGTTCCGCCAGTGGTTCCGCCGGTTCCTCCTGTTGCACCACCGGTGCCCCCAGTTGCGCCGCCGGTACCGCCCGTTGCTCCACCCGTTCCACCCGTGGTCGAGCTACCCGCGGTGCCACCGCTTCCGCTCGCACCCGCGGTGCTTCCGCCGCTTCCGCCGTTACCGCTGCCTGCGGTGCCGCCGTCCGCGTTGTCCGCGCTCTCCTTCACAACACACGCGCTGGTCGCCAGCGCACCCACCAACAACAAAGCCTTGGTTCTATCGATTAGCATCTCAAGCTTCCTCCCAGCCCACGGTCACGGCGAGAAGACGTTCCCCCGCGCACACGCCGTCAGCTTACGTACGCCCCTTTGGCGTAGCCTCTTCCCCAACTCACGAATGTCCCGGTTTGCGCCCCACGACGCAAGCCAGATCGCCTCGAAGAGGCGCGATCCACAGGACGCACCTTCGAGTTTGCGGATGACGGATGATCGGGTGAGAGGATCTACGGCTTTGTGGGGGTAGCGGTTATTTCCGCGCGAAGAAGCGTGCGTCCGCGCTGAAGCGACCTGGGCCGGCTAGCAGCAGCGCAACCGCGGCGACGCCATAGCACAACGCCAGCTCCTTCTTTTGGAAGGGGTCGTGTGCGTGCACCACGAAGGCCGCCACGCTCATGGTGCAGATCAAACTCACCGAGGACAGCCGGGTCATCAGACCCAGGGCGAGCAGGATTCCGCCCAGAAATTCGCTGAGGCCTGCCGCGGGACCGAGCACGCCGGGCAACGGCAGTCCGAGTTTCGCGACCTTGGCGCTGAAGTCCCCAAGGTTCATCAGCTTGCCGTAGCCGTGCACGAAGGCCATGGTGAGCCCGAACCACACCCGAAGCACCAACAGGCCCAGGTCGGTCGTGAGCGGATTCGAGCGGGCCAAGCGCGTGAGCAGGTTCATTGCAACGCAGCCTGACACGACCAGCCCAGTTCCAGTGTGGGGGTAGTTGGAACACTTCGGTGCCCAACCTGACTAAACCCATGTTCAGTAGTGCTGAACAACCGTGCGGATATTCGGGGGCTTCAGCTGGCTCGACGCTCAATTTGCGGCGGCGATCGCCTTGCGCAGGCTGCGGGCGCTCGCTAGCGTGCCCGTCCCCTATGGCTCGCGTTACCGTTGAAGATTGCTTGGAGAAAGAAGAGAACCGCTTTGCCCTCGTGGTATTGGCGGCCAACCGTGCTCGTCAGCTGATGAAGGGCGCGGATCCTCTCGTTCGCGCTCGCAATCGCGACGCAGTCAACAGCCTGCGAGAGATCGCGGCTGGCAAGGTGCGCTTCCACCGCGACAGCCAGGAGGTTGTGCGCGAGTGGATCGAAGAGAACCGCATCTGAAGCGGTTGTTGCCTCCCGGCAACGTCACCTGCATTGGCGAGCGCTAACGCGTGTCTGGGCTGGATCTCTCGAAGCTCGGTCACGCGGGTGACTATGGGGCCCTCGCCCACTACGCGGACCCCGCGTACTACTCCAAGGCCTACCGCAGCCGACGGCAGGACGTAGACTTCTACGTCGCGCTGGCTGATCGAGTCGGTGGCCCTGTGCTCGAGTACGCCGTGGGTAACGGGCGCGTCGCGCTGCCGCTTGCGCGCTCCGAGCACGAGGTATGGGGCGTGGACCTCTCAGCTCCGATGCTGGAGTCGCTGAAGGAGCGCCTGGCCAAAGAGGACGCGGAGGTCCAGGCGAGAGTGCATCTGGCGCGGGGCGATATGCGCACGTGGCGCACGCGGCGGCGGTTTCCGCTGATCATCAGCGCGTTCAACAGCGTGCTGCACCTCTACACCCGCGCTGACGTGGAAGCCTTCTTTGCGCGGGTGAAGGCCCACCTGGTTCCCGGCGGACATTTGGTGTTCGACTTCTCGCTGCCACGGCCCGCTGACTTGGCGCTGGATCCGGGGCGCAACTACAGCGGTATGCGCCTCCGAGACCCGAGCAGCGGCAAGCTGGTGAAGTACTCCGAACGCTTCGAGTACGATCCCGTGCGGCAAGTCCAGTTGTGCTGGATGCAGTTTCAGCCAGTGGATGGCTCGGAGCCGTGGGCGGTTCCGCTGACCCATCGCCAGTTCTTCCCCCAGGAAATGGAGGCGCTGCTTCACTACGCTGGTTTCCGCGACATCGAGTTCACCGCAGACTTCGAGGAGCGAGCGCTCGATGTGGACAGCGACTGGGTGGTGGCGAGTTGTCGCAGCCCAGGGGGAGCGAAGCGGGCGAAGCGGCGAAAATAGCCTCGAAAGCCCGCGCCAACGAGGGTTGCTCAGCGGCTTCAGCGATTTACGTTGTCCCACCGGCTAGCGCTCGGCGCTGGCATCAGGAAAACCAAGCATGGCCAAGGATTACTACGACGAGCTGGGTGTCAGCCGCAGCGCTTCTGCCGACGAGATCAAGAAGGCGTTCAAGAAGCTCACCAAAGAGCTGCACCCCGATCGCAACCAAGGAGACGCTGACAAGGAGCGCCGCTTCAAGGCGGTGAACCGCGCGCACCAGGTGCTGAGCGATGCAAAGAAGCGCGCGCTGTACGACGAGTTCGGTGAAGAGGGGCTCCGCGAAGGCTTCGACCCGGACGTGTATCGCGCGTACCGCTCGCGAGGGCGGCGTGGTGGCGGCCCTCAAGGCAACATCAACTTCGAGGACATCTTCAGCGCGGCTCAAGGCAGCGGCGTAGGCGATATGTTCGGCGATCTGTTTGGTGGCGGGCGGCGCCGCAACGGCGGGGCCGGCTTCGGCAACATGCCGATGAAGGGCAGTGACGTGCTCAGCGAGGTTCAGGTGAGCTTCGTCGACGCGATCGCGGGCTCCACCATGAAGCTTCGCCTGCAAGACGGCGGCGAAGAGGTTTCCGTGAGGATTCCGCCTGGTGCTGACGATGGCGACAAGGTGCGCGTCAAAGGACACGGCGCTCCCGGCATGGGCGGCGGACCCGCGGGAGATTTGATCCTCAGCATCCGTGTATCGCCTCACCCCTATTTCGAGCGCGACGGTCTCGACCTCCACGTCGACTTGCCGATCAGCGTCACAGAAGCCTATTACGGCGCCAAAGTGCGGGTACCGACTCCCGGCGGCGACGTGACGTTGACGGTGCCGCAGGGCGCTCAGAGCGGGCAGCTCGCGCGGCTCAAGGGGCGCGGCGTGAAGCGCAAGGACAAGGTGGGCGATATCTACGCGCGCTTCATCATCAAGCTACCTGAAGAGCAGAGTGACGCCATCGAGAGCGCGATCAAGACCCTGGGTGACGCGACGGGCGACGTGCGCTCCGACCTGCGGTTCTGAGTTCAAAGCAGCGCGCGCTTGCGGATCAGCTCGAGCGCCGCAGACACGAACTCGCCGTCCACCGCTTCTCGTGGGCCAATCAGCTCGGTCTTCACGAACTCACCGTTGTAGTGCTGAGTCAGGGCGCGGGCACGCCCGATTTGCTGGCAGCGGGGGCAGTACTCGAGCTCGAGCTTTGCGTAAGTGTTGCGAGGAGCCTCCTCCAGCCGCAGCTCGAGGAGAGCCTCGGCGTTGCGTTGCACGATGCTCTGGTTGAGCCGCTCGAAGCACTCCGACGGCAACGTCGTGTCGGTGTCGCGCAGTGCGACTTTGCAGCGTGTGCAACCGTACGGAAATACGGTCGGCAGCAGCGTCAGCCCCAGGAGCATCACGCTGCTTGACAGAATCAGCGCACCGACTGGCGCGTTGCCGCTCCACGCTTCACCCACCGAGCGCGCTAGGAAGACTGCACTCACCCCCAACAAGCCGAGAACCAGAGCCAGGCGAGAGGCTGAGATGAAGCGTCCGATGCCCGGCATGGCGCGAGTGTACGTCGACAAAAGCAGAGAGCCCCACACCGTTTGGTGCAGGGCCCTCGAGCTGCCTGGGGCTGCTCAAGCCTTCGCGGGTGCGGCTGCGGGAGCCGCTGGCGGGCTGCTCAGCTCCGCGCTGGCGCGGGGGCGCTTGGGGTCCTTGAGCGGGACGTCGAGCAGGTTGCCATCGTCGTCGTAGCGGCTGAGCTCCGCCACGACGTGACGGAGCGCGGCCTGCTTCTCGTGGAAGGGCCGGAACGCCGACTTGAAGCCGGCCACGATCATGCTCTTAATCTCCTTGAACGGAACGCCCATCTTGGTGTGCACCAAGTAGAGCTCCTTGGAGACGCTGGTGTCGGTGATCAGCCGGTTGTCGGTGTTGATCGTCACGCGCAGACCGAGGTCGAAGTAGAGCTTGAGCGGGTGGCTCTCGAGCGTCTCGACGGCTTGCGTCTGCACGTTGCTCGACGGGCAGCACTCGAGGGGGATGCGGTGATCGTTGATGTAGTGCAACAGGTCGCCGTTCTCCCGTAGGCGACAGCCGTGGCCGATGCGGTGAGCGCCACACACGTGGATGGCTTGGGCGATCGACTCAGGGCCATACGCTTCACCCGCGTGGATGGTGCAGTTGATGTTGTTGTCCCGCACCAGCTGGAACGCGCGCTTGTGGTGTGCCGCGGGGAAATCTGCTTCGGCACCAGCCAGGTCGAAACCAACGACGCCGCGGCCCTTGTACGCCACCGCGAGCTCCGCCATCTCGTAGGACGACTCCGGCGAGATGTTGCGGATCCCACACACGATGACGTTGCACTTGATGCCGTAGGTCTCGCGCGCGCGGCTCAGACCGTTGAGCACGGCTTCCACCACCTTGGTGAGCTTCAGGCCGCGCTGGGTGTGCAGCATCGGCGCGTAGCGCACTTCCATGTAGCGTACGTTTTCGTTGTGCGCGTCTTCAGCCAGCTCGAACGCGATGCGCTCGAGCGCTGCTTCGGTTTGCATCACCTTGAGGGTGATCTCGAAGCCGCGCAGGTACTCGACGAGCGATCCGAAGTTGTTGCCGCAGCCGATGGCTTTGCGCAGGCCCTCTTCGGTGTTGGCGGGAAGGTTGATGCCTTCTTCCTTCGCCAGGTCGAGGATCGTGGACAGCCTCAGCGAGCCATCCAGGTGGACGTGAAGGTCGGTCTTGGGGAGCGCCTGAAACACTTCGAAGGGCACGACGCGGCCACCAGACCCGTGCGTGCTTTCAGGCAATTGCTTACTTTTCTGTTCCATAGAGGACTCTACCATCGGTTTTGTCCCGCGCAATAGCCCCGAAACAACTCAGGTAGGCGCTGGTGCGACGGCCGCGAACCGCCTCGCAGGAGCTGGGCGGCCTTGCGAATTTTCCGGGGGTGAGGAGTGCTGTGCTCCATCCCGAGCGCTCATCGGTGGTCCTGGTTCGGCCCGCTGCCGGACCGCGCGTGCGTCAGACGTTCAGCTATCCGCTTCGCGGCGTCCGAACCACCCGATCAGGCCAAAGGCCGCGAAACAAATCACCGTGTAGAGCCAAGCTGGAACGCCGCTCTCGTGCTTTCCGCTCTTCAGCTCCGCTTCCGCGCGGCGAAACGCATCGGCGTACACCGACTCATCCTGGTTGCCGATGATGCGGCGCGCGCCCACGTAGGTCGTAGGCAGGCCGACCATCTCGGCGTCTCGCAAGATCTTCTGATCGGCCTGGATGGTCTTTTCCGTGGCTGGGTCGAGGACGCACTTCTCGAACTTGTCCATGTCGAGGCCGAGCGCCTTGGCGGTCTTGGTCGCCCCGATGGAACCGATGGGCTCGCTGGTGAGCATTCGCTCGGCGTACTCCTCGCCCTTCCCCTGATTCTTGGCGCAGATGTGGCCCTTCGCGCTGGCCATCGCGTTCAGGTGAAATGCCAGGGGGAAATCTTTCCTGACGAAGTTGACCTGGTCCTTGTACTGCTCCTTGAACTTCATCAGCTTGGGGTGCAGCGCGCGGCAGTGGGGGCACTCGAAGTCGAAGAACTCGACGACGTTGATCTTGCCCGAGACATAGAGCGCGCCAATCGTGGGGGGGACCGGCGGCAATGGCCGCACCCGGGGCCAAATGGCGGGGCCCGCGACGGCGATCACGCCCATCAGCGCGAGGGCCCAGCCGGCGAAGTCGGGCCCATACGGAATCGGTCGTTCCTTCTTCTGCGCGGCTTCGGCGTCCCTGAACGCCTTGTTGTACATGATGCTGGCGGAACCAGCGATGATCGCGCTGGTGTCGGCGACCATGCACAGCCAGCACAGGTGCTTGACCACCGCGACCTGGAGCACGATCAGGAACAGCGCCACCGCGGCGCCAAAGCTTGCGGTGTACAGCAAGAGCTTGCGGCCGGTCGCGGAGTCTTTCCAGAGGGATAAAAGGAACAGACTGGCGAAGCCGGCCAAGCCCACGGCAGGCACTGGCACCAGGCCGTTGAACAGGTACCCATAGCCGCTTCCGCGCACCTTTGCGCAGGCAGAGTCGGCGCCACAGAAGGCTTCAGCCGGGGTGGTGTAGTCGATCAGCAGCGCCATGCTGGCGGCCAACGCCAGCAAGGTGGCGACGCGCAACAGCAGTAGCCAGTGTCCTCTCTGCACTCCCGCGTTGTAGCGCCAAGCGCCCCTGAGTCGAAGCATTTGGCGTTCGCTGGGGGATCTGAGGCTGCTGTTTGGCGGTCGGTGAGCTCGCCCGCGCTGCGTCCGGGTCGAGGGCGGAATGGTCGGTTGCAGCTAAGCGTTGGGTGCGGCAGCGGGACGGTCTATAGCGGGGCCATGGCTCGTTTACCGAAACCCGAAGCAATCGTCGAAGCGCTGCGCGCAGAAGGCCGCCCGCTCAGTGTGGGCGAGATTGGAGACCTGTGCGGTGTGCCCAAGGGTTCCAAGCGGCGATTGCCGGAGCTCCTCGACCAGCTGGTCGCCGAGGGCAAGCTGCGCGAGGGGCGCGGAGGAAAGTACCGGGCCGACGTCAAGTCGCGGGCGGCCGCGGAGAGCTGGGAAGGCTTCCTCAATGTGAATCCGCGAGGATTCGGCTTCGTGGTTCAAGTCGGAAAAGACGATGTCTACGTCCCCCCTGAGGCGATTGGCGGTGCGATGCACCGCGACCGCGTGCGCGTGGGCGTCGTGGGGCGCAGCGCCCGGGGCGTCGAGGGCCGCATCGAGGAAATCGTCGAGCGGCGCAGTCCGCGCGTCGCAGGTGTCATGCGGCGCCGCGGGCGCAGCCTGTGGCTCGACCCCGATGACACGCGCATCCGTGGCCCGATCACGCTTCCGCCTGGCGAAAAGCGCGGCGAGGATGGCGACGCCGCCGTGGTGAGCATCACCCAGTGGCCCGATTCAGCGAACGAGAATCCCCAGGCAGAGCTCGTCGAAGTGCTCGGCGCTGACGGCGACCCGCTGGTTGAAGTCGCGAAGATCTTGGTGCGTGAAGAGGTCACCGAAGAGCACCCGCCGGAGGCGATGGCGGAGGCCGAGGGCATGGCAGCGAAGCTACGGCGCATCGCTGCAGAGAAGCGCGAAGACTTGCGCGGAGTTCCTCTCCCCACGATCGATCCCGAGGACGCGCGCGACCATGACGACGCGGTCTGGGCGGAGCGTGATGGTGACGGCTACAAGGTGTGGGTCGCGATTGCCGACGTGAGTGAGTACGTGCAGCCCGGCTCCGCCCTGGACGCCGAAGCGCTGCGTCGCGGTTGCACCATCTACTTGCCGGACCGCGCGATCCCGATGCTCCCATCGGCTCTCGCCGCGGATCTGTGCAGCTTGCTGCCGGAGACGGATCGTCTGTGCTTGTGCGTGATCGCCGAGCTCGACAAGCAGGCGAAGGTCAAGCGCGTGAAGATCGTCGAAGGCGTGATGCGCTCGGCCGCCCGCCTCACGTACGGGGGTGTGGCTCGGGCACTGGGTTTCACCGAGGAACCGCCGCGCAGCGCCCAGGCCGACGCATTCAAGCGCGAGCTGAAGGTCCTGGCGGAGGTGAGCGGCAAGCTGCGCCGCGCGCGCATGAAGCGAGGTGCGCTGGATCTGGACTTGCCCGAGGCGCGCATCGTGGTTGACCCGGAGACCGGCGCTCCGACCGCGATCTATCGGCGCACTCAGGATCCGGGGATCAAGAAGGCGTATCAGATCGTCGAGGAGCTGATGCTGCTCGCGAACGAGCTGGTGGCCCGCTGGCTGGGTCGTCGCAAGGCCCTGGCCATCTATCGGGTGCACGGCAAGCCCGACGAGAAGAAGCTCGAGCGCCTGGGTGAAGTAGCTCAAAAGCTCGGTGTGCAGTTCGACCTGGACGAGATGCAGGAGCCTCTTGGGCTCGGCAAGTTCTTGCGCTCGATCGCCGAACATCCGCGCAAGACGGTGCTCGAAGGGCTGACTCTGCGCTCGCTCAAGCAGGCGACCTACGACATCACCAACGTCGGGCACTTCGGCTTGGCGTCAGACGCCTACCTGCACTTCACCTCGCCGATCCGTCGCTATCCCGACTTGATGGTGCACCGTCAGGTGAAGCACATCCTGCGCGGTGGCCAGGTGGACACCAGTGATTCCGCGCGGGAAGTCGCAGCGACGGCGGCCACGCGCTCGAGTCAGCGCGAACGCGCGGTGATGGATGTGGAGCGCGAGGTGTCCGACCTGTACCGCGCACTGTTCATGCGGAACCGCATCGGAGACAAGCTGGAGGGCAGCGTCAGCGCGGTGGTCGGCTCTGGCCTCTACGTCAGCCTGGATGATCCGTTCGTCGACGTCCTGGTGCGCTTCGAGTCTCTCGGCCCGGATCGCTACGAGATGACCGAGGATGAGCTCGGCGCTCACGGCCTGAACAGCGGCGACTTGATTCAAATCGGTGACCGCATGTTGGTGGAGATCGAGGACGTCTCCGTGCTGCGCCGCTCGGTGTTTGCCCGGCGCATCCCACCAGATGATCTGGAGCAGAAGAACCAGCGCGGCCGGCGTGGGCGCAACACCGTCGAGGAAGTCCTGAACAAGCGCGGCGGGCGCTCCGACGGCGCGCGCAAGGCCGGCGGTCGCAAGGACAGCGCTCGTAAGGACACCGGTCGGGCCGGCCCTCGAGCGACGGGGCGGGATGCAGGCAACCGCAAGGGCCCGAACAAGGCCGCTAAGTCGGGGAAGCCGGCGAAGCAGGGCCGGCGCAAGAAGTAGCGGCCGCGGGGCGTTCAGCGCGGCGTGATCGATCCACAGGGAAACGAAATCTTGATGTCGTGATCGCCGCTCTTGATGGCGTCGCAGGCGTCGCCCACCAGCTCCACCTGGCTCGGCGAGTTGAGCTTCCAGCCGTTTGCGTCGTCCTGGCCGAGCGCCTTGCCGTCCAGCGTGACCTTACCCTGGTTCTGAGCCTCAGCGGACACGGTGCCGTTCAGATCGAACACGCACGAGCGCACGCCTTCGATGATGGTGTTGAACGCGTCGATCAGGCCCGACTGATCGTTGGCTTTCCAGAAGGGAGCATCTGGACCGCTAGTGGTGCCGCTACCGGCGTTCGCCACGTCCTGCAGGTGCGCGTCGCTGATGTCGCTGCCTACGGCAATGACGTAGGTGCGGATGCCCTGAGTGAAAGCAGCGGCGGCCGCGTCTACCGAGATCTTCTGCGAGGTCGCGTCGTGAGCGTCGGCGTCCATGCAGTTGTCAGGTTCGCCGTCCGTGGCGAGCACGATGGCCTTGTCGCCGGGCTCGGTGACTTGAACCAGCTCAGCGGCGACCGCGGTGATGCTCTCACCCGTCGGAGTGTCACCTTCTGGCTGGTTCGCGGAGAACAGCGCCTCCAGGGCGGCGTAGTTGCCGAGGGCTACGCCTTGTTCCGTGAGGATCGGACACTCACCGCCGTTGAAGCCACCGTGGCTGGTGTAAAGACTGAGGCCGAAGCGCACCTTGTCCTGTAGCTGGAGGACCACGCCGTTTGGTTGGTCGAAGAGCGCGTTGTAGACGGCGCTCCAGCGGTCGGTGCCGCCAAAATTGTCCGTCATCGAGCCGGATTGATCGACTAGCAGTACGACCGTCGGGGTCTGGGGCTCGAACTTCACGTCCTCATCGATACAGCCATTACCACCAGTGCCGCCGCTCGACCCGCCGCCCGTGCCCCCGAAGCTGGAGCCGCCGGCTCCCGCCTCTCCGTTTTGGCATTGCCCGGTGGAATCGCAGTGCTTTCCAGGTCCGCATTGGCCCCCATCGGTGGTGCACTCAGCGGTGCACGTGCTGCCCTGCCCGCAGTGGGTTCCATTGGGACAGTCTTGATCGAAGGTGCACTCGCCACCGCAGGCACCCTCCAGCTGGTCACAGACGGAAGCGCCGCCCGATGAGCCGCTACAACCGCCGGGAAACAAGCTTGCCCCTAGCAGCAGAGCGCCGATGGCGACTCCTCCCAGTACGCGAGAAATGACGCTGTGCCGGCTGGAGCCGTGGAGAGGAGAGGTCATGGCGAAGAGCTTAGCACGCGCTGCGGTTCGCCAAGCGCTCGTGAACGCGGAGTCGGTGGGTCGAATGTCGGCTTCTCAGCCGTGGGCTTTCCGTGTGGCATAGCACTCCGTGCCAACGCGCGATGCAATCCGGGGTCGGCCGATTGCCCTGCGCAGTTGTTCCGTTGCCCGCGGGGTGTAAGCGCCATGCCGGGGATGCAAAGCGACCAAACCCGGCGGGTTTGCTAGCTCCAGTACGCCTGGAATGGACACGCATGTTTTTTCTCGAGCCGCATTCCCATCTGGGAAACGGCTCGTCCTACGTCATCCTACACGTTGGCTTGTAGGCGAGCGGGCGTTTGCTTTGCAGGCCTGGTGAGGCTTGCTCGCGTGTCCGCGCGTGGTGACGGCGAATTTTTCGCGAGATCCGTGGCGGGTTTGCTCAGGCTGCTACGGACAACATGCCGAAGGCTGCGACTCCGCGCTTACGCAGCTCTCGGCGTAGCTGCTTCCAGTCGCTGCTCGGACCAAGCAGGGCGCCCAGCAGGGACGCTGCGAAGCCGTCCAGTGTATCGCCGCACGCCGAGAGGTCATCGCTGGCGCCACTGAGCACCCGGTTCCAGGCGCTGGCGTTCGCCTTGAACGTTTCTGAAGGCTCGATGCAGGAGCCGTGCAGGCTGGCGATGCCGGCTTGCTCGAGGCTCGCCTGGATTTCGTCGCTGAGAGCGCTCGCGTCGAGCAGCTTGCCGTCGAGCAGGCGTGGCAGTACGGCGGCGGCGCGCGTCGCTCCGCTGTCCATGGCGACGGCGCACAAGGCCCCGACGAAGTCGCTGTAGTGGTTGGGCGCGAGGGCGGCGACCGCGTTCGGCGCCGGCTCTTGTTCCGCCGCGGGCTGAGGCTCGCTGTGTGCCACCGCCGACGTTTGCTCCGACGTTTCGCCCACGCTTGCCTGGGGTGCTGCCTCGGGGAAATGGACCTTGGGTGCTGACTCGAGCGCCGGTGAGCTGACGCCGTACTCGGCGCAGAGCGCCTCGGCTACTGCGTCCGCCAGATCGTCCACCGCGCTCTTGCTGATGATCGGCGTGGCGTGGACTCCGCTCCGTGGAGCCTCAACGTTTGAAAACTCGGTCTCAGAGTCGATGATCTCGAGGGTCTTCAGCACCTCGAAGAGCTCGGCGCTGAGCGCGCGATCGTCGGCCTCGAACTGGCTCTCGTTCATCGGGGTCGATGGCGGCAGGCTGTCCATCAGCTCGGCAACCGGCGGTGGTACGCTGGCTTCTGGCTCGAGCACTGGCGCGAAGCCTGAAACGTCATCAGCGCACGACTCATTGTCTTGGGCCAGGAGCGCCGGCGTGATGGAGCGACGGGTCTCAGGCGCCGCTTCGTGCAGCTCGGCGTGCGCCGCGTAGGCCTCGGTGACGGTGAAGCTGATGCTGTCGAAGCGCTCGAGGAGTCGCGAGAGCAGCGGCCCCGGTGCCTCCGTGAGGTGCAGCTCATCAGTGCGTGCCGGGCGCTCCCACTCGTTGAACAGCTGGGGATCTGGAACACAGATGGTGAAGCCGAGCCCATCCGCGGAGCGCTGCATCACGCTCTGCACGATGCTCGCAGGCGGCAGGGGGATCTTCGTGCTCGGCACGACGCTCGGAGGGGGCGCTGTTTCTGGGACTCGCTCTGCCACGCTTGGCGGCAGGGGCGTGAGTGGAACCAGCGTCGGCTGCTCGTCGTACTGCTGAGGCGCGCGCATCACCGCTCGGGGCGAGCCTGTCGTGCTCAGGCACACCCACGAAGCGCCCAAGTGGAGCTGGTGATTGTCGTTCGGAAATTCGGGGCTCGAGTACGGACGGAAGCGCATGGCGTAGAAGACCTCTACGCTTTCGCTACCGTGCGCGGCGCAAACCGCCAAAAAAGCCGCGCGGATTGCGGGCCCTTAGCTAAGTCTGGCTAGAAGCCGACGCCAATGCCGACACTCACTCCGGAGCGCGGTCGGCGTTGGTACTCCCGCAGCAGCAACATGTGGGTCACCAGCGTGCAGGTGCGGCGCGCCGCGCCGTCACACCCCACCCAGCGGCCATCGTTCGCTTGATCGCCATCGTAGTCGTAACGCACGACGGTGCCGTCTGGAGTGATCGCAAGCCAGGCGGCGGGCGAATTGGGAGGCGACGCATTCGACACCCCAATGCGACCCAGTAGCTCGTTGTCGTTGCCCCCGACGAATCCGTCGGGCAACAGAATCGCGATTGGGTCGTTGTCGTCATCCACGACGCGGCCCGCGCGGTCCACTAGCATGATCGGCTCGCCGTCTTCGAGCACCTGACCGTTTGGCAGGATCTCGATGGGGTCGTCATCGGGTCGGTCCCAGCGAGCGCCCTGGATCAAGAGCGGCGCACCCCCCTCTTGCCAGCGCGGGGGCGGGTTCGCGCTGCAGCCGAGCCCAAGGAGCCCGGTGCCAAGCAGGGCGAGAGCGCGGCACCAAGGGGCGGGCAGCGAGCGGGAGAGGCGAGGTACAAGCGCTTTCACACCCCGAATCTACCGCGAGGGCGGCGGGAAGGCACGCCACGCTCCCGTCAATGGGCGTGACGCGCCGAGTGAGCTATAAGGCCGCCGAAATGCTCGACGCCAGATACGTTGCAGACCACTTGGATGAGGTTCGAACCGCGCTGGGTCGGCGCTCCGGCGCCGCCGCAAGTACGCTGGATGGCATTGCCTCGCTGAGTGAGCGACGCAGGACCCTGATCGGTCAGACAGAGTCGCTACAGGCAGAGCGCAACGCCGCGAACCAAGCCATGGCGGCCCTCGCGAAGGGACCAGACAAGGCCGCGTTCGCGGAGAAGCGCGACGCGTTGAAGCAGCTCTCAGGGCAAATCAAGGAGCTCGAGAGTGAGCTCGGTAAGGTCGAAGCCGAAATGGCTGAGCAGCTGCTGCAGGTGCCGAACCTGCCCGATGCGAGCGTGCCCGACGGTCACAGCGAAGCGGACAATCAAGTGGTGCGCACCTGGGGTAACGCGCCGAAGTTCGACTTCGAGCCAAAGAATCACTGGGAGATCGGGGAGCGCCTCGGCATCCTCGATTTCGAGCGCGCCGCAAAGCTCAGCGGCTCGCGCTTCAGCGTGCTGACGGGACTCGGCGCGCGCCTGGAGCGGGCAATTGCCGGCTACATGCTGGATTTGCATACGGGAACTCACGGCTACACCGAGGTCTCCGGGCCGCTGATGGTCAAGGCCGAGGCGCTCCTCGGGACGGGTCAGCTTCCCAAGTTCGAGGCGGATCTGTTCCGCACCCAGCGCCGCCTGGCGGACGACGACAAGGAAGGCGATAGCTCGCCGCTCTACCTCCTGCCGACGGCTGAGGTGTCGTTGACCAACCTCCACGGGGACGAAGTGCTCGAGGTGGAGCAGCTGCCGATCGCGTACACCGCATACACGCCTTGTTTCCGTAGTGAAGCGGGTTCCTACGGCAAGGACGTGCGCGGCCTGATCCGTCAGCACCAGTTTGGCAAGGTCGAGCTGGTGCGCCTGTGCACGCCCGAGACCTCGCTGAACGAGCTCGAGGTGCTCACGGGGCACGCCGAGAAGGTGCTGCAAGGGCTGGGCTTGCACTATCGTGTCGCGGCGTTGTGCGCCGGTGACATGGGGTTCAGCGCCGCCAAGACCTACGACCTCGAGGTGTGGCTGCCTGGACAGAGCGCCTTCCGCGAGATCTCGAGCTGCTCCGTGTGTAGCGACTTCCAGGCGCGCCGCGCCAAGATTCGTTACCGTCCGGAACCGAAGGCGAAGCCGCGCTTGCTGCACACGCTGAACGGCTCCGGCCTCGCCGTCGGGCGTACGCTGGTGGCAATCCTCGAACAGTATCAGCAGGCAGACGGCAGCGTGAAGGTCCCCGAGGCGCTTGTACAGCGCCTCGGTACCGATGTGATTCGCTGAGTTCTCAGCTGCCAGAAGCGGTCAAGCGCGTTACGTCACACGACGCGCTCTGACCAGTCACGCAGCGGTTGTTCTGGCAGACGAGGTCAACGGCGCACTCCAAGACACAGGTCTCGCCAGCGCCTGGGGCTGCTGCGCAGGTGTCTTGCTCGCAAGTGTTGCCCTCCGCACAGCGGCGGAGCGCGACGTTGGGGCTTGGGGCGCAAGGCTTTCCAGTAGCGGGCAGAGCCGCGCACTTCTTCGAGCTCTGATCGCAGTACGCGGTGGTGGCGCAGAGGTCTTGGGTGCCGAGGCAGGTTTGTCCGACCGCTGGTAGGCTCTGGCAGGTCTTGCTGGTCGGGTTGTCGACGCCGACACACACCAGCCCGGCGTCACACTCGTCGCCTTGCTGGCAGGGAGCGCCCACCCCGCCTCGCGCAGTGAACGCGCTACACACGCCGAGCTCACACTTGGAGCCTTTCACGCAGTCGTCGGAGCCGCTGTCGTTGAGCTTGGTGCAGGAACTGCCGGGCTGCTTGTCGCCGTAGTACAGCTTGCAGTCGACGTAGTCCTGGTAGAGCTTGATCAGGTTCGCGTCGAAGCCGATCTCACCGCTTGCACGACAGTCCAGCGCCGACACCAGCCCCTTGAGCTTCGGGATGCAGGTGTCGTCGTAGCTGAGCTCGGCGGCTTTGCCTTCGTCGATCGCCTGTTGAACAGTGGCCGCGACCTGGAGCTCGCAGTCGTCCCGGCTGCTGAACGTGTTGTCATTCTCGTCGCAGCTACAGCCGTAGTAGTCGCCGCAAAGTGCTACGGCTACGGCGTTTGGCGCGTCGCTTTGCGACACACTGCCCCCGCCTTCATCACTACTGCAGCCGTAAGGCAGCGCAGCGAAGAACAGCGCACCTAACCCCAAAACCAACCTCGAACCCGAAGCTTTGATCATCGCAAGACCACTCCTTGTGGTGGGCAACCCGCCCCATCGCCCTGGTCGCGTTGCAAGTATCGTACGCGAGCTGGCGCGTACCCGGGAAGGGCGCCGCGGCTAGCCCTGGCGCTCGACGCGGGTGCCCAGCAGACGAGCCAGGCGGTGGAAGTCGCTCTCAGTCGACACGAAGCGCACCTCCGTCAGCAGCGTGTTCGGGTCGATCAGCGCGGAGAACGGCACGAATTGCAGATCCAGCTGGCCCGTGACGCTGACCATGTGGCCATCGAGCCCCTC